>CAZWVG010000382.1:0-4642 GCA_964637355.1 uncultured Gemmatimonadaceae bacterium
CGATTCGCTCGTGGGGATCGACGCGCGCCGGTTGGACCGCGTGCGTCGTTTCGGCGTGGGGTTCGTTTTCCAGTTCTATCACCTGCTCCCGGAGCTGAGCGTGGAGGAGAACGTCCTCGTGGCGTCGATGGCGGCGCACGGGCGGCTGGGATACGCGCGGGTTCGGGACAAGGCTCGCGCACGTGCATCGGCGCTGCTCGAGGCGTTCGGGCTCTCGCACCGCCTACGCCACCGGCCCGCGGAGTTGTCCGGGGGCGAGCGGCAGCGCGTCGCCATCGCGCGAGCGCTCATCAACGAGCCACCGGCGCTCCTCGCCGACGAGCCGACAGGGAATCTCGATCGCGTCACGGGCGCGTCGATTCTCGACGCGCTCGGCGCGTTGCACCGGGATCGCGGCCAGACCATGGTGATGGTCACGCACGACGAGTCGGTCGCCGCTCGTGCGGACCGGATCGTGCGTCTGCGTGACGGTCGCGTCGTCGGGGAATGAGGGGGCCGTTCGAGCTCGGCGCACGAAAAAGCCCGGCCGCCGAAGCGACCGGGCGTTGTGTTTCGCGCGACTCGCGTTGGACGCGAGTGGTCAGCTCATTGCATCAGAGGCAGGACTGCCCGAACTGCGAGAGCACCTGGTTGAGGTGCGTGAAGCCGTAGGTCGTGCCGTAGGCGGAGAGGACGAGGTTCAGGTCATTGAAGTTGACGATGCCGTCGCCGGAGATATCGCCGTCGAGGACGCATGCGGGGCCCATGACGGAGACGGAGACGGAGTTGCCACCGGAGCCGGGCTTGAAGAGGGAGATGGTGGCGGCGCGGGCGACGGGGGCGCCGTTGGAGGTGAAGCGGAAGTTGTAGAGGGTGCCCCAGCGGAGCGCGTTGGCGTTGGGGTCGTTGGCGAAGGTGTTGGTGGCCCAGGTCATCTGGCCGCCGGAGTGGGTGGGGGTCCAGTCCGTGCCGTCGTAGTTGCGCTGGTTGTTGAAGTTGCTCTGGTGCCCGTCCCACGAGTGGTAGAACACGTCGTGGAAGCCGACGTTGGTGAGGCTGGTCGCGTCCGGGACCGCGACGGAGAACGCCTGGCCGGAGCGATCGGAGTTCAGATTCTGCACCGCGTACTCGTACGTCCAGGTGCCGTTGCCGTTGTCGGTGACCTTGTAGCCGACGATGAAGCGGCCGTCGCTGGGCGCGTCCGCGTTGACGATCGTGACGCCGGTGTCGTTGTCCTGCCACGCCTGGATGGCGGGCTTCTGGCGCTGCGTCGTGAACGCTCCGAAGGAGACGCTGGAGACGGTGCCCGTGCCGGCGTTCCAGAACGGGTTGAAGCGCCGGTAGGACGCGTTGTTCATGCCGTTGCCGGCCGCGGCGTCGTCATCGTCGACGTACATGCCCTCGACGAAGTAGATCGCGCCGGGGTTGAGCGTCGGGTTCATGTCGGACGCGTTCACCACGAGACGGCGGCTGAGGTTGGAGTCGATGGTGCGGAACGTGAAGGGGTAGGGGTAGGACGCGGTCCAGGCGTTCACCTCGTTGCGCGGCCCGAGGTTGCCCTGGTCGCCGTTGAGCGAGGCGGAGTACGGGTCGGAGCATCCGACGCCGAGCCACTGCTCGCAGCCGCCGCCGACGGGCGTGCAGGAGCCGCAGATGAACTGCTGCAGCGCGCAGAATCCGTGCTTGAGGTGGGACATGCCGATCTGCTCGAATCGGCCGTTCATCAGGCGGAACATGTTCTGCGCGATGACGGGGTGCGCGTTGGTGTTCTGGAACCACGTGAGCGGCACGGTGCCGAGGTTGCAGGAGGTGGTGCCCACGGAGAACGCGAGCTGACCATTGATCGGCCCGCCGGAGGTGTAGTTGCCCATGCCGTTCAGGTCGCCGACGATGACGTCCGCGCCGACGGAGCGGCCGCAATCGACGCACGGCCCGCCGTCGGACATCGCGCCGGGGTTCAGGAGGCGATTGAGATTGGGCTCGAGGACGGCGGCCTCAGCGAGGACTTTCTCGGCTTCGCCGTGGCGACCGAGCTGACGGAGCATGACGCCGAGGCGGATCATGGCATGCACGTCTTCGCGGTTGGATTCGACGAGCTGGGTAAGGTCGTCAACGTAGCCCTGATATGCCTGGGTCGTGGTGGCAGCCGTATCAGCGAGTGAGATCGAGGCGGGAACGAGCGCAAGCAGCAGGCCGGCGCCGAGAGTGCGGGTCTTCACGTGGCTATCTCCTTTTTGGTTGAGCGAGGCAACGACAGCCCCCACAAAGGCCGAAACGTCACGTTCAACTTACCGATCGGGACGCCAGAAGCAATCGGGATTCCGGTATCTCTGAGCCGCGGCTGGAAGTTAGTGAACACAATCCGAATAAAGAGGGGTGGCGCATGAAGTGGCGCATGAAAAAGCCCGGCCGAGGGGCCGGGCGTGGTGAACTCAGGAGCGTGTCAAGAAGTGACGCGCGTCAGTTGCACTCAGAGCCGTAGTTCGAGAGGACCTGATTGAGGTGGGAGAAGCCGTAGGTCGTGCCGTAGGAGGAAAGGACGAGGTTGAGGTCGGCGAAGTTGACGACGTTATCGCCGTTGAAGTCGCCCTCGAGGAGGCATGCGGGACCCATGAGCTGGGCCGTGGCCGAGCCGCCGGTGCGGAAGAGGCCGAGGGTCGCGGTGACGGGCACCGGGGGCTGATTGGCGGTGAATCGGAAGTTGTAGAGGGTGCTCCAGCGGAGGGCGTTGGAGTTGCCGACGGGGGTGACGGGGACCATGTTCCAGCTCATGTTGCCGCCGGAGTTGGTGGGAACCCAGTCGGTGCCGTCGTAGTTGTAGAAGGAGGCGGAGGCGGGGCTTCCGTCGCCGTCGCCGGAGTGGTAGGCAACGTCCTTGAAGCCGACGTTGGTGAGGGCGGCGGCGCCGACAGGGACGGAGAACGACGAGGCCGAGGCGTGCGAGTTGAGGTTGAACACCGCGTACTCGTACGTCCAGGTGCCGTTGCCGTTGTTGGTGACCTTGTAGCCGATGATGAATCGACCGACCTTGCCGCCGGTGAGCCCGCCGTCGCCGGGGATGTCAACGTTGACGAGGGTGACGGAGGGGTCGAAGTCCTGCCACGCCTGGATGGCGGGCTTCTCACGGACCGTCGACGCGGAGAACGGGAGGCTGGTGGCCCAACCGCCGGCGTTCCAGGTCACGTTGAAGCGGCGGTACGACGCGTTGTTGAGCCCGTTGCCGAGAGGCTGGGTGAGACCGGCGAACGCGGCGTCATGGGGAGAGATGTACTGGCCTTCCGCGATGTAGATCGCGCCGGCGTTCAGCGCGGGGTCGAGATCGGCGGGGTTGACCTGGATGCGCTTGGTGAGGGAGTTGGTTCCCGGGGGCGTCCACGAACGCTGGGGGGAGGGCCAGGAGAACGCGCCGGTGGAGGCGTTGACTTCCCAGCGGGGCCCGAGGTTGGTCTGCGAGCCGTTGAGCGAGGAGGAGTAGGGGTCGGAGCAGCCGACGCCGAGCACCGAGCCGCCCGCGCCGTTGCAGGAGCAGCAGAGATTCTGCGTGAGGGCGGTGAAGCCGTGCTTGAGCCACGAGAGGCCGATCTGCTCGATGCGGCCGTCCTTGATGCGGTAGAAGTTCTGCGCGATGACGGGGTGGTCGGTGGAGTTGGAGATCCAGTTGACGTTCTGGCTTCCGAGGTTGCAGGAGGTGGTGCCGATGGAGAAGGCGAGCATGCCGCCGACCTGGCCGCTGGAGGTGTAGTTGCCGATGGAGATGAGGTCGCCGACGATGATGTCGGGGCCGGTGTTGGGGGTGCAGCCGCCATCGATCTGGACATTGAAGTCACGCGCCGCGGGGCCGAGGGCCTTCGCGCGGTTCTCCCAGGTCGTGGCTTCGCCGATGCGGCCCATGTCCCGGAGGACCGCGGCCATGCGCAACATGGAGGTGGCGTCGTTCGGGTCGTTCTCCAGGGCGGAGGTGAGAGTCTGGAGGATGCCAGCCTCCCAGTTCTCAGCGGCGAAAGCGGGGGACGTGAGGCTCGTGGCCGCGCCTGCGGCAAGGAGCGCGGCGATACCGTGCAGTCTGCTCATCTCGTGGGTTCCTCGTTCTGGGACTCTTTTCTTGCGGGCATCACACCAAATGCCAACACCGGACCCAACCGGCGGAGGCGTTTTCCATACTACACCCGGATCGCTTCCGAACAATAAGAAACGCGCCACGGACCAAAAAATGCGTTCCCGTGCCGGGGCGCAGGGGATGAGGGGCATTCCTAAGAAATACCCCCGGAGCCCGGGGGCGCCCATATGGCAGTCACGGCCGCCCAACTTGGGATCATCCGTTCCTTCCCCCGCCCGAACCCTCAGCAGAGGGCGTCCAAACGCCGATCTGAGACCGGCACGTCCTCCCGGGCCGCGGCGCCCCGCTCGCTGCTCGGAAGACGTGTCTGTGCGTCAACCGTCGGTTCGGAGCATCCCGATCCGTCGGCGGACGAACAAGCGGTTACGGGGCGTTCGCCTACAGTGCCCCGAGAAAGCAAGTTCAGGCAGGGAGAGTCAGGATGTTCGAACGCTTCACCGATCGGGCTCGCAAGGTCATGGCCCTCGCCAACCAGGAGGCCCAGCGTTTCAATCACGAATACATCGGGACCGAGCACATCCTGCTCGGGCTCGTCAAGGAAGGCTC
>CAZWVG010000383.1:0-4640 GCA_964637355.1 uncultured Gemmatimonadaceae bacterium
GGGGACGCTGCCGCTGGCGGCGGTGCTGGCGCGCGACCCGGCGCTCCCCCGCCAAGTGGCGAGCTGCCGAGCGGGGAGCTCGCGCCTCCCGCCCCGCCACCGAGCGGCGAACCGCCTAACGGTGAACCGCCCAACGGCGAACCGCCGATCGGCGAGCTCCCGCCTCCGGCTCCGAATGGCGATTGGCGCGCCCCCGCATCGCTTGGCGCGCCACCCAGCGGCGACAAACCGCGCGGCGCTGCGGCGCGCGGGGGAGCAACCGGGGGCATCCCCAGCGGCGACTGCCCGGGAGGTACCGCTCCGCCGAGTGGCGATGACGAGCCGCTGTTCGGCGCACGCGGGTCGACCGGGCCGGGTCCGGCCGAGCCGGCGAAGGGAGAGAAGGGATCGACTGCGGGCGCCGCTGGGGGGTAGCGCGGTGGCTCGCTCCGCGGGGCCGGATCGGCGGGGCGAACCGGAGGCGGGAGGGGCGGGAACGCGACGGCGTCGAGCGGCGAGGCCGGAGGAGACGCAGGTTTCGGCGCGGGGGGCGGCGAGAACGATGGTGCTCCCCCCGCGGGCATTATCGGATTGAAGAGTTGCGTGAACTCTCCGGGCGTGAGCGAGGGCTCCGACCGCGCTGGCGCGGGCGCGTGCGGAGCTGCCGGAGGAGGTGCGGGCGGCGACGCCGGAGGAGGCGGAGCAGGCTGTCGTGCGTCGGGGGGAGGCGCTTGGCGCTGAGGCGGAGGCGCTGCGGGCTCGGGGGGCGCCGACTGTATCGGGAACTCCGGTACGGTCGGTGCCGCGCCCGGCGTCGCGCGCGACGAGAGCGGCGCGTTCCCGGTGGTCGAAAGTCTCAGATCGCCGAGCATCGGACTGCTCGGCGGCGGCGGAGGCGTGACCGGTGCGGGGGGAGGTTCCGCCGGACGAACAGCGGGCGGGGGTGGGGGAGCCGCCAGGTCGCTGCCATCGGGTGGTGCCATCACACCGAAGAGCTTCGTGAACTCACCCGGCGGGCGCGATTCGGGGGGAGTGGGGGGCGGCCCGGGGGTCGGTACCGGCGGCGGAGCAAAGGCCGGGGGCGTTGCAGCTGCCGGCGGCGGTGAAGCGGGGGGATACGTCGGCGCCGGCGGCGGCTGACGCAGCGCCTCGACGCTGAAACCCTCCACGTCGGACCAGTCGGCGCGACTCACCTCGGGAAGGGCACGTTGGTCAAGCCATTCGGGAAAGCTCGTGAGTCCTTGCAGGAACTCGGTGACGATCGCGAAGCCCGACGACACCGTCGCCGTCTCGAGGATTCGTGCCTTGTCCTGCGCCGACAGTCGCCCGAGCATTCCGCGAAATGCGGCGACAGCTTCGGGGCAGGCGGCATCGGCGAGGTGCACCATGACCACGCGCCCGGTCACCGTCTCCAACGCATTGTGCGTGCGAATCCCATCTGCGACCGCGACACACTTGAGGAGTTGGTACCGGGACTCGAAGTTCGGCGTGGTCATCAGGAGATGATTGGAAGAACGCCGCCGTCGACGCGCGCGACACGGCGCGCTGAGATGACGATGAGGACGGCAGGGGCGGCGCTTGGCGCCGAGCTATATTGTTCACCCGCTGCCGCGTGTATGCAATCGAGCCACGTCGTGGTGCGGTTGCCATCGAGCCATGTCGTGGTGCGCTCGCAGTCGCGCCCCCGACGACGTCACCTACCGGGACTACTCCGTGCGCCTGGCACCTCGCCGACAGAGCCGCGTCGTTTGGGAAGAGGGGATGTATCTCGCCCCGCATCACTTTCAGGCGCAGCGCCGACATAGCGAGGAAACAGTCGCCGAAGCGCTCGACGCGCTCTTTCCATTTGCATACGGCATCACCTCGGCATCGCTCGACACCGAAGCACTCGCGGGCGGTACGCTCGCGGTGGCGTTCGCGCGCGGGATCATGCCCGACGGGACGGTGATCTCGGTTCCCGACTCCGATCGCCCGCCGCAATCATCGCCCATCGCGCCGCGCTTCGCTCCGGATCGCGACGCGCACGTTGTCTATCTCGCGCTCCCGGCCTGGCGTGAGAACGCACCCAACGTACGCTTCACCGACGACAGTGCGAGCGCCGAGTTCGGGCGCGCCTTCGATGGTGCCGCACCGGGAACGGCCAACGACCGGCGCTTCGTCGAAGTCGTGGCCAAGGTGCGCGACGAGACGGCGGGTGAAGAAAGTGCTGAGGTTCACTTCGCCGAAAAGCAGCTGCGCCTGGTGCTCGATCGTGAACTCGGCGCGACCGATGTCGCGCTCCCGATCGCCCGCGTGCGGCGCGACGAGGGGGGGCGCTTCGTGGTCGATGGGGACTTCGTCCCGCCGTGCCTCAAGGTGGGGGCGAGCGAAAAGCTCGTCTCCATCCTTCGCCGAGTGGTTGGCATGGTGGAAGCGAAGGGGGCGGCACTGAGCGCGATGCTCGACGCCCCTGGCGTGGCGCCCGGGGCGAGCACCCCGGCGGCATATGTCGGCAACGAGCTCGCGACGCGTTGGCTCCTGCACGCGGTGCGCTCCGCCGAAGCGCCGCTTCGTCACATGCTGGCGACGCGCAACGCGCACCCCGAGCGCCTGTGGCTCGAGCTGTCGCACCTCGCTGGCGCACTCTGCACCTTCTCGCTCACCACGCAGGCGCGCGACCTCCCGGTGTACGCGCATGAGGACCTGGGGACGTGCTTCGCGCAACTCGAACGACACCTGCGCGAACATCTGGACGTGATGATCGCCGCGCAGGCGGTCGTGGTGTCGCTGACGCAGGTCTCCGACGTGCTCTACAGCGGGGCGGTGAGCGATCCGCGCTGCTATGCGACGGGGGCGCGCTGGTTCCTTG
Organism: uncultured Gemmatimonadaceae bacterium; assembly: GCA_964637355.1. Taxonomy (GTDB): domain Bacteria; phylum Gemmatimonadota; class Gemmatimonadetes; order Gemmatimonadales; family Gemmatimonadaceae; genus SCN-70-22. The sequence continues at coordinate 2,828 of CAZWVG010000383.1, forward strand.
GCGTTCGCTCGTCGGTCGGTGAGCTCGAGACACGCGCGCGCGCACCGCAGCTCCTCAAGGTCTGCGCGGCGCGCTACGTCGTGGAACTGGTTCGCCGCGCGTATCCGGGGCTCGACATGGAGCACATCCCGGCGCCTCCGGCCGGACTCGCACCGCGCGCCGACCTGACGTACTTCGAGCTCACCATCGCCGGACCGTGCGGCAAGGGGCTCAAGGAAACGCGGGAGATCGGGGTCTACGTCCCCGAGGGGCTCCCCGACATTGCGCTCGAGGTGGCGGTACTCGTGGCCGAGTAGAGGTCATCTCGCGCGCCGTCGCCGGCGGGAGATCGGCGCCGGCGATCGGGCACGATCTGTCAGACGACGTGTGACGGGCGTGGATGCGGGATGCCTAACGGCGCCTCCGATCGTCCGGGGACGGTACCGCGAGACACTGCCGAGGGCGCACATGGCGGATGCCGGTCTCGGGTCATAGTTTCGCCCCGCCGGACACTGCGCGACGGATCGCCGGGGCCGGCCCCATCCAGACGTGCGGGAGCTCATCGATGCCCAGTCAGTCCCAGGCGGGTCCCAGCGCCGCCGCCGTGACCCCCGTCGGCGCCGGCCGCCTCGCCCTCCTCTTCGAGGAAGCACTCACGGCGATCGCGCGGCTGCGCGCAAACCAGCGGACGGTCACCGACGCAAACGCCTTCCGAGCGCAGATGCACCATCTCCTGCGCAAGGCCGACGACGACGCCAAGGCGATGGGGTACGATCCGTCGGATACGCAGCTCGCCGTCTTTGCCGTGGTGGCGCTCCTCGACGAGTCGGTGCTCAACATGCGGGATGCCGCCTGGGACGACTGGGCGCGCCGTCCGCTGCAGGACGAGCTGTTCGGCGGGCACATGGCGGGGGAGTGGTTCTTCCAGCATGTCGAACGCCTCCTCGCGCGTCCCGATACGGCATCGCTCGCCGACATGCTCGAGTTGCACCATCTCTGCCTCCTGCTCGGCTTCAAGGGGCGCTACGGCGCGGCCGATCGCGGCGCGCTGCACGCGATCGCCTCGCAGCTCGGGGAACGGACGCGCCGCATTCGCGGGGCGAGGCAGGAGTTCGTCCCCGGGTGGCGCCCCCCAAACGACCAGGTGACGAGCCACGATCCGTGGATCCGGCGCCTCGTGGTGGGACTCGCCGCGAGCGTGGTGCTCGCGGTGGCCCTGTGGGGTGCCGGCACGCTGTCGTTGCGTAGTGCGGTCGGGATGATCCAGGCGCCGCCGCCGAGTGCGCCGGCCGCCACCGGCGCGGCGTCGCGTTAGGCGAGGTCTCCATGTCCGCGTACGCCCTCTTCCTTCGTCCAAATCCAGGCCATGGCCCGTAATCCCTCGACGCGATGGTATGCGGCCCTCGCGGTGCTGGTCGTCTTCGTCCTGCTCGCGTGGCTCCTCGGCGCGGTGCTCACCCTGAGCGACGGCGAGCGGGTGACGCTGCGCGTGGGGTTGGTGGCGCTGGGGCTGATCGGTGCCGTCGCGCTCCTCTGGTATCTCCGCCCGCAGGAAGACGAAGTGCAGGCGGCGCAGGCCGATGCGAAGAGCGCCGACGTGGTGAGCGTGGTAAACGCCGCGCGGGCGCGCCTGCCGCGCGGCGCCTTCGACTCGCGGGCGATGGTCCTCGTGCTGGGGACGCAGGGGAGCTGCAAGTCGACGTTGGTGATCAAGTCGGGGACCGACCCCGAGCTCCTGGCCGGCGACGCGGTTTCCGGCGACGTTCCCGGCAAGACGGCGTTGGCCAACTTCTGGCTGGTGAAGGACGCCATCCTCGCCGAGGCTGGCGGGGCG
>CAZWVG010000384.1:0-4602 GCA_964637355.1 uncultured Gemmatimonadaceae bacterium
ATCAGGTCCGGAATGGCTCGCGGCACGACCTCCGTGAAGAGCGCGAGGGGGATATACAACTGTCCCCCGGATCGCGTGGGCGGGGCCGGCAGCGACTCATTCTTCCCGCGCACGCCGACGAGGGCGCGCCCGGTCTGCAGCGTGAACTCCGTCCCGCTCACGAAGAGGCGGAATCGCTCCTCATCGTCGCGCATAAGGACTGCGCCTAACGGGGCGAGGACGTCGTCGAGCCGCACCATCGCGCCGAGCTGAGTGACGACGACCGGCACACCGCTGCTCCGCTCCCCGATGCGTACGGTCAACGAGGCCGGCGCTCCACCTCCCTGCTGCAGCAGCGCGACGGCGAGCAGTGCCGCGATCATCGCCGCCGCATCGCGCGCGCGATCTCGCGATCGGCGTCGCGTTTCCGGGAGTCGTCGCGCTTGTCGTGCAGCTTTTTCCCCTTGCCGAGCGCGATGCGAACCTTCGCGCGCCCGCGCCGGAAATAGAGTTCGAGCGGGATCAGCGTCAGTCCTTCACGCTCGATCGCGCCGATGAGCTTCCTGATTTCGCGCGCGTGCAGGAGCAACTTGCGCAGGCGCGTAGGGTCGTGATTGACGTACCCCCCGCGCTCGTACGGCGAGATGTGCACGTTGAGGAGGAAGACTTCGCCGCCCCGTACGATGCCGTAGGCATCGGCGATGTTGGCCTTCCCATTCCGCAGCGACTTGACCTCGGTCCCGGTCAGCACGAGCCCCGCCTCCCACGTCTCGAGGATGTGGTAGTTGTGGCGTGCATCGCGGTTGCGCGCGACGACGACGATGTCGTCTTCGACGGTCTTGTCGGCCATCAGCGGCGGTGGCGTGTGCCGAGGAGTCTGGAGGATCGAGACGGTGGCGCGTTGAAGCGCGTGCGCATCAACTCGCGCAAGCTAACGAGTCGCGTGAAGGCGCGTGACGCGCGGATCGTAAGCCGATACGGCGCGTTGACTTGGATTCGGCGCGCCGATAGCTTCCCTCCCCGCGCGGAAGTGGTAGTACCCTCCACGGTATCGCGCGGAAAACGCGTTCGTGGCGGAACTGGTAGACGCGCCGGTCTCAGAAGCCGGTGGGTAACACCCATGGGAGTTCGAGTCTCCCCGAGCGCATTGATTTCGTCGGATTGCGGCGCGGCCCCCAACGGGGTGGCGCCGCTCTCATTTGCGGGAAGCGTGAGCTCGGTGCGCCGAACACCAGCGGTCATCTCGCGGAGAGTCGATCGCATCTGCCGGCGCTGCCCCCCGACCCGAACGGACCGGGCCGACGAGTTCGACGTAAGCTGCCCTGCGCGCCGATCAGGACGCCGGCGGCGGCGCGTCGGGCGGGAGCGAGGGCGCACCGAACGCGCTCCGCAATGCCTCGTTGGCCTCGCCCACGTATCGCGCAAGGATCTCCCCTGCCCTCGCCACCAGGTCGTCGGGAGCGCGAGTCGCTCCAGCGATCTGCAGCAGGGTGCGCCCGAGGCGCGCTCCCGTCCCCTCGGTCGGAACGCGCGACGTCAGCACGTCGCGATACGCCGTCAGCCGGTCATTGAACTGTCGCTCGGCGACCTTGAGCATTGCCGGCGCCACATTGCGGTCGGCCTGCAGCGCGGTCGCCAGTTCGCGGGCGACGAGTGAGCTCGTGCGGTCGTCGAGTGCATCGCGCTGCGAGACGACCATTCCCAGCGCTCTTCGCGCGTAGCGCAGCTCCCACGCGGCGCGATCGGCATCGCCGCCGCAGGCGGCACCGGCCAACCACTCGACGTCGGCCGGCTCCGGGTCGCTCATCATCGACGCGATGTAGCCGGCAAGCCCCCGCTTGAGGCGCCATTCGGACCGCCACTCGTCGAACAGGCGGGGGGACATCGACAGCTGTCCGCCGTTAGTGCTGCAGGACCGGAAGGCCGATGCGGGCGCGTACCGCCGGCTCGTCCAGGAGAAGGTCCGCCAGCCGGACGCTATCGAGGGCTTCGTCGATGCGCTGCTGGAGCATGAGCCAGACGGGGCGGATGCTGCAGCTCTGCGACTCGGCGCACCGCTCCTGCGCTACGGGGTGCGAGACGCAATGCAGGTCGAACGTCCCGTGCTCCGACGCCGAGATGACCTCGCGGACCGTCACGTCCATCGGGTCGCGGGCAAGGACGTATCCCCCCTTCGCTCCGCGCGTGCTGCTGACGATCCCTGCGCGCCGCAGACGAAGCAGGATCTGCTCGACGTAGTCGGCGGGAAGGCGCTCACGCCCTGCCATCTCTCGCCCGGTGACCGGTCCCTCACCATGGCGACGAGCGAGGTGCAGCGAGCAGATCAGCCCGTATTCCGCCCAAGTCGTGATGCGCATGGGTCCCAATATAGGGGAGTTCGACTCGGGAATACGAGCGACGGGCGCAATTCGCCGCACACTGCGCCGAATTCCCCTCGTACCGCCCTACTCGCCCGGAACGCCAATCTCGGTCATCCGGCGCAGGTCGAGGACGTGATCGATCTCTTCGGCGGAGAGCACTCCTTCGCGGCGCACCAGGTCTCGGATGAGAACCCCTTCCTTCACCGAACGCTTGCTCAAGTCGGCGGCAGCCGCGTAGCCGATCCGCGGTGCGAGTGCGGTGGCGAGGGCGGCGGAGCGTTCGACCCAATATTCGCACATGTCGCGATGTGCCTCGATCCCCTTCACGCAGCGCTCCGTGAACACCGTGATGGCGTTGGTGAGGATGCGTAGCGAGAGGAGGACGTTCTGGGCGATCACCGGCATCATGACGTTGAGCTCGAGCTGTCCGTGCTCCGCCGCGACCGAGACGGTGGTATCGCATCCAATGACCTGGAAGCAAACCTGGTTCACCATCTCGGGGATCGACGGGTTCACCTTACCCGGCATGATCGACGAGCCGGGCTGCACGGCCGGGAGGACGATCTCGTCGATCCCCGTCCGTGGCCCCATCACCATGAGGCGAAGGTCGCTGGCGATCTTCGAGAGGTCGACGGCGAGAATGCGGAGTGCGGCGGAGTAGGCGGCAGCGTCGCCCATGCTCTGCATGAGCTGGATACGATCCCCTCCCTCGCGCACATCCAGCGCGGTGATCTCACGCAGGTGTCGAACGATGAGCGCGGGATATTCCGGTTCGACCGTCACGCCGGTCCCCACCGCGCTTCCCCCAATGCCGAGGTCGCGGAGATAATCGGCGGCTTCGCGCGCGCGGCGCAGGGCGCGATCGATCGTTCCGGCGTAGGCGGTGAACTCCTGCCCCAGTCGAATCGGCATCGCGTCCTGCAGGTGCGTGCGCCCGGCCTTCACGATGTCGTCGAAGGCGCGCCCCTTGTCGCCGAGTGCATCGCGCAGCCCCTCTCCCGCAGCGAGGAGCTTGTCGTGCCCGGCGAGGAGCGCCAGCCGGATCGTCGTCGGAATCGTGTCGTTGGTGCTCTGCCCCATGTTGACGTGGTCGTTCGGATGAACCGGGGCATACACACCGCGTTTGGCGCCGAGGAGCTCGTTGGCGCGGTTGGCGAGCACCTCATTGACGTTCATGTTGTGGCTCGTCCCCGCACCGGCCTGGTAGGGATCGACCACGAACTGGTCGCGCATCGCGCCGGCGAGCACCTCGTCGGCAGCGGCGACGATCGCGTCGGCGAGTGCGGGCGCGAGGCGTCCGGTTTCGCGATGCGTGAGCGCCGCCGCCTTCTTGATCCAGACGTGCGCGACGACGAACGGTTCGAGCGGAAGGAGCCCGCTGATGGGGAAGTTCTGCACCGCGCGCAGCGTCTGCACGCCGTAGTACGCGCTGGCCGGCACTTCCAGCGTGCCTAACGGGTCCCGCTCGGTTCTCGTCTCGGTCATGGAACGACTCCGCATCTGGTGTATCGCGCGAGCGCGCCCGGCGCACGCACGTCCCTGACGTGCGAACGGCGCCGGGTAGCCCGGCGCCGTTCTTCCATCCGTGCGCCGCCCCTCAGGGTGTGGGCGTCGGCAACTGGTAGGTGGAGATCACTTCGACTGCCCCACCATCAATCTGCTGAATCGCGGTCCGAAGGCGAGTCACCACGACCGCACGGTTCACGTTGGTCGACGCGGACCAGGCCTGGTGCTGGCGGAGCGGAATCGAGTCGACACCGTCGTCGGTGAATGCGCAGCGGATCTCCTGCGTCCGCGCTCCCGTCCCCGAGGGCGTGTACTGCAGCGAGACGAGGAGCGCGCTGTTGTTGTCGGTCGCCGCCGACCAGGTCAGCGGGATCGCCGTGGTCGACGGCGTGATGGCGCCAATCGTGAACGACTCCGAGGTGCGACCGCGAATTTCTGCGCTCGGGAATCCGCCGGCCACTCCCGGCACCGTGATGATCGCCGAGTCGCCGGGGTGATAGGCGACGGTGGTGCCGGATGGAAGTCCGTATGACGTGACGCCGCTCGTGCTACGAGGAATGTCGGTCGTCGTGGAACCGATCTTTGCGCTGAACGACGCCCCCGCATCAAGATACGTGACCCCAGTAATCCCTCCCTGCGTGGGGGCGGTGTAGTCGCCCACCGCGAAGCAGGAGTCGGTGCGCAGGCGCGCATCGGGGATGGAGGTGATGGAGCCGCGGAAGAACTGCGCGATCGGCGAGATGACGTCGTCACCTCC
>CAZWVG010000385.1:0-4591 GCA_964637355.1 uncultured Gemmatimonadaceae bacterium
GACGCTCCCGGTCTTGGCGATGCGCTCCATCAGCTCGTCGGTGTACCACCCTTCCTTCTTGGCGACGCGCACGAAGTCCTCGTTCACGTCGGGCATCATGACGCCGGCCTGGTTGCGCATGAAGGCGACGGCGAAGAGCGGCTCCAACCCCGACGAGCAGCCGGCGATGATCGAGATGGTGCCGGTCGGCGCGACGGTGGTAACGTTGCAGTTGCGGAGGAGCTGCATGGGGCGGATGCGCGCGCCGTGCTCGTCGCGGGCGCAGGTCTCGTCGGGTCCAAAGATGGAACGCGCCCATTCGGGGAAGGCGCCGCGCTCGTTGGCCAGGCGCTCGCTTTCCTTCTTTGACTCGAGGTCGACGAAGGCCATCACCTTGCGCCCGAACTCCACGCCTTCCGGCGTGTCGTACGGGATGCCGAGTCGCACGAGGGCGTCGGCAAAGCCCATGATCCCGAGCCCGATGCGACGGATGCGCTTGGAGAGCGCGTCGATCTCGGGGAGCGGGTACTTGTTGACGTCGATGATGTTGTCGAGGAAGTGCGTCGACAGGTGGATGTCGCGCTTGAACGCCTCCCAATCCAGGTCGGCGCCGGCTTCGGTCGTCTTGACGTAGTAGCCGACGTTGATCGAGCCGAGGTTGCAGACGTCGTAGGCGAGGAGCGGCTGCTCGCCGCACGGGTTGGTCGCCTCATAGGCGCCCAGGTGCGGGACCGGGTTGTAGCGGTTGGCTTCGTCGATGAAGAAGACGCCCGGCTCACCGGTGCGCCAAGCTCCCTCGATCATCTTGTCCCAGACGATGCGGGCGTCGAGCTGCCCCGAGACCTTCCCCGTCGACGAATCGACGAGGTCATAGCTCGTCCCCGCTTTGAGGGCGTCCATGAACTTCGTGGTGACGCCGACCGAGATGTTGAAGTTGGTCACCTGCGTGAGGTCTTCCTTGCAGGTGATGAACTCCAGGATGTCGGGATGATCGACGCGGAGGATCCCCATGTTCGCGCCGCGGCGCGTCCCTCCCTGCTTCACGGCGTCGGTCGACGCGTCGTAGAGCTTCATGAAGGAGACGGGGCCCGAGGCGACACCGGTGGTGGAGCGCACCATCGATCCCTTGCCACGGAGGCGCGAGAACGAGAAGCCCGTACCACCGCCGCTCTGGTGAATGAGCGCCATGGAGCGGAGGGTGTCGTAGATGCCGTTGTTCCCGTTGGAGAGGGCATCCTCGACGGGGAGGACGAAGCAGGCGGAGAGCTGCCCGAGCGGGCGCCCCGCGTTCATCAGCGTCGGCGAGTTAGGCTCGAAGCGCGACTCCGTCATCAGACGGTAGAAGGCATCGGCGACTTCATTCACCGCCCCTTCGGTCGCCCCGTAGCGGCGATCCGCCTCGGCCACCACCGTCGCGACGCGCCAGAACAGCTGCTCGGCGCTCTCGGTCGGCTTGCCGGTCTTGTCCTTGATCAGGTAACGCTTCTCGAGAACGGTGATCGCGTTCTTCGTGAGCTGGACGGAACCGGCAGGTGGCTTGGCAGGCAGGGGCATGATCGATAGGTCTCCGTATCTATATGACGCAGCAGAAACAACCGGACGAGCGCTCGGGGAGGTCCGCATTCGCGCTGTAGTCGCTCGGCGCTTGCTTCGCGGCGGAGCTCCTCAGCCGCGAGAGAAACCAACGGGCGTTTCAATGCGGGCGGGCAGTTTACCGAGGGTCGTGAGAGCGCGCCAGTGCCTTTGTAAGTGTACTGAATATAACCACTTACCTTATCAACATCACGAATCAGTCACGGGGGATTCTTTCCCACTTTGCGGCGAGCTCATGCATTCGTCCCGAGTCTGGAAATCTGTCGCCCGGTCACGCATCCAAACGGTCAGCCTTCCAAGCCGTTGCCAGCAAGTCGCTTAGCCGGAAGGGAGATGATACCCGCCGTTGGACCCCACCCGGTAGACGGCAAATTCGTCCGCATTTCCCCTTGACGAATCATGGTCACCGGACACGGGATTTGCCTGGAGTCGCGAACCGCTCCCTAACACCTAACGGCTGGTCGCCGAACCGCTCCTCGCGTCGCGGGGCGCCCCTCCAACAGGAGAAAGCGGACGCCCGGATGCCCGGCGTACGCCCTGCTCGGCGGTCGATCGGCCGTGTCATCCAGCGGCGGGAGTACGACCGCTCGCCTCACGCTGCGAGGCACTGGGAGGTCCGGTGAGCGTTCTCCAACGTTCAGCGACGCAGGGCGCGGAAGTATGCTTCGAGCCCCTCGGCCACGCCTAACGCGTACGCCTCCTGGAACTCCGGCGTCCGGAGGAGGGCCTCCTGCTCGGGGAGCATCACGAAGGCCCCCTCGCACAGAATCGAGGGCATCCAGGTCGGGCGCAGCACCGCGAGGTTGTCGTAGTTGATCCCGAGGTCGCGAAGCCCCATGCGGCGCACCATCCCCGCCTGCACCGCGCGCGCGAGCGGCACCGCGCGATCGTTGAAGTAGTACGTCCCGGTCCCGTGGCTGGTGAACGGATTGACGCCGTGGGGGAGGGCGTTGAGGTGGATGCTCACGAAGGCGTGCGCACCCGCGCGTCGCGCCATCTCCGGGCGATCGCCGAGTGGGACGTCGGCCGCGGTCGTGCGCGTCATGTACACGCGCGCCCCGCGCCCCTCGAGGAGCGTCTTGAGTCGCTCGGCGATGGGAAGAGTGGCAACCGGCTCGTAGAGTCCCGTCGGCCCGGTGGAGCCTCCCGGGGGATGCCCCGCATCGACGGCGATGGTGAGTCCGGCCAGCGGGCGTCGCGGATCGACGGCGGGGGCGCGCCGGATGCGCAGGACGAAGGCGCCGCGCTCCCACCGCACGACGTACCCGAAGAGCGGCGCCCGCAACGCGACCCGGTAGCGCACGCGCGCCCGACCGGCCATGGACCACGACACCTGCCTAACGATCGAGTCGGCCGAGGCGAGGTTGACGATGTCGGTGTTGCCGATGGTGTCGAAGAGGTCGAGCTGGAGCTCGTCTCCCTGCTCCTCGACGGCCCACGCGGGGCGACTGGCCATCGGGATCACCAGGTCGCTCCACTCGCCGTGCGCGACCACGCGCGCATTACCCGCCACGCGCACCGGCGGTGCGGCGCCCTCGGGGAGCTCACGCACGTCGCCCGAGGGGACCCAAGCATCGAGCCCGTCGTCGAGCCGCAGCCGCGTCATCTCTCCCACTCGGGCGGTCACCTCGACGATGGTTCCGGGGAGCAGGAACCACTTGTACGTCCCACCGTTGGCGACCGGGCGGGCGATGACGACGCGATCGGAGTCGGGGGCGAACGGCGTTGCAGCCGGCGGGCGCTCGCCGACCACGCCGAAGCGCGGTCCCACCGAATCGAGCACGGTCACGGGTGGGATCCCCACGCTCGCGCGGGACTCTCCGCGGGAAACGACGATTCGCCCCGCCAGCTGCAGCACTCGCGCGGGGACCTCTGTCGACCAGAAGCTTGGATCGCCGCCACCCAGCTCGAGCGCGGTGACATTGTACATCGGATAGGTCCGACCATCGGCGGCGACGAAGCGCACGATGGTGTTGGCCGGCGCGCGAATCGCCACGCGCACGCGATCGTCGCTGCGCCACGCCTCTCCGCGTGTTGGACTCAGCGCGCTCCCGTCGAGGGCGATCTCGCCGGTATCGGCGAGCGGCGGGCGCGCAGGGGGAAAGCGCATGCGACGGACCAACCGCGCCGTGTCGCTCCCCGTGGTCGCCTCGAGCGACCATGTCGGATTCTCGCGCGAGGGGAGCGGGAGCCACGCCAGCCACGCGCCGTTGGGGAGGACCGGGACTGTAGCGCCGTTGATCGTCAGGCGCGCGTCTCCGTTCCCGACGGATCCGAAAATGAACGTCGAATCGCGGGCGACGATCGTTGCACCATCGGGCGGATACACCACGCGGAGGGCGAGCGGACCGGTGGCGCGCGCCATCGGCGGAAAGTGCGGTGCGGCCACCGAGTCGCCCCGTATGACTGGCGGCGTCGCGGTCTCGACGACGCGTGGCGCCTGCGCGCATCCAACGAGCGCGAGCGCCGACGTCACTCCTGCCAGCGAGCGTGCGATCATCGTTCGCCTGCAGGGACGCGCTAGCGCGCGCAAGGTGAGAGTCATGCGGCGAAACTAGATGCCAGCTCACCAATAGTCGACGCCCGACTGCTGGCGCTGCGGGCGACTACGTATGCGCGCACTTTCCTTCCGGCTACAGGATGGGGAGAGCGGGGACGCGGGGGCTCGACCCGAGTGCTCGAGTTGCACGGCAGGGCCTCAGCGGAAGGGACGAATCCACGGTCGTGGTTGCCCCGTATGGGCCTTCGTGCCATCTTCGCCCCACCGAACGATGTGACTCACCCATCGCACGAGCGGATTCTTCGGAGTGCTGTTCCGATTGCAATGCGGCGCGCCAGACCAGCCGCTGACTGATAGGACACCGCTGATCGCGGTGGGCGGGGCGCCGGCCTGCGCGCGGTTGTCGCGCTCGTCGGCGCTCGCGCGTGCGCGTCTGCGTGCGCTCCTGCGTGCGCGTCGGCGTGCGTTCGGTCGTACGCCTTCACGATCGACGTCGGCCGTCACACGGGCTGCATGAAG
>CAZWVG010000386.1:0-4587 GCA_964637355.1 uncultured Gemmatimonadaceae bacterium
ACAGGAACTCCGGCTTCTCTCCCTCGAGATCGTTGCCGGCGATCATGATGCCGTACGGGTGCGGATGCGAGTTGAGCGACATGTACTTCGCCTCGTTGAACGTCGCCTTCACCGTGTAGTCGCCGGTGAGCTTCTTGTCCGACTTCCAGTAGGTAGTTGCCGGCCCCGTGGTGACATGCATGCCGGGTCCCATGGTCCACAGCTTGGCGTCGGTGATGGTGGCGCCACTCTTGGCTTCCCTCGCGTCGACGACTCCCTTCCAGCCGGTAACACTGATCCCGCCGTCTTTCACGGCCTTGGACTCATCCTGCGCGCGGGCAACGGTGAGCGGGGCCGCAAGTACGAGCGTGAGCGCGGCGAGCCTGACTCCTGACATTCGATGCATCTGCGGACTCCTTGCGGGGTGAATGGGATGACAGCCTTGATCCTACCCCGCAGATCCCGGTTGGCGCCAGCCAATCCTTCGATCGGCAGCGCAATCGTGGCGTTCGCGCGTGCAACGGCGAGCGCGACCACCCTCAGGAACACATCGCGCCCGCTGTCGCTTGCCTCGCGCCCGCACCCTCTGCGGGATACGATTGTCCCGCCCGCCGATCGGTACGTCCCCGTGACCCACGAGATGCCGACCGTGCGGGAGCGCGCGCCCGCTCGCTTTCCCCGAACGCCTACCCCGACCTTACCTAGTGCCCAGCCGCCTCATCCTCTGGTCGGTGAGCTCCGCGCTCGCCGGATTCCTCTTCGGCTTCGACACGGTCGTCATCTCCGGCGCCGAGACGACTATTCAGGCGCTCTGGCACCTCAGTCCGGCGCAGCACGGGCTTGCGATGTCGATGGCGCTCTGGGGGACGGTGCTCGGCTCGATCGTCGGCGGCTGGCCCACCGATTCGCTCGGTCGAAAGAAGACGCTGGTCTGGATCGGCCTTCTCTACTTCGTCTCGGCGGTCTGGTCGGGGCTGGCAACCGACGTCTACACCTTCATGATCGCCCGCTTCATCGGGGGGGTCGGCGTTGGGATCTCGACCATTGCGGCGCCGCTTTTCATCTCGGAGATCGCGCCGGCCGCGCGTCGCGGGCGGCTGGCGGGGATGTTCCAGTTCAACATCGTCTTCGGAATTCTCGCCGCGTTCGCGTCCAACGCACTCCTCGCGTCGGTGGGCGAGAACGCGTGGCGCTGGATGCTGGGCGTCGAGGCCTTCCCGGCACTCATCTACATGGTGCTCTGCTTCGGTCTCCCGGAGAGTCCGCGGTGGCTGGTGACGCGTCGTGGCGATGTGGCAGGGGCCGAGCGCGTCGTGTCGTTGGCGAATCCTGAGTTCTCCGAGTCGGAGGTACGCGACGAGGTGGCGCGCATGCAGGCGGCCGCCGAACGGACTGCGGGGAAGGCGAACTTCTGGACGTGGCGCCTTCGCGTCCCGATCATGCTGGCCTTTCTCGTCGCCTTCTTCAATCAGCTGTCGGGGATCAACGCGATCCTCTACTTCGCGCCCCGCATCTTCGAGCTCACCGGGCTCGCGCAGGATGCGGCGTTGCTGCAGTCGATCGGGATCGGCGTGACGAACCTCGTCTTCACCTTCGTCGGTCTCTGGCTGATCGACCGGCTTGGGCGCAAGACGCTCCTCATCCTCGGCTCGTTCGGCTACATCGCCTCGTTAGGGACGTGCGCCTGGGCCTTCGCCACGCAGCACTTCAGCATCGTCCCGGCGTGCATCTTCGCCTTCATCGCCGCGCACGCGGTCGGGCAAGGGGCGGTGATCTGGGTGCTCATCTCGGAGATCTTCCCGAGCCGCTATCGCGCGTCGGGACAAACGTTGGGGAGCTTCACGCACTGGATCTTCGCCGCACTCCTCACGACGTTCTTCCCCTCGATGGTCACCTCGTTCGCGCCGGCGCAGGTCTTCGGCTTCTTCTGCTTCATGATGTTCCTGCACCTGCTCTGGGCGACGTTCCTCGTTCCCGAGACCAAGGGCGTGCCGCTCGAGGCGATCGAGCGGAAGCTGGGGATCGTCCCCGAGGGGGCGTAGCGGACGTACGGAACGGCGCCGTCGCCCGCGCGATGGCAGCCGTGCCGTGCGGGCCCGCGGAGGTTCCCGCGCCAAAGACTAGGCGTCGACAGCCGCCGTCAGCACGCCCCGTCGCCGCGCCGAGCGGAGGATCGCCCAGCCGAGGAGATTCGCGGCGACGATCACGACGGTGATCTTGGTGGCAAAGGCGAAGACGCTCTCGACCTTGATGATCGGGAAGATCGACAGGACGAGGTACAGGAGCGTCATGAGGAGTCCGGAGACCGCCGCCACCTGCAACCACCGCGGCGCGCGGGGCGCCACGCCGCGGAGTCCCCAGAGCGGGATGGCGAACATCACGACATACGTGAGGGCGTAGAACATCCCGCTCGCGTTGAAGAGGAGCTGGAACGCCTCGGCCTGCCCAACGCCGACGAGGCTCGAGAGCGACATCAGGAACGAGCACGCGCCGACGAGGAGGATCGAGTTGATCGGCGTCTTGTACTTCGGGTGCAGCCGGCAGAACCACGCGGGGAGGAGACGGTCCCACCCCGCGACCATCGGAAGGCGCGTGACGGCGGTGAAGCTCACGCTCACCTGCGCCACGCGCATGGCGAGCGTCATGAGGATCGCCAGCGTGACGAGCGGCCCGGCGATCCCAAACGGTCCGAAGCCGGCGCGCAACACCTGGGGCATCGGTCCGACGAGGTCGATGTCGTTGGTCGGGATGTAGGCCACCACGGTCGCCGTCCCGAGGACGAACATGATCGCGATGATCGGCGCGGCGATCACCACGGAGCGACCGACCGACCGCGACGGGGAGCGCGTCTCGCCGGCGAGGATGGCGATGTATTCGAAGCCGCCCAGCGCGCCGAACCCCATCTTCCCGAGGAGGTTGAGGTTGAACAGGGTGAAGGCCGGAAGTTCGGTACGAAACGGGTGGTATTCGCGCAACGTCCCCGTCGCGAGCCCGATTAGCGGAAGGAGGATGATCGTCGCGAAGATCGCCAGCATCATCACGCCGCCGGTATTGTGCACCCACTTGCCGACCGAAAGCCCGATCGTGGACGCGACCATCATCAGCGTGAGGACCACCGCCGAGGAGAGCGCCACGAACCAGGAACTCGTCGTCATCCAGGCCGCGCTCGGCCCGATCGCATACGAGAGGTAGGTCGCGCACTGGAGCCCCACCTCGGAGGTGTACATGATGACGTAGAGCCAGAGGTTCCACGCCAGCATGAAGCCGACCGTCTCGTTGAAGCCGAGCTTCGCCCACTGGTACAACCCGCCCTCCAGCGGCATGAGGCGGTTGAGGTACATCACCACGACTGCAGACGGGATGTAGAACAGGACGAGCGCGAGGAGCCAGAGCACCACGTGCGACGGGCCAAGCTTTCCGGCCACGCCGATCCACGTGAGTCCCACAATGAAGAGGATCTGCGTGAGGGCGAGGTCGCGCACGCCGAGTTCCTTCTTGAGGGAGGCGCTGTGGGCCTCGACCTTCGCTTCGGCGCGGGCGAGGTCGCTGCTCGAATCCATCGAGGTCATGCGGCTCCGTGGTCTGTCGTCAGCTGCAGGGCAGGTCCCTTGTGAGCGGCGAGGTCGGCGGGACGGAGCGCGCCGAGGATTTCCCAGTAGCGGGCCCACGCTTCCAGCCCTTCGTGCAGGCGGTGGATGCGGAAGAACTCGTTCGGGGCGTGATAGTCCTCGTCGGCCGTGGAGAACGAGAAGAAGACGGTCGCGAGCCCGAGGTAGCGCGTGAAGAGCTCCGAAATCGGGAGCGTTCCTCCCATGCGCACCACCAGCGGGTGCACGCCGTACACCGCGTGCAGCGCTTCATCGGCGGCAGCGAGCGCTGGGTGACCGGGCTCGATGTGCGAGGGGCGGGCGCCGTGGCCGAACTCGGTGACGGAGAGATGCGTTCCCGCCGGCACGTTGCGTTCGAGGTGCTGCCTGACGAGTGCGACGATCTCGTTCGGTTCCTGATCGGGGACGAGGCGGCAGGTGAGCTTGGCGTGCGCTTCGCTCGGGATGACCGTCTTCTGTCCGGCGCCCTGGTAGCCCCCCCACATCCCGTTCACCTCGAGGGTAGGGCGCGACCACTGGCGCTCCAGCGTCGAAAAGCCCGCCTCGCCGACAGCAACCGGCGCACCGACCATGCGGAGATACGCCGCTTCGTCGAAGGGAAGGGAGGCGATCGCCGCTCGTTCCGCCGCGTCGAGCTCCCGCACGCGATCGTAGAATCCGTCGACGGCGACCCGGCCGTTGGCGTCGTGCAGTGACGCGATGAGCTGCGCCATCGCGTGCAAGGGATTGGCGACGCCTCCGCCGTGTCGACCGGAGTGCAGATCCTTCGACGCCCCCGTCAGGCGCAACTCGAGCCCGCACAGCCCGCGGCTGGAGACCGTGAGCGACGGTTCGTCGATGCGCCACATCGCGCCATCGGCGGAGACGACGACGTCGGCGGCGAGGAGGTCGCGGTGCGCGGCGATGAAGGCTTCGAGGCTCGGGCTCCCGATCTCCTCTTCCCCCTCGAACATGAACTTCACGTTGACCGGGAGCGCACCGGCCGCCGCCATGAACGACT
>CAZWVG010000387.1:0-4580 GCA_964637355.1 uncultured Gemmatimonadaceae bacterium
TATCACGGCCGCGTGAAGGCATTGGCCGATGGCGCCCGTGAGGGCGGTCTGGAGTTCTAAACATGGCTGACAACGAGACAACGGGTTCGGCGGGCGGCGCTTCGCGTCCTGCGGGCGGCGGCGGTGGCAGTGCGCGCAGCGGCGGTGGTCGCGGCGGTCCTGGCGGCGGTCGCGGTGGACGTGGCGGCGGCGGTCGTGGCGCCCCTGGTGGCGGCCGCGGCGGTCCTGGCGGCGGCTCTGGCGGACGTGGTCGTGATGGTGGTCCCGGCGGATCCGGCGGTGGGCGCGATGGCGGCCGTGGTGGCCGCGGTGGCGACGCGCAGGGTCGCGGCGAGGGCGCCTCGGACCTGGTCGAGAATGTGGTGGCGATCAACCGCGTGGCGAAGGTCGTGAAGGGTGGACGCCGCTTCTCCTTCAATGCCCTGGTCGCCGTCGGCGACGGGCAGGGGAAGGTCGGCTTCGCCACCGGCAAGGCGAACGAAGTCTCCGAAGCCGTCCGCAAGGCGGTCGAGGGGGCGCGCCGCAAGATGGTCTCCGTGCCGCTCACCGGTTCGACGATCCCGCACGAGGTGGTCGGCGAGCACGGGGCTGGGCGCGTGGTCATGAAGCCGGCGGCGCCGGGTGCCGGCGTGATCGCCGGTGGCGCGGTCCGCGCGGTCATGGAGTGCGCGGGGATTCACGACATCCTGACGAAGTCGCTAGGTTCCTCCAATCCGCACAACATGGTGCGGGCGGCTTTCGATGGACTCAAGCAGTTGACGACGGTCGAGCAGGTGGCGCGTGAGCGCGGGGTGGAGCCCGCCACGATCGGCTACCGTTCGCGCCACAAGGGGAAGGAGATCGCGCATGCCTAGGACATTCGTCTGGCACCGCACGCGCGGACCGAAGTCGACGCCGAAGGAAGAGCCGGCGACGGGCGGCAAGGTGCGCGTGACGCAGGTGCGGAGTGAGATCGGCCATAGTGAGACGATGCGCCTGACGCTGCGTGCGATTGGGCTTCGCCATCACCAGGCGTCAGTCATACAGAACGATACGCCCGCCCTGCGCGGCGCGATCAAGAAGGTGCGGCACCTGGTCCAGGTGACGCCGGTCGAGGAATAACAACGTGGCAACCCAAGAGAAGATCGGACTGCACAACCTCGCGCCTGCGCCGGGCTCGCACCGGAACCGGAAGCGTCTCGGGCGCGGCCCGGGGTCGGGGCAGGGGAAGACGGCAGGCAAGGGGCACAAGGGAAGCATGGCGCGCGCGGGGCACGGCGGCCCGGGCGGCGGCAAGCCCGGGTTTGAGGGCGGGCAGATGCCGCTCACGCGTCGCATCCCGAAGCGTGGCTTCAACAACACTCGCTTCCGCGAGGAGAACCAGGTCGTGCGACTTGGCGACCTGGCGAAGGTGGACGGCAACGAGATTTCGCGCGAGTCGCTGGCCAAGGCGGGGCTGATCAAGCTCTCCAAGGGTCCGGCGAAGCTCTTGGCCACCGGCGAGGTGCCGGGTGCCTACACCGTGCGCGGCATCAAGGTCAGCGGCGGCGCGCGTGAGAAGATCGCCGCGGCCGGCGGCCGCATCGAGGAGTAAATGGCGCAGCCAAATCCCGCCCAGGCGCTCGCGAACATTCGCAACACGCCGGAGCTCTGGGAGAAGATCGTCTTCACCTTCGTCTGTCTGGCGCTGTATCGCGTCGGGACGCACGTCACGGTGCCGGGCGTCGACGTCATCGCCCTGACGGACTACTTCGCCAATCAGGGTTCGGGTGGGCTCCTGGGATTGTACGACCTCTTCGTCGGTGGCGGCCTTTCGCGCGCCACCGTCTTCGCCCTCGGCATCATGCCGTACATCTCGGCGAGCATCTTCATCCAGATCGCCGGCGCCGTGGTGCCGACGGTCGAGAAGATGCAGAAGGACGAGGAAGGGCGGAAAAAGCTGACGCAGTGGACGCGCTACGGCACCGTGGTTCTCGCGGTGGTGCAGGCGTGGGGCTTCGCCCTCTTCACCGAATCGTTAGGTGCGCAGGCGGTGGCCAACCCGGGCTTCGGCTTCAAGCTGCAGACCGCGTTGTTCCTCACCACCGGCGCCGTCTTCGTGATGTGGCTCGGTGAGCAGATCACCGAACGCGGACTCGGCAACGGCGCGTCGCTCCTCATCTTCTTCTCCATCGTCGAGCGATTCTGGCCCGGCATCATCCAGACCTTCCGCTTCGTCGGCACCGGCGCTGTAGGGCCGTTCTCGCTGGCGATCCTCGGGCTGGTGATGGTCGGCGTGGTCGCCGGCGTCGTGGCGATGACCTTGGCCGCGCGTCGCGTCCTCATCCAGATTCCGCAGCGCACGATGGCTCGCGGGCGAATGCGAGAGGCCGCGCGGAACTTCATCCCGCTCCGCGTGAACTCGGCGGGCGTGATGCCGATCATCTTCGCGCAGTCGGTGATCGTCGTTCCGGGCGCCATCGCGCAGTTCTCGGGGAACCCGTTCGCGCAGCGCGTTGCCGAGCAGTTCCAGCCGGGGAGCTTCTGGTACGTGAGCGTGCTGGGCGTGCTCATCGTCTTCTTCACCTACTTCTACACCTCGATCATCTTCAACCCGATCGAGCTGGCGGAGAACCTGAAGAAGCAGGGTGGCTTCATCCCAGGCGTGAAGCCGGGCGCCAAGACCGCCGAGTACATCGACCAGGTCGTCTCGCGGATCACGCTTCCGGGCTCGATCTTCCTCACGGCGATCGCGCTTCTGCCGATCATCATCGCGACGTGGATCAACGTCCCGTTCAACTTCGGCGGAACGTCGCTCCTCATCGTGGTCGGTGTGGCGCTCGACACGATGTCGCAGATGCAGCAGCACCTCCTGCTGCGGAAGTACGACGGTTTCATGAAGAAGGGACGGGTGCGCTTCCGCGGTCGCCAGACCTCCGGCGGCTTCTGATACGCTGGCGCGCGCCGTCAGGGCGCGCGCCGGTTCGTTCATCGCTCGTCATATCCGATTCGATGGCATGACCCGGCGGTGCTCGCGCATTGGCCGGGTCCTGCGTTCCGCGCCGACTCTGCTTCGTAGTCCGCTGCCCCGCAGTGCGGCGTCGTTCACTTCATCGTTCGAACACCCATGATCATTGTCCTGCTGGGACCCCCGGGCGCCGGGAAAGGCACGCAAGGCGAGCGACTCGCCGAGGAACTCGGCATCCCCAAGATTGCCACGGGCGACGTGCTTCGTGCCGCAGTGCGCGAAGGGACGCCGCTCGGGTTGGCCGCGAAGGCCGCGATGGATCGCGGCGATCTCGTCCCCGACGACGTCATCCTCGGGATCATGAAGGAAGCGCTGGCCTCTCCCTCGACCGCGCGCGGCGCGATCCTCGACGGCGTCGTGCGCACCACGCCGCAGGCCGAGGGACTGGCCCGCGCCCTCGCCGAGCTAGGTCGCCCGCTCGACGCCGTGCTCGTGGTCGAGGTGCCTGACGAAGCGATCGTCGAGCGATTGAGCGCGCGCACGGTCTGCGATGTATGCCAGCGTCCGTTCACGGGACGTGCACCGGGCGAGCGGTGCGACGTGGGGCACGAGCCGGCAGGGACGCTCGTACGCCGCAAGGATGATGAGCCCGACGCGATCCGCAATCGACTCGCCGTCTATCAGCGCCAGACCGCACCGGTGATCGAGTGGTATCGCTCGCACGGTGCGCCGCTCAAGTTTGTAGATGGTATCGGGACGCTGGACGAAGTCCTCGCCCGCATTCGCTCCACCCTGGGACTGTAGGCCGTGGTACACCTCAAGTCGACGCGCGAAATCGAGATCATGGCGCGGGGAGGCCGCCTCCTCGCCGAGACGCTGGAACTCCTGCGCCGGAGCGTGCGGCCTGGGGTGAGCACCAAGGAGCTCGACACCATCGCGGACGATTTCATCCGCACGCACGCCGGTGCGACGCCGGCCTTCAAGGGGCTGTACGGCTTCCCGGGATCGGTGTGCATCTCGATCAACGAGGAGATCGTGCACGGGATCCCGTCGGCCAAGCGCGTGCTCCAGGACGGCGACATCGTCACCGTCGACTTCGGCGTGAAGCTCGAGGGATACTACACCGACGCAGCGATCACCGTCCCGGTGGGCGACGTGAGCGAGACCGACCAGCGCCTCCTGCGCGTGACGCGCGAGGCGCTCGATGCCGGCGTCGCGGCGGCGCGTGTGGGGAACCACATCGGCGACATCGGCGCAGCGATTTCTGCGGTCGTGCGCGAGGCGGGGTTCACGACTGCGGACGATCTGGTAGGACACTATGTCGGGACCAAGCCGCACGGCGACCCGCAGGTCCCCAACTTCGGAAAGCCGAAGCGTGGCGCGCGGTTGCAGGCCGGGCTCACCCTCGCCATCGAGCCGATGGTCAACGTCGGGGGGTCGCCGATCCGCACGTTGTCCGACCGCTGGACCGTGGTGACGGCCGACGGCTCGCGCTCGGCGCACTTCGAGCATACCGTGGCGGTCACGGACGAAGGACCGCGTGTATTGACGGCGCTGGTGTAAGCTCCGGCGCGAGAACAGCCCCTCCGTAGCCCCCTCAACAGCGCGAGAACAGCGCGAGAACAGCGCGAGAACAGCGCGAGAACAGCGCGAG
>CAZWVG010000388.1:0-2910 GCA_964637355.1 uncultured Gemmatimonadaceae bacterium
TGTACCGCCGCGTCATCAACCGCAACAACCGGTTGATGAAGCTCATCACGCACCGCGCGCCGGAAGTCATCCTGCGCAACGAGAAGCGCATGCTGCAGGAAGCGGTCGATGCGCTCTTCGACAACGGGCGTCGCTCGAAGGCGATCCGCGGCCGCGGCAAGCGTCCGCTCAAGTCGCTCTCCGACATGCTCAAGGGGAAGCAGGGGCGCTTCCGCCAGAACTTGTTAGGCAAGCGCGTCGACTACTCCGGGCGTTCGGTCATCGTCGTGGGTCCCGAGCTCAAGCTGCACCAGTGCGGCCTCCCCAAGGCGATGGCACTGGAGCTGTTCAAGCCGTTCATCATCCACAAGCTCGTGGAGAAGGGGATCGCCGAGACGGTCAAGCGCGCCAAGAAGATCGTCGAGCGCGAGAGCCCCGAGGTGTACGAGATCCTCGAAGAGATCATCAAGGACCATCCGGTCCTCCTCAACCGCGCGCCGACACTCCACCGCCTGGGCATCCAGGCGTTCGAGCCGGTGCTCGTCGAGGGGAAGGCCATTCGTATTCACCCGCTCGTCTGCGCGGCGTTCAACGCCGACTTCGACGGTGACCAGATGGCCGTGCACGTTCCGCTCTCGTTCGAGGCACAGCTCGAGGCACGCCTGCTCATGCTGTCGTCGAACAACATCCTCAAGCCGTCCGACGGACGCCCGATCTCTGAGCCGTCGCAGGACATCGTGCTCGGCTGCTACTTCGCGACCAAGCAGGCGTCCGACTTCGACAAGACCGCTAAGGATCCGAAGCTGGTCGCCGCGCTCAAGTCGTACGGCAGCACCGCCGAAGTCGAGACGGCGCTGGCGATGGGGCGCGTGAAGCACCACACCACGATCCGCTACCACCTGGATCGCGATGGCGAGAAGAAGTGGATCACCACCACGGTCGGGCGCGTGCTGTTCAACGCGATCATCCCGGACGAGGTGCCGTTCCAGAACCGCGACATGAAGAAGAAGGCACTCGGGGAGCTCGTCTTCGAGACCTTCCGCAAGGCTGGCCTCACCAAGACGGTCGAGTTCCTCGATCGCCTCAAGGAGTTCGGCTTCGCCAACGCCACGCGCGGCGGCGTGTCGATCGGGATCGAGGACCTGCACATCCCGGGCGACAAGCAGACGTTGCTCACCGAGGCGACCGATCGCGTGGAGCGCTTCCAGCGCGCGTACCAGACCGGCAACATCACCAACGGCGAGCGCTACAACAAAGTCATCGATACCTGGACGCACGCGAACTCCGACATCGCCGACGCGATGGTCAAGGCGATGCGCGAGTCGAATCAGGGCTTCAACCCGGTGTTCATGATGTTCGACTCCGGCTCACGCGGTAGCCGCGACCAGATCCGCCAGCTGGCGGGGATGCGCGGCCTCATGGCGAAGCCGCAGAAGAAGCTCACCGGTGGCATCGGCGAAATCATCGAGAGCCCGATCAAGTCGAACTTCCGCGAAGGGCTGTCGGTGCTCGAGTACTTCATCTCGACCCACGGCGCACGCAAGGGTTTGGCCGACACCGCGCTCAAGACGGCCGACGCCGGATACCTCACGCGTCGTCTCGTCGACGTGGCGCAGGACGTCACGATCGCCGAGGAGGATTGCGGCACGATCCAGGGGCTGGAGATCGGCGCGCTGAAGGAAGGCGAGGATGTCATCGAGGCGCTCAGCGAGCGCATCGTCGGCACCGTGGCCGCCGACGACGTGATGGATCCGCACGCCCGTGAAGAGACTGGAAAGCAGGTGGTGCTCGCCCAGGCCGGTCAGCTCATCGACGAGGAAGCGGCGAACGCCATCGAGGAGTCGGGGATCGAGACGGTGAAGATCCGCTCGGTGCTCACCTGCGAGGCAAAGCGTGGTTTGTGCCGCATGTGCTACGGACGCAACCTGGCGACCATGAAGATGGTCGACCTGGGCGAGGCCGTCGGCATCATCGCCGCGCAGTCCATCGGCGAGCCGGGCACGCAGCTGACGCTGCGCACCTTCCACATCGGCGGAACGGCCGCACGTATCGCCGAGCAGACGGCGCGCAAGTCGAAGGTCGCCGGCGTCGTCGAGTTTGGGGATCGCCTGGTGCTCGTCACCAACCGCGAGGGACAGAAGATCGTCACCTCGTACGAAGGCGAGATCACCATCCGCGCCTCGGCCGACAAGTCGTCGGCGATCGGCGCGCGCCTCGCGGTGCCGCTCGGCGCCACCTTCTTCGTGAAGGACGGCGACGAGGTGAAGAAGGAGCAGGTCATCTTCACGTGGGACCCGTACACCAACCCGATCCTTGCCGACATCGAAGGCGTCATTCGCTTCGTCGACATCGTCGAGGACGAGTCCATTTCCGAGGAGCTCGATGAACTGACCGGCTTGCGCCAGCGCGTCATCATCGAGGACCGCGAGAAGAAGCTCCACCCGCACATCGAGATCTGGCAGACGAAGGGCGGGAAGGAGAAGAAGGTCCGCGACTTCGTCATCCCGGTCGGCGCCGTGCTGGTCTCCGAGGATGGCGACGAGGTGCACGCCGGCGACACGATCGCCAAGGTCTCGCGCGAGGCGTACAAGACGCGCGACATCACCGGTGGTCTTCCGCGCGTGGCAGAACTCTTTGAAGCGCGTCGCCCGAAGGATCCGGCGACGATCTCCGAAGTCGACGGCATCGTGAAGTTTGGCGACATCAAGCGCGGCAAGCGCGAGGTGTTCGTCACGCCGGCGCGCATCGAGGGTGGCCAGTGGGTCACCGACGAAGGGTCGGAGTCGCAGCTGTACGAGGTCCCCGCGGGCAAGCACTTGCGCGTGCACGAGGGCGACCGCGTGCGCGCCGGTGACCGCCTCACCGAAGGGCCGGTCAATCCGCACGACATCCTGCGCATCAAGGGACCGCGTGCGGTGCAGGAGTACCTGC
>CAZWVG010000388.1:3010-4548 GCA_964637355.1 uncultured Gemmatimonadaceae bacterium
AATCCGCACGACATCCTGCGCATCAAGGGACCGCGTGCGGTGCAGGAGTACCTGCTCAACGAAGTGCAGGAGGTCTACCGCCTGCAGGGCGTGAAGATCTCCGACAAGCACATCGGCGTGATCGTCAAGCAGATGCTGCAGAAGGTCCGCATCGTCGATCCGGGCGATACGGAGTTCCTCGAGGGCGAGCACGTCGACAAGCAGGTCTTCCGCGAGCAGAATGATCGCGCGAAGAAGCGGAAGGAGAAGCCGGCGACGGCCGAACCGCTGCTCCTCGGGATCACGAAGGCGTCGCTCACGACGCAGTCGTTCATCTCGGCGGCCTCGTTCCAGGAGACCACGCGAGTCCTCACCGACGCGGCGATCCGCGGCGCACGGGACGACTTGATGGGGCTCAAGGAGAACATCATCATCGGGCACCTCATCCCGGCGGGAACCGGTCAGTACCGGTACAACGACGTGGAGATCGAGGGGACGGAGCTGCCGGAGCCGGTGGCTGCACTCCCGATGACCGACGAGCCGCTTCCGAGCGTCTTCTCGGCGAGCTTCGCCGACAGCACGTTCAGCTTCGGCGGGAACGACGACATGTAAGGCGCCGAGCGATCGGCGATGGACGGTACGACGCAACGCCCGGGCGAGAGCCCGGGCGTTGTGCGTTGCGTGCAATTTGGGTGCAGCCGAGCTGTCGACTGGACTCTGCGTGACGCGGCTTCGTTGCTGTGTCGGCCGCGTGCTGTCCGTCTATCCTGGCGAGCGGTGTGCTCAGCCCCGAAGCCAAATCACCAGGACTCCGCAGCCGCCGGACGTACGATTGAACTGTGCGGGAACTTGAGAGGCGCTCGAGTAGACCTCGACTGACTCTATGTGTTCCGGAGAGATCGAGTTCAGGTCAAAGAGGGGAATGCCGGTTCCCGGTCCGCTCGAACTTGCCTTCGAGTTGTACACCAGCGCACCATCGAGATACACATCCATGTAGCACGCTGGGCGTGCGCCAGCGGCAATGTCGCTGTTGTCCAGCTGGAAGCCGCCGGCCTTTGTGAAAGCGCCGCCCGAGCTGAAGGGCGCTCGCGCGGTCGCCGCCCATGCTCGCCGAGACGTGCCGCGTCGTACGGAGATTCCGGGGGCGAGCGCCTGCAGTGCGTCACTGGTCTGGCTGCTGGCGAATCGCTCGAGAGCAGTGCGATCGATGAATGTGCCGTTGCCGAACTTGCGCCGCTCCTCGAAGCCAGAGATTCTGGCGGAGAGCTTCTCTCCCGTCGCGGTGACCACTCTCTCCTCCAGCTGCCTCACCGCCGGCTGCAAGGCGACCGGCGAGAGCTCGAGCATGTCGACGTCCAGGTCGACCTCGGTCGTCTCGGGGCGAAAGCCGGTCGCCCCAAACACCAGTCGGTGCGTGGCGAACGCGAGCGCCGGAACAGCGTAGTGTCCGAGCGAGTCGGCGGCGATACGGCGCCCGTCTCGAAGCACCGTCACCCATGCGGCGCCAATCGGCACGCGCGAGGGCGCGCCGACGATCTGTCCGCCGAGGATCAGCGTCG
>CAZWVG010000389.1:0-4541 GCA_964637355.1 uncultured Gemmatimonadaceae bacterium
GGCCGGCGGGGGTCGGCGCGGTCGCGGCGTCGGGGCGGCAGGCGAGCGCGGCGAAGGCGGTCGCCGCAAAAATCGCGGCCTGTGTGCGGCGCCGGACGGCGGCGACGCATCGCCGTGTGATCGTACGCACGATGCTCGTCACGGCGGCAAGTTCGCCGACGCGATTCGCGGGTACCACGCGAACGGGACGAAGTGCCGACGCGGTGACGCGGGCGTCGGACCGCGCCCCAAACTGCGGCCAGCACCTCGGCGGTAGCAGGCCACAGGGGGATGCGACCCTGGACGACGTCGGGCGGTCGACATGCGACGTGACAACGGGCTACACTGTGAAGTAGCGACACTCGGCTGGCCGTCGCCGTGGTTGGCGACGCTCGAGTCGAGCGGTCGCGCTGGTCCGCGTGTTCCCCACGCGCATTTCCGTCCAGTTGCTGGTCGATGACATGGCAGACACGAAATCCAAGCTTGGCTTCAACGAGACCTGGTCCATGGCCGTGGGGGGGATGGTGGGAGGCGGGATCTTCTCCACGCTAGGCGTCGTGGTGGGAATCGCTGGCGCGTGGGCGTGGCTGAGCTTCGCCGCCGCAGGGCTCATCGCGCTGGCCGCCGGCTACAGCTATGTGGAGTTGGCGGCGCACTACGGTGAAGGAGGGGGCGCCTTCACCTTCCTGCGCGAGATCGACGCGATCGGTTTCGCCGGGACGCTCTCGTGGATCCTGATCGTCGGCTACGTCCTCACCGATGCGGTCTACGCCTTCACCTTCGGTGAGTATCTCGGAAACGTGGTGAACCTTGGGCCGTGGTTCCCGCGTGTTGCCGCCGTGGCCATCGTCGCGATCATCATCGGCATCAACCTGCGCGGGGTCGGGGACGCCGGCGGGACCGAAGTCTTCCTCGTCTGGTTCAAGCTCGCGGTGCTCGTGGGGCTCGCGGCGTGGGGGATCGCGCAGTGGAATCCGGCGATGCTCTCCCGTGGCGTCGCCGACGCCGGTCCCGGCACGGCACTGTTTGGGGCCGCGTCGGTGTTCATGGCGTACGAAGGGTTTCAGCTCCTCACGTACGACTATGAGGACATCGAACACCCAAGGAAGACGCTCCCGCGCGCCGTACTCTCGGCGATCGTCGTCGTGATCGCGGTCTACATTGGCGTGACGCTGGGGACGGCGATGCTGGTGGGCGCCGACCAGATCGTGCAGCACAAGGAGGTCGCGCTGGCGATCGCCGGGCGCCAGATGCTCGGGACGACCGGCGTCGTGATCGTCACGATGGCCGCCGCGTTTTCCACCGGCTCGGCGATCAACGCGACGCTCTTCGCGACTGCACGCCTCGCGCACCGGGTGGCGCAGGATGGCGAGCTCCCGGCCGCGCTCGACCATCGCAATGCGTCGGACGTGCCCGATCGCGCGGTGATCGGGCTCGGCGTGGCGGCGGCGATCCTCGCCGTCGTGGGAACGCTCACCACGCTCGTCGAAGCGGCGAGCCTCTCATTCCTCTTCACCTTCGCAATCGTCTGCGCGCTCGCTGCCAAGGCGGGCGCCGGAGTTCGCGTGGTGACTGGATTCGGCGCTATTGCGGCGGCGGCGACTTCAGTCGCACTGATCGTGCAGCTGGTGCGCACCGATCCGTGGGCGCTCGTCTTTCTCGCGGTGTTGGTGCTGATCGCGGTGTTCGGGCGTCCGGTCTTGCTTAGGCATGTGAAGACCGAACGGCGCGGTGGCGATTCAGAGTCAAATCACGGGTAACAGCTCGGACCGTCACGCTCGCCTGCCACCAGTCGCGTCGCGTCCCCACCGACGTTCATGTCGCGCACTCTCCAGCGAGTCGACCGCCGCATCGAGCGGCTCGCCCCTCGGGCCGACCGTCCTGATCGCCGAGCGACTCGATCTGATGTACTCTTGTCCATCAGGTCGGATTCGCCCGATCGGGCGCGAACCGACGATCTGACGCGAAGCGCGCCTACGCACCCCAGTGCCGGTTGAAGGTCGCATGGACGGAGCACACGCAGGCGAGACCGACAGCGCACGACGTCCTCCCGCGTGGATTCTTGTCTCGCTGGCGTGGATCGGTCCGGCGATCCTCGCGGCGTTCGAGGCGTACATGCAGAGTCGGTTGGGCAATCGCCCGCCGATCGGACTCCGCAACCTGTTGTGGGAAGGCGGCGACTGGCTCCTCTACGGATTGCTCACGCCGGCCGTCTTCCTGGTGGCGCGACGATTTCCCCTCGGGCGAGGGCGTACACTCGCGCACCTTCCGGTGCACGCGTTGGCGTCCGTGGTGTTGTGCGCGGCGTGGGCGGGGATGGGACTCCTCCTGCAGTGGGGACTCTTTCCCGCCCAGGGGGCGCCGCCGCTCCGCGGTTCGCTGGGGTGGTTCTTCACGTCGCTCCCGTTCGGCGTTGCCGTCTACTTCGCGGTGTTGGGCGTCGAGCATGCGGTGCGACATTTCCTCGAGGCGCGCGAGCGCGAGACGCAGGCTGCACGTCTCTCGGCCCAACTCGCCGAAGCGCGACTCGGGGCGCTGCGCATGCAGCTGCAACCGCACTTCCTCTTCAACGCCCTCAATGCGCTTTCGGTGGTCGTTCGCGATCACGACACGGAGACGGCCGACCGGATGATCGAACAGCTCGGACAGCTCCTGCGTCGTGTGACGCGTCAGCACTCGGGGGAAGAGGTTCCGCTGAGCGAGGAACTCGACTTCGCGCGGCAGTACCTCGCACTCGAAGAGGTGCGGTTCTCCGATCGTTTGGTGCCGGTCTTCGTGTGCGACGCAGGAGTGGAACGGGCGGCGGTCCCCGAATTCATCCTGCAGCCGCTGGTGGAGAACGCGATTCGGCACGGGCTTGCCCATCGCTCCGAGGCGACGCGAGTCGAAGTTGCGGCGCGCCGCGAGGGAGAAACGCTGATCCTCTCGGTCGCCGACGAGGGGCCGGGGCCTTCGCCGACGCACGGCGGTGGTGGCATCGGACTCGCCAACACGCGGGCGCGACTGCACACGCTGTACGGTTCGCTCGCGTCGCTGGAACTGATCACACGCCCGGAGGGAGGGGCATTGGCCACGATTCGTCTCCCATATCGTCTGGCCGCCGCGACGGCCGCACCTGGCGCGTCCGCGACATGACGCCTCCGATTCGGGTACTCATCGTCGACGACGAGCCGTTGGCCCGGCGTGGCATCCGGCAGCTGCTGCGTCCATTTGGGGATTTCACGGTCGTCGGCGAGGCACGCAACGGGCGCGAGGCGCTGCGCGCCCTGGCGGTCGACGCACCCGACCTGGTCTTCCTCGACATCCAGATGCCCGACATCACCGGCGAAGGGGTGATTCGGATTCACGGCGCGGATCGGATGCCCTACACCGTCATGGTGACGGCACACGATGCGTACGCCGTGGCCGCCTTCGAGGCGCAGGCGCTCGACTACCTCGTGAAGCCGGTGAGCGAGCGGCGCTTCCGCGCGACGATCGACCGCGTCCGCACACGGATGCGTGTCGACGGGGCGATGGTGCTGGCGGATCGGCTGTCCGCGCTCCTTCGGGGAACGGACACCGCATCGGATGGCGCGCCGTTCGCGGGGGCTCGCCCGATTGTCGTGCCCTCGACCAGCGGTGCGGAGCTGCTCGATGTGGGGCGAGTCGACTGGATCGAAGCCGCGGGCGACGGAGCCATACTCCACACCGCAGGCGCGACGCGGCAGGTGCCGGAGTCGCTTGCCTCGCTCGAAGGGCGACTCGATCCGGCGCACTTCGTCCGCATCCATCGCTCGACGATCGTCGCGCTCGCTCGAATTCGCGAGTGGCGCCACGATGCAGGAGAACGCGACCTGCGCATCGTGCTGCGCGACGGAACGGAGCTGGCGGTCAGCCGTCGTCGCGCGGCGCAGGTGAAGGCGTTGCTGGCGGGTCGCTGACCGTTCGCCCGTTCGGCGTCATGTCGTCGCCGTTGGACGGCGCCTGCGCACCGTCTGCCAAACGCATCTTGCAGCAATCGTCGGAGCAGCAGAGGTTGGGCGCCGCCGCATCGCCTCCCTTCCCACGACACCTCCCGATGACTCGCGCGCATGCGGAATCCGATTCCCTCCCGACGCCCCGCATCGCCGCGATCGATGTGGCCCGAGGCGCGGTGATGATCCTGATGGCGATCGACCATGTGCGCGTCTATGCCGGCGTTCCGGCGGGTGGCCCGACGCCCGCCGTATTCTTCACGCGCTGGGTGACACACTTCTGCGCCCCGGTCTTTCTCTTCCTCGCGGGGACGAGCGCGTTTCTGTACCGACGGCGGCACGACGATGTCGGTCGTTTCCTCCTCACGCGCGGGCTCTGGCTCGTCTTCCTCGAGCTGACGGTGCTGCGCGTGGCGTGGACCTTCAACTTCGACTTTCGCGGCTACGAGATGGCGGGGGTCATCTGGGCAATCGGGTGGTGCATGGTGCTCATGTCGGCACTCGTGCAGCTGCCCGCGCGCGTGGTGGGCTGGATCGGGGTGGTCATCATCGCGGCGCACAACCTGCTCGATTTCGGGATGCGGAGGCTCGGGCCGAAGCTGGCCGAGG
>CAZWVG010000390.1:0-4535 GCA_964637355.1 uncultured Gemmatimonadaceae bacterium
GCTGGTCGGCGGCGCGATGGCCGCGGTCTGGCAGAGCGCGACCGAGACCGAGGTGTACGGGCACGCCCTGCTCCTGGTCGCCGTGCTGATGGTCGCTGCCGAACTCGCTGGGTCACGGGGGAGCGCGCGGCATCGCGCGCTGGTGGCGTTCCTCTTCGGACTCGCGGTTCCGTTGCACCTGAGCGTCCTCGTCGCGGGGGCGGCGATCGTGCTGCTCGCGGCGAGCGACGCCGAGGGGCGCATCTCCGCGCGCACCCTGCTCGTCCTCGCGGGGGCGTTGCTTCTGGCGATTGGATTCGGGACGATCGCGCTGGTTCCCGTCGTTGCCGGAGCGTTTCTACTCCTGCTTTCGGTCGTTGTGTATCGCGCGGGTGGGGACGGAGCGGGTCGCGCCGAGGGGCTCGCCGCCCTCGCGCTGTCGGCGCTGGGTGCCAGCTTCGTGCTCGTATTGCTGATGCGTGCGCAGCACGACCCGACCATCAACGAGGGGGATCCGCGCCGCTGGCAGGCGATGCTCGACGTGATCGCGCGGCGCCAGTACGATGTTCCTCCGCTCTGGCCGCGACGCGCCCCGCTCTGGCTGCAGATCGGGAATGTGATCCAGTACGCCGACTGGCAGGTGGCGGCCGGCCTGAGCGACGAGGTGGGCCCGGCGTTGGCGCGCACTCCGGTCACGCTCGCATTCGTGCTGCTGGCAATCGTTGGCAGTTTGTGGCATCGCGCGCGTGACCGGCGAAGCTGGAACGCCGTCGCCTTGCTGCTGCTCAGCGCCACGGGGGGCGTCGTACTCGTGCTCAACCTCCGCGCCGGGCCGTCGTACGGATGGGGCATACTCCCGTCGGGCGCGATTCGCGAGGCGCGCGAGCGCGACTACTTCTTCGCGCTGGCGTTCTTCGTCACCGGAGCGTGGAGCGGGTGCGGGGCCGTCGCGCTCATGGACCGCGTGCGCAGTCGCTGGCGTCGCCTGCTGTGGCTCGTTGTGCCAGCGCCGATGGTGCTCAACTGGGCTGCTGTGGACCGGCGCCGACTCCCCGACGCTGCACTGGCGACCGAGATCGCCCAATCTCTCCTCAGAGGCGTTCCAGCCAACGCCGTGCTCATTCTGGCGGGGGACAACGACTCCTTTCCCATCTGGTTCGAGCAAGTCGTCCGAGGGGAGCGCGCCGACGTCGTCCCCGTCACCATCCCCCTCCTCGGCGCCGGCTGGTATCGACGGGAACTCGCGAGACGATACGGACTCCTCGATTCGGTTCAGGCGATCACGTGGGCGGGGCGCTCCGAAACACTCGCCGAGATCGGCAGGCGAGCAGTTGATGCATCCTCCGGCCGCTCGCTCGCCGTGGCCGTCTCCGTGCTCCCCGAGGATCGACGGGCGCTGAATCCGCAGATGGGATGGCGCCTCGCCGGCATGTACTACGTGCCCGTGGAATCACCGGGGCTCTCGTTGGATACGTCGCGTGCGGCGGTTGCTGCCCGCTGGCGACGTGAGCGCGATCGATCGCTCGGTCCGCGATTCGCGCGTGAATCGCGCGATCCGGCGGGGCGGTACATCCAGCGCCTGCTCACCTGTCCGGAGCTGGCTGTCGCACACGGCGAATCGCCGCCGGGGCGTGACACGCGCTTACTTGAATCGATATGTAACTTCCGGTAAGTTATCGTGTTATGCCTTTTCCCGGGCTTCCCGACCGACTGCGGAACGTGCAGGAACGCATCGCGGCCGCCGTGGCTCGCGGCGGTCACGGACAGGGGGTCGAGATCGTCGCGGTTACCAAGACGCACGGGCCTGACGCCGTCGAAGCGGCGTGGAACGCTGGGCTCCGCTCGGTCGGGGAGAACAAGGTGCAGGAGGCGTTGGACAAGATGGGGCAGGTCGATGTGCCGGTCGCCTGGCACCTGATCGGGCACCTGCAGCGCAATAAGGCCAAGTTCGCCGCCCGATTCGCGCTGATCCACTCGATGGATAGCCCTCGGCTCGCTGACGCACTGCACGACGCGGGGGTGCGGGAAGGAAGGCGCTTGCGCGTGCTGGCGCAGGTGAACGTGTCGGGGGAGGAGTCGAAGGGGGGCTACTCGGTCGACGCGCTGAAAGACGACGCCCAGCGCCTGCTGGGGCTCGAGGGGATCGAGGTGGTCGGAGTCATGACCATGGCACCGTTCGACGCACCCGACGCAGTGCTGCGGGCGACGTTTGCTGGTGCGAGAAGCGCGCGGGACGTGTTGGCGGCAGCCGGGCATCCGGCGCGCGAGTTGTCGATGGGGATGTCGAACGATTACGAGCTGGCGGTCGAGGAAGGTGCGACGATGGTCCGCCTGGGCACGATCCTGTTTGGAGAGCGTACGCCATGACAGACGAATCATTCCATCTCACACCGCTGGATATCCGGCGCTACGACTTCGGGAGCGCGTTGCGCGGCTACGATCGCACACGCGTCGACCAGTTCCGCGAGCAGGCGGCTAACGAAGTCGAGCGCCTGGTCAAGCAGATGCAATCGCTCGAGGCCAAGGCGCAGGGCTTTCACGAGCAATTGCGTGCCTTTCGCGAGCGCGACAAGGCGATCAACGAGGCGCTCGTGTCGGCGCAGCAGCTCCGCGCCGAGGTGCGCGAGCAGGCCGAACGCGAAGCGCAGTTGATCCTGCGCGAGGCGCGCGCCGATGCCGAGCGTATCGTGGCCAATGCCGCGAACGAAACGCGGAAGATCGAAGGGGAGCTCGAGGCGCTCGTGCGGCAGCGTCGGAGTTATCTCGCGCAGCTGCGCACGATGATCGAGCGACACCTGGCAGAGATCGAGGCTGCTGAGGCGAGCACCGCGACGATGACTCCGGAGCGCCGGAGCGCGGCGCCCGATGGCGCGCACGCGAGCGCCCCGGTCGAGTCACCGACGTGGTTGGACTCACTGGTGAAGGAATAGCGCCCCTTCTCGCGACTTCCGGCGTACTCATGAGCGACGCACTGCACACGTTGGAGGCAATCGAGGCAACGGCCGCGGTGGTGAGGTCGCGCGTCGCGCGCACTCCCGACGTCGCGATCGTTCTCGGGACTGGTCTCGGCGGACTCGCTGAGGCCATCGAGTCGCGCGTGGAAGTGCCGTACGACGCGCTCCCCGGCTTCCCGCGCCCCACGGTCGAGTCGCATGCAGGGCGTCTCTTGTTCGGGACGCTGGCCGGCAAGTCGGTCGTCGCGATGCAGGGGCGCCTGCACCGGTACGAGGGGTACTCGATGCAGCAGGTCACCTTCCCGGTGCGCGTGATGCGCGCCCTTGGCGCGCGCACGCTCGTGGTCTCGAATGCGTGCGGCGGGATGCATCCGCTCTGGGAAGCGGGTGACCTGATGCTGATGGCCGATCA
Source organism: uncultured Gemmatimonadaceae bacterium (assembly GCA_964637355.1). Classification (GTDB taxonomy): domain Bacteria; phylum Gemmatimonadota; class Gemmatimonadetes; order Gemmatimonadales; family Gemmatimonadaceae; genus SCN-70-22. The sequence continues at coordinate 3,346 of CAZWVG010000390.1, forward strand.
CATCAACCTGCTCGGCGACAACCCGCTGATTGGTGCGAACGACGACCGCCTGGGGCCACGCTTTCCCGACATGTCGCAACCGTACGACCCGGCACTGCGCGAGTTGGCACGCGCCGAAGCGCGACGACAGGGGATCACGCTGCGCGAGGGGGTCTACGTCGCCGTTGCCGGGCCGAATCTCGAGACGCGCGCCGAATACCGCATGCTGCGCACGATTGGGGGGGACGTCGTCGGGATGTCGACCGTTCCCGAAGTGATCGTGGCCGTACACGCCGGCATGCGCGTCCTCGGCGTTTCGATCATCACGGACCTTTGTCTCCCCGACGCGCTGGAACCTGCGACGGTGGAGAAGATCATCGGCGTCGCGATGCGGGCCGAGCCACACCTGACCTCCCTCATCACTGGCGTGCTGGAACGACTGTGACTTCGACGCGATACGAACTCCTCCCGGCGGACCGGCCGGCCGACGACCTCGAACAGGAACTGCTCTCGGTGTGGCGCGAGGAGCGCCTCTTCGAGCGCACGCTCCTCGAGCGCGCCGACTCTCCGCTGTTTGTCTTCTACGACGGGCCGCCGACCGCGAACGGGCGCCCCGGGATCCATCACGTCTTCGCCCGCACGATCAAGGATCTCTTCTGCCGTCATCGCACGATGACGGGGCACCTCGTTCCGCGCAAGGCGGGGTGGGACACGCACGGACTGCCGGTCGAGATCGAAGTCGAGAAGGCGCTGGGTCTCTCCGGCAAGCCCGACATCGAAGCGTTTGGCGTCGAGGCGTTCAACGCGCGCTGCCGCGAAAGCGTGTGGACGTATCGCAAGGAGTGGGAGCGGCTCGTCGAGCGCGTGGCGAACTGGATGGACTACGACCAGCCCTACGTCACGTACACCAACGACTACATCGAGAGTGAGTGGTGGGCGCTCAAGACGCTGTACGAGCGCGGACTGCTCTATCGTGGACACAAGATCCTCCCGTACTGCTCGCGCTGCGGAACGGCGCTGTCGTCGCATGAGGTGGCGCAGGGGTACGAGGACGTGGAGGATCCGTCGGTGTATGTCGCTCTGGATCTGGTAGATCAAGCGGACGGGGGACGGGGGACGGGGGACGGGGGTGGCGCTTCGCGCCGTCGTCGCCTCCCTGTCTGGACGACTACTCCCTGGACACTCGTGTCCAACGTCGCGCTCGCGGTGCA
>CAZWVG010000391.1:0-4532 GCA_964637355.1 uncultured Gemmatimonadaceae bacterium
CCGTGAGCGTCCCGATCCCTGCCTTCGGCATGTAGCGCTGGAAGAACATCAGCACCAGCGGGAAGTTCGACGAGAGCGGTGTCACGATGTTGGTGAGGCTGTCACCCACTCGATAGGCAGTCTGCGTCAGCTCCGGTGAATAGGCGAGGAGCATGAACATCGGGACCAGCACCGGCGCCAGCATTGCCCACTTGGCCGAGGACGACCCGAGGAGGAGGTTGATCGTCCCGGTCATCAGCACCAACGCCACGAGGAGCGGGATCGCCCCCAGTTGGAGGGAGCGCAGGAACATCGCCCCGTTGACCGCGAGGATCACGCCGAGGTTGGACCAGGCGAAGAGATTCACGAACTGCGCGATGAAGAAGATGATCACGGTGTATCCAGCGATCAGCTCCATGTTCTTCTGCATCCCGCGATACACATCTACGTCACGCTGGATCGTCCCTGCCACTATGCCATACACGAGCCCCGGCACCAGCCCGAAGACGAAGATCCAGCTGACGAGCCCGCGCAGGAAGAACGACCCGATGAAGCCCGGGCGCTTGGGGTCCTGCAGGAAGCCATCGGCCGGAATCAGCCCCCACAGCACGATCGCCGTGAGCGCCACCGTCGCCACGATCGCCCACTTGAGCCCGCGCACCTCCGCCGGGAGAAGCGGCTTCGCCTCCTCGGGGAGCACGTCGCCCGTGTAGCGCCCGAGCCTCGGCTCGATCACCCGCTCGGTGACTAACGTTCCGGTGATGGTCACGAGGAAGACCGACGAGGCAAGGAAGTAGTAGCTCGCCATCGGCGTCACCACGTACGACGGATCGATGATCCGCGCCGCTTCTTGCGTGAGCCCCGCGAGGATCACGTCGGTCGGCGAGAGGAGGAGGTTCGCCGCGAATCCCCCCGACACACCGGCAAAGGCCGCGGCCAACCCGGTGAGCGGGTTGCGCCCCGCGCTGTGAAAGAGCGCCGCGCTCAGCGGGAGGAGCAGGACGTACCCCACGTCTCCCGCCGTGCTCGACGTCGCCCCGATGAAGACGACCATCAGCGTGAGTAGCCGCGGCGGCGTCGCCTCGATGATCACCCGCACGACCGCGCCGAGAAAGCCGCTCTGCTCCGCGACCGAGAGTCCCAGCAGGCAGACGAGCACCGGACCGAACGGCGCGAAGTTGATGAAGTTGGGGAGAAGCCCGAGCACCAGTCGCTGCGCCCCGTCGGCGGACAGGAGATTCACCACCTCCGCCGTCTCCCCGGTCGATGGATGCGTCACCTGGACACCAAGCGTGTGCAGCACCCACGACAGCACCACGACCACGACCGACAGGATCACGAAGAGCGATGCCGGGTGCGGGAGCGCATTTCCCGCCCGTTCGATCAGGTCGAGGGCGCGCGCCAGCCCCCCGCGGGTTGCGGCTGGCGGCCCCGGTGCCTCGCCCCGCTCCTCCTCGGCGACCGGCGCGCTCATCGCGCTCCTCTGCGCGCGATCCAGCGCCTCGACTCGTCGGCAAGCGCCCGAACGAATTCCGTGCAGTGCGCCTGCAGCACGGCGAAGCGCTCGCCGCGCGTCACGGCTGCTTCATCCATGTAGAGCGCACGGTTGAATTCCACCTGCAGGCTGTGCCGTCCGCGCGCGGGAGCGCCCGTACTCGCCACGATATCCCCTCCCTGGTACGGGTCGTTGATCCGCGTGGAGTAGCCGCGCGCTGCGAACCAGTCGGCGGCCCACTGCGTGTGCACCGGATCGGCCGTCGTCCCTCGCCGGTCGCTCACGACCACGTCGGGACGCGTCGCATCGGCGTCGACATTCATCGCATTGCCGCGCGACTTCATCGAGTGCGCGTTCACGTGCCACACCGCCCCAAATTGCGTGTGCAGGCGCGCCAGTCGTTGCGCCAATGCCGCCCGGTAGGGTGCGTGAAAGCGGTCGATGCGCTGCTGCACTTCGTCCACCCGCAGCAAACGGTCGTACATCGGCACGCCGGGGAGCGCGCTTCGCCGGATCAGCCCCATGCCGCGCGCCGAGTATGCCGTCGGGGACAGCGATTGCGGCCAGGGCTCGGCGAGGAGTTCCGGATCGATGTCGTCGCTCGCCCGGTTGGCGTCGATGTACGCGCGCGGAAAGGTTGCTGCCACCAGCGTTGCACCTGCCGACGGTGCACCCGACCACAACTCATCGACGAAGGCATCCCACGTCGTGCGGATCGCCTCGGGGGGCGCCACCGTGTCGAAATCCGCCGGCCACTCCATCCCGCTGTGCGGCGAGTCGACCAGCACCGGCACCGCGGCGCCGATCGGCTCGATGATACGGACTGGAATGAAGTCGGACATGCAGGCTCAGGGTCGAAATGCGCGCCGACAACGTAGCGCGCGACACCGCCTGCTACGAGGGATCGACCCCCATACGCCCGAAATATCCGAGCACCATCTCGTGCGAGCCCGCGCGCGTGTACACGTCGGGGAGGCGCGAGTCGATCACCGAGGCGATCACCGCCGCCACTTCGTCGGCCTCCTGCCCCCCCGGGAGCTCGCGCGAATCGGGACCGCCGTGAATCGCCTTGATCCCGAACTCGGTCTTCACCACGCCGGGCGACACGAGCGACACCGCAATCCCGGGGTGCGTCGACTCCAACTCGGCGCGGAAGGTGGCGGTGAGCGCGTTGAGGAAATGCTTCGCGCCGCAGTACGCCGAGCGGAACGTCGCGAACGGAATCCGCCCGAGCATCGACGAGATGTTGATCAGGTGCCCGGCATTCCTCTCCTTGAAGTGCGGGAGGACTTCCTGCATGCCGTAGAGCGCCGACTTCACGTTCACCGTCATGATGTCGTCGATGTCCTCGTCGGTCAGCTCGCTCGGCACGCGCGTGATCCCCTGCCCGACGTTGTTGATCCAGACGTCGATGTGACCAAAGCGCGCCAGCGACGCCTCCACGACGCGTCGCACTTCGCTGCGCTTCGTCACGTCGGCGGCCAGCACTTGTGCGCGATCGGCGAACGGTGCGGCGATCGCGTCCAGCTCGTGCTTGCGTCGCGCCACCAGCACGACCGACATGCCGCGCGTGGCGAGCAGCTGGGCGGTGGCGGCGCCGATTCCGGCGCTCGCACCCGTGACGACAACGACGCGATCCGACATCTCGTGTGACTCGCTTGGAGTGGCTGGCCGAGGGAGGGAATTCGCAACCTACTCCACGTTCACCAGGAGTGCCTCGGGCTTCCGGAACTCGTGACCCGACGGTGGCGCCGAGCGCGCGGCATCGAGTCGCATGGAGGGGAAGTCATCGAGCAGACGTCGGATCGCCAGGCGCGCCTCGAGCCGAGCGAGGGCGGCACCGAGGCAGAAGTGCCGCCCGAACCCGAACGCTGAGTGCGACACCGTCTCGGTCCGCCACGGATCGAACCGGTCGGGTTCGGCGAAGTGTTTCGGATCTCGCCCCATCGCCCCGAGCATCACCTGGACGAGCGCACCGGCCGGAAGTTCGACGCCGGCGAGTGACGCGGCGACCGGGACGTATCGCGTGCAGGTCTGCACGGCCGGCTCCCAGCGGAGCGACTCCTCGATGCAGCGCTCGAGCGCCTCGTCGCTCGAACGCGCGCGCTCCATCGCATCGGGATGCTTGAGCAGCGCCCACAGAGCATTCGCAATGAGTGCTTCCGTCGTCTCGATTCCGCCAAACAGGATGATCAGGGCGTTCGACCCGATCTCCTCATCGTCGAGCATTCGGGGATGGGCGCGAGCGAGCACATCGAGGAGCGTGCGCTCGTGCGAATCGGGGTTCGCGAGGCGAGGGGCGATTGCGGCTCGAAAGGCGAGCACCGCCGCGTGCGCGCGCGTTCGGGTCTCCGAGTCGCGCGAGTAATTCATCAGGGCATCGGCGAACGTTTCGTACCAGGTGCGAAGCTGGTCGTCGAGCGCCGAGGAGAGCCCCATCACCCGCGCGACCGTGGACACGGCGACCGGGCCTGCAAACGACTGGCGCAGTTCGATTTCGCCTGCACGCGGAAGGGCGTCGGCGTGCCGGTCGACGATGGACTGGACCACCGCGCGCGACTCGTCGACCGCCCGCGCGTTGAACGGCGCCGAGCAGGCTGACTTGTAGCGACGCTGCAGTTCCCCCTCGGTGCTCAACATCTGCGCGCCGAACGTATCGCGAATCGGCGATGCCGGATCGTCGGTGCGAAAGCGCTCGGGATCGCGCAGCACCTCCATCCCCAGATCGCGACTGGTGACCAGCCACTGCCCGAGCGCCGGCGCCCAGGTCAGCGGCTCGCGGTCGCGGAGTTGGTGGAAGAGCGGGTAGGGGTCGAGGGAGAGGGCCCGCTGGGTGATGGTCGAGCCGATGCGGTTGTTGTCGGCGATGAAGGTCTGGATGAATTCATGCAGGCCCTTCTGGAAAATCTCCTCCATACGGCTGTTCTGCATGCGGGTGCGGATGCCGCGGGCGAGCCGCTGCGCCGGGCCCTGGCGGCCATAGGCGGAGCCGATGCGGTCGAGATTGGTGACGATGTTCTCGTAGCAGCTCGCGAGCGAACGCGGCATCTCCTCCTTC
>CAZWVG010000392.1:0-4532 GCA_964637355.1 uncultured Gemmatimonadaceae bacterium
GATCTGGCAGCGGATCTTCCTCGACGGCGAGCCGGTCGAGTCCATCTCGCTCGCGCGCTGAGTGCCCGACGTCACGACATGCACATCCTCTGGCTCAAGACCGAACTGCTGCACCCCGTCGATAAAGGCGGGAAGATCCGCACGTACCAGACGCTCAAGCATCTCAAGGCGGCGCACCGCGTCACCTATCTCACGTTGGACGACGGCAGCGCCGCCGCCGACGCCGAGGCGCGCGCCGAGGAATATTGCCACGAGCTGATTCGCGTCCCGTTCAGCGCACCGCCCAAGGGGACAGCGGGCTTCTACGCGGATTTAGCCCGCAACGTCGTCTCGTCGCTCCCGTACGCCGTTTCGCGTTACCGCTCCGCCGCGATGCGCGACGCGATCCGTCGCGCGGTGCGCGAACGCGGCATCGATCTCGTCATCTGCGACTTCCTCACGCCCTCGATCAACGTCCCGCGCGACCTGGGCGTCCCCACGCTCCTCTTCCAGCACAACGTTGAGGCGGCGATCTGGGAACGACATGCGGATGTCGCGTCGCACCCGGTCAAGAAGGCGTACATGCGCGAGCAGTGGCGCCGCATGCGCGCGTGGGAGCGCGACGAGTGCCGCCGCTTCGACCACGTGATCGCCGTCTCCGAAGCCGACCGCGACGTCTTTCGCAACGACTACGGCGTGACGTCGGTGAGCGACGTCCCCACCGGCGTCGACACCGACTTCTTCCGCCCGTCGGGCGCGGTCGCGTTGCAGCCGCACGAGATCGCCTTCACCGGGAGCATGGACTGGATGCCTAACGAAGACGGGATCGCCTGGTTCGTGCGCGAGATCCTCCCGCTCGTCAGGCGCGAGGTCCCCGATGCCTCGCTGTCGATCGTCGGGCGCAACCCGGCGCCGGGCGTCCGCGCCCTCGCCGACGACGCCAACCGCGTCGTCGTGACCGGCACCGTCCCCGATATCCGTCCGTACCTCGAGCGCGCTGGCGCGATCATCGTGCCGCTGCGCGTCGGTGGAGGGACACGCCTCAAGATCTTCGAGGCGATGGCGATGGAGCGCCCGATCGTCTCCACCACCATCGGCGCCGAGGGGCTCCCCTACACCGATGGCACCGACATTCGCATCGCCGACGATGCCGCCGGTTTCGCCGCCGCCGTCGTCCAGCTCCTCCGCGACCCCGGGCTCGGCGCGACCATCGGTACCGCGGCGGCACGGCAGGTGCGTGAGCAGTTTGGCTGGCAACGAGTGACCGAGCAGTTCGCCGCGGCCTGCGCCGCGACCGTCGAGCAGGTGCGCCGCCGTCAACCGGCCGGGCGCGCCGCCTGAAGCTTCACACGACATTTCTCACATGACATCACGCATCAGCGTTTTCGGATTGGGCTACGTCGGCTGCGTCTCGGCCGCCTGCTTCGCGAAGGAAGGACACGAGGTCGTCGGCGTGGACGTGAACCAGTCCAAGGTCGACATGATCAACCAGGGGATCTCGACGATCGTCGAGCACGGGATCGGCGAACTCGTGGCCGAGATGCGCCAGACTGGGCGCATGCGTGCGACCACCGACGTGCGCGAAGCCGTCCTCGCCACCGACATCTCCCTCGTGTGCGTCGGGACGCCGAGCAAGCCGAATGGCGCCCTCGAACTCGGCTACGTCGAGCGCGTGTGCGAACAGATCGGCGCCGCCCTCAAGGACAAGACGACGCGACACACGGTCATCATCCGCAGCACCGTCCTCCCGGGAAGCACGGCCACCGTCGCCATTCCGGCGTTGGAGCGCGCGTCGGGAATGAAGGCGAACGACGACTTCGGGATCGGGATGAACCCCGAGTTCCTCCGCGAGGGGACGTCGATCAAGGACTTCTACGATCCGCCGTTCACCGTGATCGGGACCGAGGACGAGCGCACCGCCGAAGCGGTCAAGGCGATCTACGAGGGGATCGACGCGCCGTTCCACGCCGTGGCGACCGGCACCGCCGAGATGCTCAAGTACGCCTGCAACTGCTACCACGGCCTCAAGGTCGCCTTCGCCAACGAGATCGGGAACGTCGCCAAGTCGTTAGGCGTCGACTCCCACGAGGTCATGCGCCTCTTCTGCCTCGACACGAAGCTCAACGTCTCGCCGGCGTACCTCAAGCCGGGCTTCGCCTTCGGTGGCTCGTGCCTCCCCAAGGACCTGCGCGGGATCGCCTATCGCGCGCGCACGCTCGACATCGAGACGCCCGTCCTCGCCGCGACGCTCGCCAGCAACCAGCTGCAAATCACGCGCGCCTTCGACCTCATCGCCGCCAGTGGACGCAAGCGCGTCGGCGTGCTCGGACTCGCCTTCAAGTCGGGGACCGACGACCTGCGCGAGTCGCCGATGGTCACCCTCATCGAGACGTTGATCGGCAAGGGCTTCGAGGTCACGATCTACGACCGCGAAGTGCGCAGCGCAAACATCATCGGCTCCAACAAGGAGTACGTCGAGAAGGAGATCCCGCACATCTGGACGCTGATGCGCGCCTCGGTCAACGAGGTCCTCGATTCGTCCGATGTGGTGGTGATCGGCAACGGGTCGGCCGAGTTCCGCGAGATCGAGCCGCGCCTCCGCGACGACCAGCGCGTCGTCGACCTGGTGCGCATCTTCGGTGACCGCGTCTCCGACGGCGAGCGGTACGAGGGGATCTGCTGGTAAGTGCTTCCTCGCCCGAGCGGCAACCAACCAACGCGCGTGCCACGGTCATGACCGGCGACCGTCGCACGCGCGTCGCCTATTGCCTCGACTCGTTCGACATGGGAGGGACGGAGTTCAACGCGGTGCGCACGGCCGAGGAGGTCGATCGCTCTCGCTACGACCTCTCGTTCATTGCCCTCTCGGATCGCGGCCCCCTCGCCGAGCGCGTGCGCGCCGCAGGAATCCCGATCCACGTCTTTCCGCTGGGCGGCTTCTTCAGCGTGCAGATGCTGCGCTCCGCGCGACGCCTCGTCAGGCACCTTCGCGAGCAGCAGATCGACGTCGTCCACGCGCACGACATCTACTCCAACATCTTTTCGGTTCCGTGTGCGCGACTGGCGAGCGTACCGATGGTGATCGCGAGCCGTCGCTGGTGGCACGCGGCGAATCGTGTGATCTACCTCACGCTCAATCGCGCCACGTACCACCTCGCCCACCGCGTGCTGGCCAACTCGGAGGCGGTCGGCCAACTCGTCGTCGACGAAGGGATGCCCGCATCGCGCGTGACGGTGGTCCCGAATTTCGTTGAGGAGGTCGCGTTCGAGGCGCCTCCAGCGCGCGTGATCGACGAGTGGCGCCGCCGCTACGACGTTGCGCCCGACGACGAGGTCGTGGGGATCATCGCGAACCTCCACGCGATCAAGGACCATCCGACGCTTCTCCGCGCCTTCGCGCGCGTCGTCGCCGAGCGACCGAGGGCTCGCCTGGTCATCGCCGGCGATGGGGACGACCGCCCCGCCCTCGAGGCACTCGCCTCCTCGCTCGGCATCCGCGAACGCGTCTCCTTCACCGGGCGCGTACCGCAGCGCCCGTCGATGCACTGGCTGTTTGACGTGTCGGTCCTCTGCTCGCGCGGCGAGGGCTTCCCCAACTCGATCGTCGAGGCGATGGCTGCCGGTCGCGCCGTGGTTGCGACCGCGGTTGGCGGCGTCCCCGATGTGGTGGTCGACGCCGAGACCGGGACGCTCGTCCCGCCGGCGTCGCCGGAGCCGCTCGCCGAGGCGATCCTCGCCCTCCTGCGCGATCCGGCGCTACGCGCGCGCATGGGAGCGGCCGGCGCCGCGCGGGCGCGCGGGCGCTTTCACGCTAGCGCCGTGGTGCAGCAGCTCCATTCGCTCTACGACGACTTCCTCGCCAGCCGCAAGTCGTAGCACGCGGGCGCACGCGGTCGCATGCGCCCGGGCATGAACTGCGGTCGGGGCCGCTCGTGACCGTGGTGACGCGCCGCACGTCTCCCCTGTCGAGTGCGCGCCACGATTGCCGCATAGCTCGGAAGTGGTAGTTTTGCATCCGACGTTGGAGGGGTGACGTCAGCTGCATCCGCGACCTCACGAATCGTGGCACCGGGCGCGAGCGGTCGAGCACGAGACATCCGACACCTAGTCGCCGGTTGCACCGGCGCCCGGCGCGGGCCCAGGGCCGCCGACTGGTTGTGGGATGATCTCCAGTCCATCAGGGGTCACGTGGCGGTCCATCGCGCAACGATGAAGTGCAGGCGGGCAGTGGGTGCAATCGCCGTGTGGAGTCTTTCCACGCTGGCGGCAGCATGCGGCGCGAGCGACGCGCCGGCTCGCGCGTTGCAGCCGACGGATCCACCCGTCGATCCCAAGCCCGCATCGGTCCTCGTCACCTTCGACTCCGCATACGTGCGCGTCGGGAGTTCGGCGCAGGCGACGGCGATCCCGCTCGATGCCGCCGGAGAGGCCAATGAGCGCCTTCTTGAAACCGGTCTTGTGCGCGTAGTCGCGCACGCCGAGCACGAGCGCGTCGTAAATATCAGCGAGCTCCTCCTGCTTGTAGGTCGAGTGGACGCTGCCCGCGGCAGCCG
>CAZWVG010000393.1:0-4522 GCA_964637355.1 uncultured Gemmatimonadaceae bacterium
CCCCCGTGCTCCAGCATCGCCGTGCGAATCCCGTACTGCGTCGCACGCTGGGCGATCGCGCGAAGCTGGTTGTCGGTCGGCTTGGAATTGTAGCGATGATAGCTGAACTCGTTGAGCGCCTGCGCCGCACCGGGGACGAGCATCATCTCGTCGAAGAACGGGAGGCTCGGCGTCACCTGGCTCACCGTCGGTCCGACAAAGTCAGGAAAGAATCCAGCGGCGGCGAGGCGCGCCTTCGCGGCCACCATCGCCCGCCCGACCTGCGTCCCGTTCCACGTGCCGAGGTTTGGCTCGTTGATGATCTCGAGCGAGTTCGGCACCCACCCGTAGCGCTGCTGCAGGTGCTGGAACGCGGCAAGGACGATCTCGCCGTACTCGTCGGGATTGTCGCGATGGAGGTCGCCGGAGTTGGCGCCGGTGTACACGAGGTTGAGCCAGAAGCCCTCACCGCGCGCGGCGAGGCGCTGCTTGAGCGGGACGACCAACTCGTCGATCGTGTAGTCGAGGTAGTGCCAGTTGAAGCCCGCTGGGTTCATCACGAACGGGTCGCTGTTGTCGTTCACGACCTTGAACCAATAGACCTGCCACTGGTTGAAGGTGAGCTTGCCGGCAAGGAAGTCGGCGAAGTAGTCGGTCGGGTTCTCGTAGCCGTTACGGAGCGCGATGCGGATGCGGTTGACCCCGAGCTCGTTGGCGGCGCGGTCGAGCACCTCGTTCTTGTACGACGCGTACGCTCGCGGGTCGCACTCCGACTGCCCGATCTCGGCGAGTCCTTCCCACCCGGTCATCGTCTGGTAGCGCACGGCACCGTTGACCGTGATCGTGCCGGTGGACTGGGAGACAGGGACCACGGTGACGGCGGAAGTTCCCGACTTGCCATCGACGCTCGCCGTGATGGTCGCGCCGCCAGCCGCAACGCCGGTCACCGACCCCGACGCATTCACCGACGCGACCGTATTCAATGAGCTGCTCCAGCTCATCGTCTTGCCGGCGATGACCGTGCCGTCGGAGGCGTAGGCGGTTGCCGTGAGCGGGACGGAGCCGCCGACATCTACACTCGCGCTGCTGGGCGTGACGCGCACCGTCGCTACTTCGGTGCTCCCGGTCACATTCTTGAACGTGCTGGAGTCGGAGCCGCAGGCGGCGGTGATCGCGAGGAGGGAAACGAGAGCCCCGCGCGTGACGCGCGAGGCGAAGTATGCAGGGGATTTCATGGCTTTCCGGGGTTGGTTCTGTTCAGCGTCATACCCCGATCAGGCGCGAATGGCGATCCGGACCGATGAATGAACGACGCGATGGCGGGCGCGACATGCCACGTCCCGCCGCACCCACCGTTGCGGCTGCCGGAAAGCACCGTCGACACCTGCCATCGCATCCCGTCATCCCCCTCCGCGAGCGACCCGCAACCCTCCCCTAGGGGATAGGGCGCGTCGCTTCCTCCAGCGTCTTGGCCGCACGCGATACCAGCGCCCCTTCGCGCTCCAGCGCCGCCGCCAGCTTCGCAACCTGTTCGTCCACCAGCTTCCAGTCCTTCTGCTCGATCGCCTCGCGCACGCCGGGCATCGTCTTCACGCCGTACCCCGTGTAGAAGCCCGGGGCGTAGAGCGAGTGCTGATACCATGGCCGCTTGGGGAGACCATCTGGAATGAGCAACGCCTGGTCGGTCTGCCGCAGCAGGTCGTTGACCTTGGCGAGCGCCGAGGCGGTCGCTGCGCCGCTGGCGAATCCGCTGTAGGCCTTCTCGTAGCGTTCGGCCGCCCGGGTCAGCGAGTCCACTGCGTTCTGGATCGGCGCGAAGTTCACGTGCGGGGCCGGCTCTTCTCCCTTGGGCGCCGTGAGCGGATTGCGCGGATCGTTGGCGAGCGTGAAGGTCTTTTCGGCAATCCGCTTGTTGAGTTCCTCGATGTCCTTCGCCGTGCTCTCGCGAAGCTTGGTGACTTCGCCGAGATACATCCCCGCCGTCTCGGCCATGTTGCCGAATTCGGCCGGGAGCAGGTCGGCGTCGGCGACGCGCATCACCATCATCCCCGCCACCTGCGCCAGCGCGCGCCCGTAGACAAACGACGTGTCGCTGAAGCGCGTGTACCAGGTGAACGAGTCGTAGATCGAGTGATAGATCCCGCCGTCATCCTCGCCGCCAAAACCGATGTTGAGCGTGGGGATCCCTGCATGCTGCAGGAACGGCGTGAAATCCGATCCCGATCCGAGCGCGTCGAGGCGCATTTCCTTCCGCGTGCGCGCCTCGGGGTTGCCGTAGAGGATCGCCGCCGCCCTGGCGCGCTCGAAGACGGTCGCCTTGGTCTCGGGATCCTGCACCTCTCCTGCAACCTGCGTGACGAATCGCTCGAGCGAGTGCGAGCCGGCGGCGCCGAGGATCCCCCGTCCGTTGCCGTCGGTGTTGAGGTAGAAGACGCCCTTGTCGCGCAGCTCCTTCATGTGCGCTTCGACCCACTCGGTGGAGCCGAGGAGCCCGGGCTCCTCGCCGTCCCATGCGGCGTAGATGATCGTGCGCTTGGGGCGCCACCCCTGCTTGACCAGTTCGCCTAACGCGCGCGCCTCCTCGAGCTCGGCGACGAGCCCCGAGATCGGATCCTCGGCGCCGTTCACCCAGCCATCGTGGTGGTTGCCGCGCACCACCCACTCGTCGGGAGTCGTCGACCCCTTGAGTGTGGCAATCACGTTGTAGAGCGGCGCCTGCGTCCAGTTGAACTCGAGCTTGAGGTGGACCTTCGCGGCGCCGGGGCCGAGGCGGTACGTGATCGGGAGGTTGCCGCGCCAGTTGGTCGGCGCGACCGGGCCGGTGAGCGCCGCGAGGAGTGGCTGTGCGTCGGCATACGAGATGGGAAGGACCGGGATCTTCATGACCGTGGTCGCTTCCTCGCGCGTGAGGCGCTTGGCGCCGGGCGTCGCGCCGACGCCAGGAGTGAGCGGATCACCCGGGTACGTCGGCATGTCGAGGACGCTCCCGCGCTGCACACCGTCCTTTGGGCGGAAGGGGCCGTTGGGATACGTCTCGCCGGCAGCGTAGCCGTCGTCGCGCGGATCGGAGTAGATGAGCGCACCGACGGCGCCGTGTTCGTAGGCGACCTTGGGCTTGATCCCGCGCCAGGAGCCGCCGTATCGGGCGATGACGATCGCCCCCTTCACCGAAATGCCGCGCCGCTCGAGCTGTTCGTAGTCGGCGGGGACGCCGTAGTTCACGTAGACGAGCGGAGCGGTGACGTCGCCTTCGCCGGAGTAGGCGTTGTACGTCGGGAGCTGTTCGCTCCGCTGGTTGGTCGTCGGGTCTTCCTTGAGGATGGGTTCTTCGAGCTTGGCCGTGAACCTCGTTGGGGCGACCAGTTCGAGGACGCGCGTCTTGGGGGTGGGGAAGAGGACGTCGAACTGTTCGATGCGGGCGTCCCAGCCGTAGGACTCGAACTGCGCGCGGAGCCATTCGGCGTTGTCCTTGTCGTAGGCCGAGCCGACATGGTGCGGGCGGGCGGCGAGGCGTCGCATCGCCTCGCGCATGCGCGCCGGGTCGGGAATGGCGCGGAACTTGGTCTCCCACTCGCGCTGCACCTTGGCCGCTTCGGTGGTGAAGCCGCGAATGGGCGGGTCCTCGAAGGAGGTGGCGGCGGGGAGGAGAACGAGGAGGGCGGCGGGAAGGGCGAGCTTGAGCGCTGGTCGGGGCATGTCGGGGGCGGGCGAGGGACTGTCAGCGGGGGACGCGGCGCGGGGCAGCGCGCCTCCGGGCGGTGCAGCCGAACATCTCTCATCCTGCACCAGAACGGTCGCGATCACCAGTGGTGCGGCGTGTGCGCGTCATCGGAAAGCGCAAAGATCGGTGGCGATTTCGGCGCGCAGGGTGCGCACAGTGCGCACGGTGAGCGCGGTGAGCGCGGTGAGCGCGGTGAGCGCGGTGAGCGCCGCACCAGGGCGGCGCGAGCGCAAGCGCGGGCGCAGGGATGCGTCGGGCGCCGGCCTAGCGCCGGCGTGAGTCGAGACGTGTGCCACCGCGACTGCGATCGTGCGGAACGCGACCCGGAGATCGGCGATCAACCGTGAGACGGAACGGGCGCTCGTTCTCGCGGCGGCGAATTCCACTCCCCGCATCGTAGTGATTCCGCCAGCTGCAAGCTGCGCGGTCGGCGTCTCGCGTGCGCGCATTGGACCGCGCGAGACAGGAGTCCCCGGGCACGCGCATCGACGCGCCGCAATGGACGCGCGCGCACGCATACACGCGTACACGCGTACACGCGTACACGCGTACACGCGCACGACGCGACTCGTCCCACCCTCCCGTCGGCTGCAAGCGCGCTCAGCTACACGATACAGAACAGACTGGTTAGGCCAAACTACGTTGTGCAGGCGTGACTCGTACTTCCCCGAGTATACAGGCACTCCCCGTCGCTCCTAAGCTCTTCGCTCGCCCCCGGCGAAGGCTATTCAATCCAGGAGGACACATGGCACGACTGACCATTCCCCTCGACGCGTCCGGCATCGAAGGGTTTGACCCCAAGCAACCGGTCAAGGTACTGCT
>CAZWVG010000394.1:0-4515 GCA_964637355.1 uncultured Gemmatimonadaceae bacterium
GGCGCTACCTGTGGGCGTGAAGGGCTGCCGGAAACTAGTGCAAGCGGGCGCGGGGTGGTGGGGGTTCGCCGCGCACTGCGGGGCGTCCAGGGAGTACTGTTACTCCTGACGTCGGCCGCGTGCATCCAGTCACCCGTCCCCCCGATCGGCGGGACCACCGCCGAGCAGCTGGCGCGGATCGAGAATCAGTACGGCGACACCCGCGACCTGTATTTCCAGATCTACGTCACCGATGCGCAGGGGCGTTCGCAGACGCCGCGGGGCGTCTCGCTCCCTGAAATGCGTCGCGCGCACCAGGCACTCCGCGAGCGGCTGACCGAAACGCTCGAGGCGCTCGACGCCGACAAGCTCGGCGGCGAGGATCGCACCGCCGTCGCGACGATGCTGGAGACGCTCCGCGGCTCGGCATCCATCGAGCACGCTGAGACATCAGAGGCCATCGAGACATCCGCCCCCGCACGGTGCGGCGAAGATCCCGGTGCGATGGCTATGGGCGACAGCGCGCTCGCCCGTCTCTCGGCGGCGATCTACGCCTGCTATGGGGCGGCGGCGCGAACGGTCGTCACGCCGACTGACACGGCGGATCGGCTGACCGTGCTCGGACGCCTCGGGCGCGAGCCCTCGAGCGAGACGCGCCAGGCGCTCTTCATGTCGCTCATGCCGATCTGGAAGAGCGTTACGGGCGACGGTTCAATGCGCTCGCCGTATCGCGCGATGCTGCAACTAAGCGCTGCGCGGTGGAAGAAGGAGGGATCGCCCGTGGCGAGTGCGGCGCGTTCGCTCGGGCTCGATCCCACCGATGTCGACTCCACGCTCGTGCGCGTCCTGCGCGCGTGGAAGGATCACACCCCGCCGACCATCGTCGAGCCGTGGGACTGGTACTACCAGAACGGCGCCGCCAGCCGCATGCTCTCGCCCCGTATCAACGTCGCCGCGCTCCGCACCATCAACGATCAGTTCTACAAGGACCAGGGGGCCGACGTCGAAAGGCTCGGCGTCCACTATGACCTCCAGCCGCGCGAGGGGAAGACGCCCGTCGCCTTTACCCAGTTTGGCAAGCCGGCGCGCCTCACGCGCGGACACTTCGGCGAGAGCGAGGCCTGGGTCTTCGCCACGTATCGCGAAGGGGGATTCGACAACCTCGTCGAGCTCCTCCACGAGAGCGGACATGCCATCCACATCAGCGCCATCGAGACGCGCCCCGCATTCGCCGACTGGCCCGACAGCGACCCCTTCACCGAGGCGTTAGGCGACCTGCTCGCGCTGGAAGCCTATGAACCCGAGTGGCAAACGCGCTACCTCGGCGCCTCCGCGCCCGTCGAGGAATCGTTGCGGGCCAAGTACGCTTCCATTACGCTCGATGTGGCGTGGGCGCTCATGGAGCTGCGCGTGCACGAGAATCCCTCGCTCGACCCGAACGCCGTGTGGGCGTCGCTCACCAGCGAGTACCTGCACATCAAGCCGCACCCCGAGTGGGGGTGGTGGGCGATGCGCGGGCAGTTGATCGACTCGCCCGGGTACATGATGAACTATGCGATCGGGGCGATGGTAACCGCGGAGCTGCGCGCGCGCATCCGCGAGCAGCGCGGGCCGTTCTCCAAGCCGGACAAGAAGATGTACGGCTGGTTGAGTGGTCGGCTGTATCGCTTTGGGCGATCGAAGGCGTCGCGTGAGGTGCTGCGGGACTTCATTGGGCATCCGTTGACGGCGGATGCGTTGGTGGGGGATATGCGGCGGTTGTTGGGGAGTGGGGGTGGGTGACGTGCTCATGCGGGGCCTGAGTCAACGCCTAGCGTGCAGCGTGGCGAGGCCACGTGCTGCTACGAGGGGCGGGGCACTGTGCGCCGCGCGCCAAGCTCGGGACTCTTACGCTGACGTACGACGAAGACATCGTATCGCCGAGGGCCGCACCCTCGCCACGGAACCGCAACTGCAGCTGGGTGATCGTGCCTCGTTAGGATCCGAGCGAGCACCGATGCCTCGCTCTCCTTGACGGGTGCCGCAGACTACGGTTTGTCGCAAATGGCGCGTGACCAGATCACGGCGTGCGGCGTGCGATCTGAACGATATGACGGAGTGGGTGAGAAGGCGGCGCCCACGATGTCGCCGCAGGCATTCACGGCATAGGCTTCCGCCTCGGTTAGTCCCGGGATCGTGGGGAGGACGACCGGCTGCCCGCGCGGACCCACCGTCATCGCTGTGCTCTTGGGCCCGGACGTGGCCGTCCGCCATCCGACGATACGCCCCGGATCGCTGATGTCGGCTGCGGCTCCCCGCTGCCATCCGACGTTAGTCGATCGAGTGGAGCCAGCGTCCCACCTCCGCGGTGCGCCTACGTCGGTGAAGACCATCGTCCCCTCGGCGTTGATGCCACCGCCAATGTTCTGGATGTAGTAGTCCAGCCTGAGCAGCGACGGAGGGGCATCGCATGATTCTCCTAGGTGCCGGAGTGTTCCGTCCAGGTCGATCGTGAAGGGATGAAATTCGGCGCACGCCGCCCGGCGTCCCGCATCGTTGACTCCCCACGATATGATCTTCCCATGGCGAGGACGGATCACCGGCGGCGGTGAACCGAGCGGCGACCAGAGGAAGTCGTACCAGCCCCGATAGTCATACCGAAAATTGCCCACGACGAGACCGGTATTGTTGATTCCCGTGAGGTACGTCAGGCCGGGTTCAGGGTACAGAATGACGCCGGTCGCCTCACTCCAGAAGAAGCCCCGCTCGGTATCCTCGGCATCGACGCGCCAGACCGTCCCCACGACCTCGCCACGATCGTTGATGCCGGTGGCGATGCTGGCGGTATAGCAGGGAGGCGCCTTGAACGCGAGGACAAGATCCGTATGAAGCGATCGCACGCGTCCATGGTCGAAGATCGTTGCGGCCATGAAGAGCGAACACTCCTCCGGGTACCAGTCAGGCAGATCGACGCGGTAGAGAAAGTTGGAGAAGCCGACCGCGACGCCTTCGGTATTTATGGCGAACGCCGCCGACCAACCGGTGCCAGGGAGCGTAGGGAGGAGCGTGGCGGCGTACCCGCGGGTTCCGTCGGTCGCGCTGGACACGGCGAGGGGCGCGCTGTCAACGCCGGTCGGAACCTTCGTCGCATCGATGCACGCGCTCGCGGCGACGACGAAGGCGATGAGGGAAAGGAGGCGGGGGCGCATGGGAGCACCGGTTGGAGGGCGCACGCATTCCAGTCGGGTGCGGCGCGCGCCATCGGCCCTGCTCACAGGACGCCGTGGCGTGCCCCAACGATGCGACGACGAACGACGAACTGCATGGGGCCAACCCCTGACTTCCTGTCAGCCGGAACTCGTTCCGTGCTACCACATGCGGCGAGCTATTCGTCACTCCTCAGTGGAGCCCGCTCCCGCCTGCATCCCGGCCCACACCCGCTCCGCTCGGCGCGTCGATCCTCCCGTTACTAGAACGTCCCCCCCAACAACACCGCATTCGAGAACACCGGCAACAACCCCCGGAACAGATCCCGATACACCGGATCCTGCGCGAACGCGATCACCCGCCCGCGCCCCGCGCGCTCCGTCCACAGATACGGCGACAGCGCGACCTTGGCCGGCATCTCCGGCCAGAAGTACCCCGCCAGCCTAACGCGATCGGCCGGCGCGAAGCGGATCACCGCCTCGCCGGCGCGCAGGTCCTTGGGCACGCTGAGCACACGATCGGAGTTGGCAAATACCGGAATATCGCCAGCTGCAACGCCGGCCATCAGCGGCGACAGCGTATCGAATGTCGCCCGCGCCAGCACCCCGGGGAGCGATGCGGGGAGCGGGGCGCCGCCGCTCGAATCGGCGCGCACCGAGTCGCGCACGATGCGCGTGCGCACGAGCCCGAGCTTCTCCTGCGCCACCCACGCCGTCGCGCCATCGAGCGTGATCAGCACGCCGCCGTCGCGCACCCATCCGGCGAGTCGGTTACGCCCCCCTTCGCCTAACGCTTGGTCGAGCCCCCCGGCCGACACCGACGGGATGATCAGCGTGGTGAAATGGTCGAGTGCCTGCGTCCCGACGAAGCCCGCATCGACCAGCGTGACGGGATAGCCGAGTCGCTGCTCGAGCGCGTACCACGCGAAGCCAAAAGCGTTGCCGCTGACGGGAGCACCGCCGAGCATCGCCACCTTCGGCGGAAGCACTGGCACGACGGAGTTGCTCCCGAGATCGGTCCCTTCATCGACCCCCGCCGAAGGGATGGCCACCACGCGCGCGCCTGCCTCGGTTGCCCGCGCCTGCACGATGTCGTGCACCTCGTCGCGGTTCATCGCCACCCGCACCACGAAAGCGCCATGCTCGAACTTCGTCCCTGCGCTGGTGAACGACTTGGGCGCGTGCCACACGCGAATCGAATCGCGAAGGAGCGATGCCAGGAGCCGCGAGCTCGCCTCGCTCCCCGGCTCGAACGCGTACGCGTACCGCGCCCGCACGGTCGGCGGCATTGCCGGACGCGCCAGGTCACCGAGCGGCGTTGCGCCTGGCGGCACGCTCTTCGTCCACCACG
>CAZWVG010000395.1:0-4470 GCA_964637355.1 uncultured Gemmatimonadaceae bacterium
CGTCGGCGGTGGAGAAGACGTCGGTCTTGCGGGTCGGGATCGTCGTGTTGCGCGGAATGAGCACCGTCATCACGCCGCCCAGCGTCTCGATGCCGAGGGAGAGCGGGGTGACGTCGAGGAGAAGGACGTCCTTCTGCTCGCCGGTCAGCACCGCGCCCTGGACTGCGGCACCGATCGCCACGACTTCGTCCGGGTTCACGCCCTTGTTCGGCTCCTTGCCGAAGAAGTCCTTCACGACGGTCTGGATCTTCGGGATGCGCGTCGACCCGCCGACGAGGAGGACCTCGTCGATGTCCGACGGCTTGAGCCCGGCGTCCGACAGCGCCTTCTTCATCGGCTCGAGCGTACGCTGGATGAGGTCATCCACGAGCTGCTCGAACTTGGCGCGCGTCAGCGAGTAGTTGAGGTGCTTGGGCCCCGACTGGTCGGCGGTGATGAAGGGGAGGTTGATGTCGGTCGACATGGTCGACGACAGCTCCATCTTCGCCTTCTCGCCCGCTTCCTTGAGGCGCTGGAGCGCCATCGGGTCCTTGGAGAGGTCGATCCCCTGGTCGCGCTTGAACTCGCCGACGAGCCAGTCGATGACGCGCTGGTCGAAGTCGTCGCCGCCGAGGTGCGTGTCGCCGTTGGTCGACTTCACCTCGAACTGGCGCGTGCCGTCGACGTCATACAGCTCGAGGACCGAGATGTCGTAGGTACCGCCGCCCAGATCGAAGACGGCGACCTTCTCGTCCTTCTTCTTGTCGAGGCCATAGGCGAGCGCGGCGGCCGTCGGCTCGTTGATGATGCGGAGCACTTCGAGACCGGCGATCTTGCCGGCGTCCTTGGTCGCCTGGCGCTGCGAGTCGTTGAAGTAGGCCGGAACGGTGATGACCGCCTTGGTCACACCGTGCCCGAGGTAGTCCTCGGCGGTCTGCTTCATCTTCTGGAGGATCATCGCCGAGATCTCGGGGGGCGAGAACTTCTTTCCCCCGACTTCGACCGAGACGAGATCGTTCGGTCCGCTCGACACGGCGTACGGGACGCGCTTGGACTCCTCGGAGACCTCGCCCATCTTCCGCCCCATGAAGCGCTTGATCGAGAAGACGGTGTTCTTCGGGTTGGTCACCGCCTGACGCTTGGCGATCTGCCCGACCAGGCGTTCTCCGTCCTTGGTGAACCCGACGACCGACGGCGTGGTGCGACCGCCCTCGGAGTTGGGAATGACGACCGGGTCGCCTCCCTCCATGACGGCGACGACCGAGTTGGTGGTCCCCAGGTCAATGCCGATAACCTTGTCTGCCATAGTTGATTCCGAATGAGTGATTGGTGCGGACTACGAGAGTCCCGCGCCGCTAGGTGGCAAGTACGGGACCGCCTATTGGCGTCACTTTGGCAGAGTTCTCTGACGTGAGCGCACGATGCGGTGAAGCGCTTGCGGATTTGGCGGTCCGTCGCGAGCGTCCGGGGCGAACGCCCCTACGCACTCACCGCGCGCGATGATTCCGCTCAGCGACGACAATCCGACGCTCCACCCGACCTACATGACGTACGCGATCCTCGGGCTGATCGCGGCGACTTGGCTCTTCGTGCAGGGGGCCGGACTGAATCCTGTCACTCTGGCGACGACCGTCTGCAACTACGGGATGGTGCCGGGGGAGCTGACCCATCTCGCGCCGCTGGGAAGTGCGGTCCCGATCGGGCCGGGGATGGAGTGCCAAGTGGACAACTACGCGATCAACCTGTTCACTCCGCTCACCTCGATGTTTCTCCACGGCGGGTGGATGCACCTGCTGGGGAACTGCCTCTTCTTCTGGGTCTTCGGCAACAATGTCGAGGACAGCATGGGGCACACGCGCTTCCTCGTTTTCTACCTCGTGTGCGGGTTGGTGGCGGCGGCGGCGCAGATCGCGGTAGATCCTGCCTCACCTGTTCCCACCGTGGGGGCATCGGGGGCGATCTCGGGGATCATGGGGGCGTACCTCGTGCTATATCCCCAGGTACGGGTGAAGATGCTCTTCCCGATCATCATCTACCCGCTGATCGTGCACCTGCGGGCGTGGGTGGTGCTCCTCTGGTGGTTCGGGCTGCAGGTGCTGAGCGGGCTGCCGCAACTCATGCAACTCAACCCGGAAGTGTCGGGGGGCGTCGCGGTCTGGGCGCACGTCGGAGGATTCGTGACTGGAGTGGTCCTGATCAGGCTCTTCGAGGATCGTGAGCTGGTTCGGCGCCGGCGATCGGTGGCCAATGCGCGGCAGGTGTTCGAATGAGCGATGCTCCGGCGAGCGGCGCTGCGCCGCGCGGCGTGACGTGGGTGCGCGAGGGAGCGCGGATCGCCGATTTCATCGACCACACGCTCCTCAAGGCGGAGGCGACGGCCGCCGACATCGACAAACTCTGCGACGAAGCGCTCGAGCATCGATTCGCCGCCGTCTGCGTGAACCCGGTCTGGGTGCCGCGCTGCGCCGAACGGCTCGCTGGGAGCAGCGTGCAGCTGGCGACGGTGATCGGCTTTCCGCTGGGCGCTAACGATTCGGCGACGAAGCGCGAGGAGGCGGCGCGCGCGGTGCAGCAGGGGGCGACGGAGTTGGACATGGTGGTCGCGCTCGGGCACGCGAAGGGGGGCGACTGGGCGCACGTCGCGTCCGACATCGCCGCCGTGGTGGCCGGCGCTGGCGGCGCGCTGGTGAAGGTGATCATCGAATCTGCTGCGCTCACCCCGGCCGAAGTGGTGCGCTGCTCGGCTCTCGCAATGGCGAACGGCGCGCACTACGTGAAGACGTCGACCGGCTTCCATGCGACCGGCGGCGCGAGCGCCGAGGCGGTGGCGACGATGCGAGCGGTGGTCGGGGATGCGCTGGGGGTGAAGGCATCGGGCGGGATTCGCGACTGCGAGGCGGCGCTGCGGATGATTGCCTGCGGAGCGACACGAATCGGGACGTCGAGCGGTGTGTCGATGGCCAGCTGCGTGGGGGCCGGTCCGCGCCCGTTGAGCGAGTTGATCGCGCTCGGCGGCACCGTACGCGAGGCGGTGGCGCGCCTGGCATCGGGTGACGTCTCGCGTGGCGCCGCCGACCGGCTGGCTGGAGGGGAGTCGCAAGGGGGATCCTACTGATTTCGCGCGGGGACGATTCGTCTGCCGCCGACCTCCTCGGTGGGGTAGTTTTGTCACTGTTTCATCACGGTTTTGTCACGGCGGATCATGTTCGGCGGGCGAATGTCCGCGCGCGCGTCGCCGTCCCCAGCCCGAGAGACCAGTGGCGTTCCGCCTCATCCCGCGCGACGAAGGCTTTTTCGACCTGTTCAACGAGCTGTCCGGGAAGCTGATCTCGGCGGCCGGTCTTCTCCGAGACCTCTTCGGGCAACCCGAGCGCCTCGCCGAGCTGGCGGCCGCGATCAAGGACGTCGAGCACGAAGCCGACGACGTGACACGCGAGGTAAGCACGCGACTCGCCACGAGCTTCATCACCCCGCTCGATCGCGAAGACATCCTCAACCTCGTGCAGGAGCTGGACAACGTCGTCGACCTGATCGACGGCACGGCGCGCCGGGCGCAGATGTTTCACCTGGCGGAGACGCGGGAGCCGGCGCGCAAGCTGTGCGAGCTGCTCGTGCAGTCCGTCCGTCAGCTGCAAAAGGCGGTGGTGGAGATCAAGAATCCGCGCGCGGTCGCGGTGAGTACGCGCGAGGTCAAGCGCATCGAGGCCGAGGGGGACCAGGTCTATCACGTGGCGATGGGGGCGCTCTTCGCCGGAAAGCCCGATCCGCTCGACGTGATGAAGTGGAAGGAGATCTATGACACCATCGAGGAAACGCTCGATCGCTGCCAGACGGTGGCGATCGTGCTGGAGGGCATTTCCCTCAAGAATTCGTAGGCCGTGGTCGAGTACATCCTGGCGATCATCGGGATCGCCTTCGTGTTCGATTTCATCAACGGCTTCCACGACTCCGCCAACTCGATCGCCACGATCGTCGGCACGCGAGTCCTGAGCCCGCTCACCGCCGTGGTGTGGGCGGCGTTCTTCAACTTCGTCGCTGCGTTCACGGTGGGGACGGCGGTGGCGAAGACGATCGGGAGCGGGATGATCGACGTCTCGATCGTCACGCCTAACGTGATCCTCGGCGGGCTCCTCGGGGCGATCATCTGGAACCTGATCACCTGGTGGTTCGGGCTCCCGAGCAGCTCGTCGCACGCCTTGTTAGGCGGCTACGCCGGGGCAGCGATGGCCAAGGCGGGGGCGGGAGCGATCATCGTGGCCGGCTGGACCAAGACGATCATCTTCATCTTCCTCTCGCCGATCATCGGGATGATCGCGGGATTCGTGCTGATGACGGCGATCTACTGGGCCTTCCGCCGGATGGCGCCGCACCGGGTGGATTCGATCTTCCGCAAGGTCCAGTTGGGGAGCGCTGCGCTCTTCTCGCTCTCGCACGGGGCCAACGATGCGCAGAAGACGATGGGGATCATCGTCGGGCTCCTCGTCTCGTCGA
>CAZWVG010000396.1:0-4434 GCA_964637355.1 uncultured Gemmatimonadaceae bacterium
AGTAGACAATGGATCACCTCCTCGATGCAGGGTGGACGTTGAGGGTGCGATTGTGTGTCCAATATCGACGACGGTGCACGTCGAACGCAATCCCGGATTCGTACACTCGCGCGGGCCTGCTACGTACTCGTGCGCACGTGCGATGCGCCTGCTGCCCTGCGCACCGGAGGTCGACGCACTAGCTCACGCTACTTGCGCCGACCACTCCCCAGCTTGTCGTCCTTGTCGCTGTACATCTCGAACGAGACGGCACGCCCGTTCTTCAGCTCGAATTCGTAGATCTGGTCGGCCACCATCTCCCAGATCTTCCCATCGCGACGGATGGCGGGAATGAACCAGGTGTCGTTGATGCGTACCATCGGTTGCCCCTGCAGGAGCGGATACCAGTCGGGGAACGGCGTGTAGCGCTGACGGATTTCTCCGTCTTCGTAGTAGAGCTCCATCGTCGAGGGAGGCGCGTTGGGTTCGTCGGCCCAGCGCCACTCATACGTACCGAGGAACGGCTCCGCGTCGGCGCGCGCGATGGCGATCGGGTGCGACGGGCGCACCGTTGCGTTCAGCGTGACGCGCTTCGGTCCCCACTCGAAGAGGAGTTGCGCACCGTCGGGGCGTACTTCGGGAAACGACCAGGTGAGAATCTCGGCGAAGGGTCCATCCGCAGGCTGCACCTTCCAGCGCAACTGCCCCGCGATCGAATCGGGATGCTCGGTGTGATAGCGCCGGGGGCGCGGGTCGAGGACGAGCGTCCAGGCGTCGGGCTGCACGATGAACCAGACCGAGTACTTCCCTTTCGGCACCGCGTGGCCGTCGAGCGAGACGTCGCGGCTGACGTCGAGCGTGGTCGCCCAGTTGGCGCCTGGCGTCCACACTTCGCCCCACGTGACCGTCTTCCCAAACAGTTGCGTGCGCCCGCGTGCACGGGGGCGTGAATAGTCGATCGTGAGTGTCGTCCCGTCGGACGTCTGCGCGATGGTCGCGCGCTCTGACGCTCGCACCTGCGCTCGGGCATTTGCCGGTATACCTAACGATCCGAAGAACGCGACGGCGAGCAGGGCGCGCGTCGAGTGCCCGAGCCAGCCCATCGACGGTGCGCGTCGCGCTGCCGGCACACGCTCAGGAGAAACGGGCATCGACTCCCTTCCGGATTTCGTCGAGCGTGCGCCCCGCCGCGTGCATGCGGTGCACCAGCCGCCCGTGCGACTGGCAGATCTCGCAGTGTATCGCCATCGCATCCATGGTCTCGAAGCAGGAGAGGAGCGAGTAGTTCCCGGGCTGCCCGGCGCAGCCGCAGCTGCAACGAATGCCGTCGACGATCGCCGGGATCTCCCGCACCTGGTCGAAGACGTCGATCACGTCGGGCGTGGCGGCGAGCTGCTTCGCGGTCGGCACCTTCGCCGCGGTGACGCCGGGACGAGGGATCGGATGGTCACTCCCCGTCCCTGCAGTGCGCACCCCTTCGCCCCACACTGGCGTCGCCCCGAGGCCGAGGAACGCCATCAATCCACCGACGTGCAGCAGGAATGCGCGCCGTTCGAGTCGAGCCGGCATGAGGGGTCCGGGGAGGAGGTCTACGTACGACCGCGCGTGTCGCACCACGGCGAGCGTGGCAGCGGGCGGTCCCCTCCGAATCTACACGAGCACTGCCGCACGGCCAGAGTGCGCAACGTGGCGCTACTTGTGGATCGTCCCCATACGCACGACTTCGAATGCCGACGACGGGACGCGCGAGAGCGTCGCCAAATTGCTGTCGCTCCAGCGCGGATCGGGGGCGCCGGAGACGTACCACCCGCTCCCGTTGTCGGCGACGAACATCCCGTACTGCTTCATCGCGGCGAGGATCACTCGCACTTCGGGGGGGAAGCTGCTCACGTCGAACGACGCCTTGAGGCGCACCCGCATCCCCATCGGCGGGAGCGCGCTCGACGTATCGTTGCTCGCGTAGTGGCGCGCCGGATCGATGAAGGCACGGCGCGTGCGCGGGCAGGTGAAGCGCAGCGCGTGATCGATCTGTTTGCGCACGACCGCCTCGTCGTAGCGCACGAGTCCCGGGAAGATCGGGAGCCCGGCGGCGTCGGCCGAGGTCCAGTACATCGGGCGGAGGGCATTCGAATTCAGGTCGAAGATCGCCCCGGAGCCTGCGCGCCACGTCGCGCCACCGTTCACCGGGTGCGCGTCGAACAGCTCGTACAGCTTCCAGTTGAGCGTGTCGACGACCAGCACGTGCCGGTCGCCGGTCCCGTTCGCCCCCCCTTCGATCGGCGGATTCTTGGGGACCGGATACGGCCCCGGGTCGCTCTCGCTGGCGTACGTGAAGCTGACCGCCCGCTTCTTCTGGGAGCCCCCCACCAAAACGTACGGAATCCCGTTGGGCGCCCCGTTCCACGTGGTCCCGAAGTCGGGGTGGAGTCCGCGCACCCCGCAGCTCGCGATCAGCGTCGCCGAAGCCGGATCGACCGGTTCAGCGTCGATCGCAGTGTTCCACCAGTTGTTGGCGGGGAACGGGCGCCTCCCATTGAGCGGTCCGTTTGCGACGAAGGCGAGCGCGTCTCCCGCATCCTCGATGACACCCGACGGGCTCGCAGGCTCGCCTCCGCAGGCGGCAGTGGCCAGCACGAGGGCGATCGCGCAGGTGCGCAGCGCTAGGGGCGAACGGGAGGCGATACGAAACATGAGCGAAGGGGCATGGGGGGCTCCAAAGCTCGCCCACTCCGGTCACCGCGCGCTGTGTCGCGGCGCGCACCCTCGCTGAGTCGCGCGTCACCGGCGGCGGACGAGGGCGCGGCGCCAGCCGTCGTCGATCGAGCAACATGCGACACATGCCCGGCGCACTTCGCGTAGTATGGTCAGCAGCACCCGTTTCCTTCCCGTACCCGCAGTCCCGCCATGTCGCTCATCCTGCGCCTTCTCGTGAACGCCGCGGCCCTCTACGCGGCCACGCGCTTCGTCGACGGTATCTCCTTCACCGGCACCATCCCGGCCCTCCTCGGCGTCGCGCTCGTCTTCGGGGTGGTCAACACGCTGGTGAAGCCCATCATCTCCTTCTTCTCCCTCCCCGCGATCTTTCTCACGTTGGGGCTGTTCCTCCTCGTGATCAACGCGGTGATGCTCCTGCTCACGTCGAGCCTGTCGCGTTCGCTCGGGCTGGGCTTCACGGTCCAGGGATTCGGTCCTGCCCTCGTCGGTTCGATCGTGGTGTCGATCGTGAGCATGGCGCTCGGAATCTTCGTCGACAGCGGCAAGGAATCGTAGGGGAAGAAACGTCGCCGGCCCGCGAGCGCCGAATGGCACCCGCGGGCCGGGACGTGAGCGAGAACCGGTTTACCGTTAGGCGTTCCGGTCGAGGCACCCCTGGAAGTTCGGGTTGTTGCGCTCGTTGGTGACGATCGGGAGGTTGACGTCGGGACCGAAGTCGCCCCCCTTGAAGTGCGAACCGATCGGGAAGACGGTGTTCGCGTTGCGGCCGTACTGCCGGATCAGGCGGCGCATGTCGCCCAACCGCTGGCCGCGGCTGAAGGTCCAGAGCGCCTTCTCACGGAAGAACAGATTCACGCGCCCCTCGGCGGTGCCGGGGTCGGTGAGGGCGGCCATCGGTGCCACCGTGATGCTGTGAATCACTGGAGGCGCGGCGCGCAGCGCGTTGAGGATGGAAAGGAACGACGAGACGTTGTTGTCGCGCAGCGCCTTCTCGGCCTCGATCAAGCGCGCGTCGAGCCCGTTGACGATATCCACAGCCGTCAGCTGGCCGTAGATCGACGTCACGTTCATGACGGTCTGCCCATCCTGGCCGGCAGTCGTCCGCTTGGTGACCGGGACACGCGGATCATTCAGCGAGGCGAACGGAATGGCATTCGCCACGAGAATGTTGCGCTGGTTCCCCTGCACCGAGTCGCCGACCGTGTAGCGATTCGACGAGAGGCCCTGCGCCCAGATCGTGTTGGTCTGGGTGGTGAGCGAGAAGGTCGTCTGGTAGGTGAACGACGTCGGAATCCCGGCGACCGTAGTCGCCGCGGCGTCGATCTGGTTGAGCCCGACCTGCGCGCGCGCCTTCCCCACCTTTGCCGCACGATTGATGGCGATCGTCGTGGCAGCCGTGCTTCCGTTGGTGAGCGTGATGGCGCTGTCGAACGCGGCGATCGCCGAGGTGAAGACCTGCACCACCGTCTGCGGCGCACCGTACGTCACGGTCTCGCCCGCGCCGTCGGAGAGCGGAATGCCATTGCAGAAATCCGACGCCAGCTGCAAGTCGACGAAGCCGCGGGCGAAGTAGCTCTCGGCGATCCGTTCGGTCGCCGTCGGCTCCCACTCGTTGAGTGCAGCAATCGCCTGGTTGGCCGCCGTACGCGTGCGGTACAACCGGTACAGCATGTTGGTGATCTGGGAGTTGTTCTCCTGGATGCGACGCTGGTCCGTCTCGTCCAGGAGAACAACTCCCAG
>CAZWVG010000397.1:0-4402 GCA_964637355.1 uncultured Gemmatimonadaceae bacterium
CGCTTCACCGACGTCGCGATCGAGGCCGCGCAGAATCACCTCAAGGTCGGCGTGACCACGGTGCGCGACTCGTACGGGATGCTCGCCCCGCTCAAGGCGGCGCGCGATGCAATTCGCCGCGGCGACGTGCCGGGCCCGCGCATGTACGTCGCGGGAAACATCGTCGGATGGGGAGGGCCGTGGTCGTTCTCGTTCACCGGTCGCGCGCCGGAGAATCTCTCGCTGCTGCAGGAGCAGATGAACGATGCGATCACGCAGGGGGCCGGTGAGGAACTCGTCAACATGGGCCCCGACTCGTTGCGGCTGGCGATCGGCCGCTACCTCGATCGCGGCGTCGACTTCCTCAAGTACGGCGGCACATCGCATTTCGGGTATCCGGTCTTCATCGGATTCTCCGAGCGTGCTCAGAAGGCGATCGTCGAGACGGTGCACGCGCGCGGCCTCGTCGCCGAGACGCACTCCACCACGCCGGAGGGGCTCCTGATGTCGCTGCAGGCCGGAGTCGACCTGGTGCAGCACCCCGAGGTCCTCGATGTCCCGATGTCCGACGAGCTCGTGCGGGAGTTCGTCGATCGCAAGGTCGTCTGCGCGATGCTCGTCAACACGATGACCGGCGCGCCGTGGGCCGAGTACGAGCATCGGATGCGGCGAGCCGACTCGACGCGGAAGGTGCGCGAGGATTCGGCGCGCGCCCGCGGAACCTCCGAGCGCGCGCGCACCGAGGCCGAACAACGGCGCGATCGTGGCGATCGCGGTCTCGAGATCCGGCGCGCCAACGCGAAGAAGCTGATCAATGCCGGCTGCATCACCACCATCGCGACCGACAACTATCTTGGCCTCGCCCCGGAGTTCCGTCGTGACCCCAAACCCGCGTGGCAGGACCCGGGGACCGGTTCGCTCGCGGCGATCGAGGGACTCGTCGAGCTCGGGATGACGCCGCTCCAGGCCATCACCGCTGCCACGCACAACGGCGCGATGTCGAGTCACGCGCTCGCCGAGTACGGAACGCTCGAAGCGGGCAAGTCGGCGGATCTGCTCGTCTTCACCGCCGATCCGAGCGCCGACATCCACAACATCCGCAAGCTCGAAACGGTCGTGGCGCGCGGCTCGATCGTCGATCGCGACGCACTTCCCACGAAGCGCGTCTGGACCCGCTGATCGGAACGCGGTGCAGCGCGCTTCGGCTGAGCGCTGCGGCAGCGCGCTGCGCGGCCCGTGTGACGTACGGCACGAGCGCCGGCGCGTCGGCGCTGACTAACGCTTTACAGCCTGCATCGTCTGGCGCGCGACGCGGACAGCGATGCGTCCCCGGTGTGCGACAGCGCTGCGCGACCGTGCGCGACGTGGCGTCCTGCAACGCGCCGCGTCGCAACGGGTTACAGCGCCGTTCGGAGCCCGCTGTGAGCTGGCACCGATGGTGCCTTATCCCCTCCCGGACGTGGGAAGTCCGCGCGGTCCCGACGCCGCGCACTCGCGATCCACGTCATCACCACTCGAACGGGAGACAACATGCGAACCGCCTTGTTTGCTCTGATCGGCGCTGCGCTTCTCGCGACTTCACCGGCGGTTGCGCGCGCACAGGCCCCTGTGGATGCACGCCCGGGCGCGACCCGTGGCCGCGACGACGCCCAACGCTCGCGCGATCGCAACGATCGATGGGATTGGGAACGCGGACGCGACGACCGGCGTGACGACCGTCGCGATGACCGCTACGACGACCGCCGCGGCAACGGCTACGGTTGGGGGCGCGACGACGACTGGAAGCGTTACGAGCGGGCGCAGCGCGACTTCGAGAAGCGAAGCCGCCGTTGGAACCGCCGGCAGTGGGACGCCTTCCGCGCCTGCGAGCGCGACCTCTGGCGCCGCTCGCGCTGGGACATGCGCGACTCGCGCCGCGAAGCGTTGTACGAGCGCGCCCGAATTCGCGACTACTGCGAGCGACGCGTCTCACGCTGGTAGAGAGTGGCGAACGGCAGGCCGGTGAAGCGTGACGACCGGTAGCCAGCCGCTGGTACCATCAGCCACATTGACGGGCCCTCCGACCACTGCGGTCGGGGGGCCCGTCTCATACCCCCACTCGGCCGATGGACCGACGCTTCCTCAGCGCGGCGCTGCTCTCTGCCGCCGCCGCCGCCACCGCAGCGCTCCCGGCGCATGCGCAGACCCGCCTGCTTCGGCAGCCAACGATTAGTGCGACGCAGGTCGCGTTCGCCTATGGCAACAACCTCTGGGTCGCGCCGCGCGAGGGCGGCGACGCCCGCCGCCTGACGAGTTTCCAGGGGGCCACCTCCAACCCGAACTTCTCCCCGGACGGCAAGTGGATCGCCTTCTCCGGGCAATACGCCGGGAACACCGATGTCTACGTCGTCCCGTCGGAGGGCGGTGAGCCGAAGCGGCTCACCTACCACCCGGGAGCAGACATCGTGCAGGGGTGGACGCCCGACGGCGCACGCATCGTCTTCGCCTCGTCGCGCGAGTCGGGGAACAACCAGATGAACTTCTGGACCGTGTCGGCTCAGGGTGACGTCCCCGTCGCCCTCCCGATGCCGCGCGCCTTCCAGGGGAAGATCTCCCCCGACGGCAAGCGTGTGGCGTATCGCATGAACGGGTCGTGGGACGACGAACGCCGCAATTACCGCGGCGGACAGAATCGCGCGATCTGGATCTTCGACCTCGCCAGCCACGACATCGTCTCTCCGCCTTGGACCGACTCGAAGGACATCGATCCCGCCTGGATCGGCGACGTCGTGTACTTCCTCTCCGATCGCGACGGCGTGCATAACGTCTGGTCGTACGACACGCGCTCCAAGGCGCTCGAGCAGCTCACCAGGTTCACCGACTTCGACGTCAAGTCGCTCGACGCAGGTTCGGGCATGGTTGTCTTCGAACAGGCCGGCTACCTCCACACGCTCGATCCGCGCACAAAGCAGGAAAAGCGCCTCGACATCACGGTGCGCGGCGATTTCCCCTGGCTCGTTCCCGAGTGGAAGGACGTCTCGTCGCGCATCGTGAACATGGCGCTCTCTCCCACCGGGAAGCGCGCGGCGCTCGAGGCGCGTGGCGAGATCTTCACCGTCCCCGCCGAGAAAGGCGACTGGCGCAACCTCACGCGCTCGTCCGGGAGCGCCGAGCGCACCCCGGCCTGGTCGCCCGACGGGAAGTCGGTGGCCTACTTCTCCGATGCCGGTGGCGCGTACAAGCTCGTGATCGAGTCGCAGGATGGCATCACCCCGCCGCGTTCGATCGCACTCCCGGAGCCGTCGTACTACTACACGCCATCGTGGTCCCCCGACGGGACGCGCATCCTCTACTCGGATGCACACCTGCGGTTGTGGGTGACGGAAGTCGTCTCCGGGCGCTCGACCAAGGTCGACACCGATCCGTACATGCTTCCGGATCGCTCGCTCAATCCGGTGTGGAGCCCGGACTCGCGCTGGATCGCCTACGCCAAGCGCCTCCCCTCGTACTTCCGCGCCATCTTCGTCTACGACGTGCAGGCGGGTGCCACGCGCCAGCTCTCCGATGGCATGGCCGACGCCACGTGGCCGGCGTGGGATGCGAGCGGAAAGTACCTCTACTGGCTCGCCTCGACCGACTTCGGCCCGCGCACCGGATGGCTCGACATGTCGTCGTACGACCATCCGACTACGCGTGCCGTGTATGCGGCAGTCCTGAAGAAGAGCGAGCCGTCGCCGCTCGCCCCCGAGTCCGACGAGGAAGGGCGCGCGACAGGTGATCGGCGCGAGGGAGGAGCCGGGGCCGCGCCGACGCCTCCCTCGGGACCAGCGGGGAACCGCGACGCGACCCCTGCCGCCGCACCGGTCACCATCGATTTCGACGGGATCAACAATCGCGTCATCTCGTTAGGTATGACGCCGCGCGACTACAGCGCGCTCAAGGCTGGCACCGCCGGGACGGTGTTTCTCCTCGAAAACATTCCCGAGACCGGCACCGCGGCGGCGAACGGGCCCGGCGGGGGCGGCGACGTGCTCCACCGCTACACCTTCAAGGATCGCAAGGCCACGGTCTTCGCCCAGAACGTCGCGCAGTACACCATCTCGCAAGACGGCAAGAAGCTCCTGTGGCGTGCAGCTGGCGGGCAACCGTCGTTGGCGATCGTCAACACCGAGGGCGCGGTGCCCACCGGCGGACAGGGGCGACTCAACGTCGCGCTCCGCATGCTCGTCGATCCGCGCGCCGAATACCGGCAGATGTTCGCCGAAGGGTGGCGCAACCAGCGCGAATACCTGTACGTGAGCAACATGCAGGGGGCGGACTACGAGAAGGTCAAGGCGATGTACGAACCGCTCGTGCAATACGTGGCCCATCGCGACGACTTCGGCTACCTGCTCGACATGACCGGCGCCGAGGTGGCGATCGGACACTCGTACGTGCGCGGCGG
>CAZWVG010000398.1:0-4400 GCA_964637355.1 uncultured Gemmatimonadaceae bacterium
CCGTGTCCTTTACGTCCGTGGCTGTGATGCCGAGCGACGTGTTCTTGGCCACATCCTTGGCCCCGACGTTCGAGGTCATGATGATGACCGTGTTCTTGAAGTCGATGACCCGCCCGTAGTTGTCCGTCAGGTGCCCTTCGTCGAGGACCTGGAGGAGGATGTTGAAGACATCGGGGTGCGCCTTCTCGATTTCGTCGAGCAGGACCACGCTGTACGGCTTGCGACGGATCGCCTTGGTCAGCGTCCCCGAATCCTCGTATCCGACGTACCCCGGAGGCGCTCCGATCAGGCGCGACACCGAGAACTTCTCCATGTACTCGCTCATGTCGACGCGGATCAGCGCCGAGGCATCGGCGAACAGGAAGCGGGCGAGCGAACGTGCCAGCTCCGTCTTACCGACGCCGGTGGGACCACAGAAGATGAAGGAACCGATCGGGCGCTTGGGATCCTTGAGCCCCGCGCGGCTGCGCCGAATGGAGCGGGAGATCGCCTTGATCGCCTCCTCCTGCGCGACCACCGACTCGTGCAGTTCCTCCTCCATCCGCAGCAGGCGCGAGCTTTCCGCCTCCTGCAGGCGCGTGACGGGAATCCCCGTCCAGCGACTCACGATGAAGGCGACTTCCTCCTCGCCGAGTACGGGGCGGTGCGACTGGCGCCGCTTCTCCCACTCGTCCTGCTTGGTGCGGATCTCTCCCTGCAGCTCGCGCTCGGAGTCCCGGAGAGACGCCGCGCGCTCGAAGTTCTGGTCGCGCACCGCCGCTTCCTTTTCGGTATTCACCTTCTCGAGGCTCTCCTTGAGCTGCGCCACTTCCGGAGGCGGCACCTGCGCCGCCAGGCGTGCGCGTGCTCCCGCCTCGTCGATCACGTCGATCGCCTTGTCGGGCAGGAAGCGATCGGTGATGTAGCGCTCCGAGAGCTTCGCCGACGAAACGAGCGTGTCGTCGGGGATCACCACGCGGTGGTGGTCCTCGTACTTCTTCTTGAGCCCCTTGAGGATCTCGACCGTCTCGTCGATCGACGGCGGATCCACGATGACCGTCTGGAAGCGGCGCTCGAGCGCGCCATCCTTCTCGATGTACTTGCGGTATTCGTTGAGGGTCGAGGCACCGACACACTGCAGCTCACCGCGCGCGAGCGCCGGCTTGAGCATGTTCGACGCGTCGATCGCCCCTTCGGCTGCACCAGCTCCAACGAGCGTGTGCAACTCGTCGATGAACAGGATCACGTTCTTGTTCTGCGCGATCTCGTTCATCACCGCCTTGAGGCGCTCCTCGAACTGGCCGCGATACTTGGTACCGGCGATCACCGCCGCCATGTCGAGCGAAAGCACGCGGTGTTCACGCAGCGCGTCCGGGCACTCGCCCGTCGCGATGAGCTGTGCCAGCCCCTCGACGATGGCGGTCTTCCCCACGCCAGGCTCGCCGATCAGGACCGGGTTGTTCTTCTTGCGCCGCGTGAGGATCTCCATCACGCGCTCGATTTCCTTGGCGCGCCCGATCGTCGGATCGAGCTGCTGCTCCGAGGCGAGCTGCGTGAGGTCGCGGCAGAAGTGGTCGAGCGCCGGCGTCTTGGACTTCTTCTCGCCCTTGGGCGGCGTTGCAGCTGGCGGCGTGTTCCCCGGCTGCGGCGGGTTGTTCCCGCCCTGCGGCGGCATCTCCGTCCCGAGCAGGCGCAGCGTCTCGGCGCGCGCGGCATCGAGGTTGACGCCGGCATCCGAGAGCACCTGCGCCGCGATCCCCTTCTCCTCGCGCAGGAGGCCGAGCAGCAGGTGCTCGGTCCCGACGTACGAGTGATTGAGTTCGCGCGCCTCGCTCATCGCCAGCTCCAGCACCTTCTTCGCACGCGATGTGTAGGGGAGGTCGGGCCCCGTTGTCTGGGCCGCTTTCCCCTTCTTCACGGTCTCCTCGATCTTCTGCTGGATCTCGTCGAGGTCGACGTTGAGGTTTTGCAGGACGGCTGCCGCCACTCCCTCGCCTTCGCGAATGAGCCCGAGCAGGATGTGCTCCGTACCCACGTACTCGTGGTGCAGACGCTGCGCTTCCTCCCGTGCCATCTGGAGGACCTTCCGCACTCGCTCGGTGAAGTTATAGCCGTTCATGAATCCCTCGGATCAAGTCCCGCGCTGCCGTTAGGCAATCGGGTCCGCCTCAGCTTCGAGCGCTTGCCGTACGTAGCGCGCCCGCGCCACGCTGGCTTCACTCTCCGTCAATGCGCGCCCTTCCGCGTAGGCAAGGTGCGCGCTTTGGCAAAAGATCAGGAGCTTGTTGAGCGTGTATACACTGAGCCCACTGATCAGTTTCAGCCCCACCGCCAGCCGCACGCCGCTGAGGTAATTCATCGCCTCGTCGAACGTGAGGCTTCGCGCGAAGCGAAGCGTCCCGTAGGCCCGCCACAGCTTGTCCTCAATAATATATCCGGCATCGCGCCAGAGTACCCGACGCGCTTCGTGCTCCCGCTGGATCACGTGGCGCACCACACGCACCAGGTGATCGGCCAACTCCTCCTCCGTTCTCCCCAACGTCGTCTGGTTGGAAATCTGAAAGAAGTTGCCCACCACCTCGCTCCCCTCCCCGTACAGCCCGCGGTACGTCAACCCCATCGTCTGCAATCCCGCCAGTACCTTCGCGATCTCTTTCGTCAACACCAACCCGGGCAAGTGAATGAGCACCGACGCGCGCATCCCGGTTCCCGTGTTCGTCGGGCACGCGGTGAGGAACCCGAAGTCCTCGTGATACGCGTACGGCAGCCGAGCCCCCAGTTCGCGATCCAGCCGCTCCACGGCACTCAACGTACCGCTCACCTCCAACCCCGAGCGCAAGGACTGCAACCGCAGGTGATCCTCCTCGTTCACCATGACGCCAACGCCCTCGCCCAGCACCACTGCCGCACCACCGCGTAACGGCTGCGCGCTCTCCAGTCCGGCGAGTTCCTTGCTCACCAGGTGCCGCTCATGCAGCAACTGGCGATCGTTAGGCGCCATCTCGTCCACCCGGAGCACCACCCCCCCTCGCAGGCTCCCCACGTGCGGCATGGCATCGCGCACCTGTTGCAGCACCCGCAACCGTTCGCCCTCACGAGCGCGCCCGGTGAACGCGTATCCCTCCACATTCCGTGCCAACCGAATGCGTGTGGACAGCACCACGTCGGCGTGCTCCCCCGAGCCGTCCAGCCACCCCATTCCGCCATCCGGCAGCAGCGTGAGGTCCAGCATCACTCGACGTCCTTGATCTTGTCGCGCAGCGTCGCCGCGACCTCGAACTCCTCGTTCTCCACCGCACGACGCAACCGGTCGCGCAATTCACCGATCGTCGTCGCCCGATCCAGCACGTCCGGCTCCGGCGGGACATACCGCCGCCCCACGTGCTTCGCGCTCCCCTGCACCTGCCGCAGCAGCTCGCGCAGGCTCGGCTCGAACGTCGCGTAGCACCGCGAGCACCCCAACCGCCCCGTCGTGCGAAAGTCCTCCAGCGTCATCGAGCAGTACGTGCATTGCTTCGCCGCCGGCTTTGATCCCGCCTGCTGCGCCCCCAACCCCTGGAGAAATCCCCCCAGCACGTTCTGCGGCGGTGACATCACCGTCGTTTCAATCCCCTGCTCCGACGCGCACTTCGAACAGAGGTGGCGTTGCCGCACCTCCCCCTCGACCGCCTGGGTCAGGTGGACGCTCGCGTCCCGTTCTCGGCACACCTCACAGAGCATCAGGCTACCACTCCTCTGACATCAGTGTCGGCAAGCACCCCGTCCTCCAACAGGAGTACCCGGTCCGCGCGTGCCGCCAGCGAACGATTGTGGGTCACCACCACCATCCCAATCTCGAGATCCCGGGCCAACTCCGCCAACAGATCGTGCAGCCGCTCGGCGTTGGCATGATCGAGATTCCCCGAGGGTTCATCGGCCAGCAGGAGCACCGGATCCATCGCCAAAGAGCGCGCCACCGCGGTCCGCTGCTGCTCTCCCCCCGACAGCTCCGACGGTCGATGGTGCATTCGGCCGCTGAGCCCGACCCGCGAGAGGAGTTCCTCCGCGCGGCTCCGTGCCGCCCGAAGGTCTCGTCCCGCGATCCGAGCCGGCATCATCACGTTTTCCAGCGCGGTGAACTCGCGCAGGAGATGATGAAACTGGAAAACGAAGCCCACCTTGTGGTTACGGATCCGCGCCAGCTCCTCGTCCGACCGCCCGTCGAGCGACTCGCCGTCCACGGTCACGCGCCCCTTGGTCGGCCGGTCAAGCGCCCCCAGCACGTGGAGCAGCGTGCTCTTGCCGGCACCGCTCGTCCCGACCACGGCGATCATTTCGCCTCGGGAGACCTGAAACTCCACTCCGTTCAGGATGTGGAGTATTCCACCGTCCCCACCGCGATACGATTTGACGATTCCTTCCGCTGTCAGGACCAACATCCC
>CAZWVG010000399.1:0-4377 GCA_964637355.1 uncultured Gemmatimonadaceae bacterium
GCCCCCCGCCCACTCGCCGGACGCGTCGCGCTCGTCGCCGGAGCCACGCGCGGCGCCGGCCGCGGCATCGCCGTCGCGTTAGGCGAGGCCGGCGCCATCGTCTATTGCTCCGGGCGCAGCACGAAGGAGCGCCCCTCGCCGATCGCCCGCCCCGAGACCATCGAGGAGACCGCAGCGCTCGTCACCGAGGCAGGGGGAACCGGGATTGCGGTGCGCGCCGATCATACGGTGCGCGAGGACGTCAACGCGCTGATGCAGCAGATCGCGCGCGACCACGGCGGACTCGACCTGCTGGTCAACGATGTGTGGGGAGGCGACGGGCTCGGAGACTGGCTCTGGAAGCCGATCGCCGAGACCGATCTCGAGGCGGGGTGGGCGCTGATGCGACAGGCAGTCTTCTCGCACCTCCTCACGACGCAGCTCGCGATTCCGCTCATGCGGGGGCGCCGCCGCCCGCTCATCGTGGAGATCACCGACGGTGACACCTTCAGTTACCGCGGTGCCATCATGTACGACCTGGTGAAGACCACGCTCATGCGCATCGTCTTCATCCTCAGCGTGGAGCTCCGCAAGGATCGCATCGCAGCGATCGGCGTCTCACCCGGCTTCCTGCGCTCCGAGGCGATGCTCGACCTCTTCGAGGTGACCGAGGAGACCTGGCGCGACGGGGCACGCAAGGACAAGCACTTCATGGCGTCGGAGACGCCGCGCATGGTGGGGCGCGGCGTTGCCGCGCTCGCCGCCGACCGCGCAGTCCTCTCGCTCAACGGCGAGACCATCGGCTCGTGGGAACTCGCGCGCATGTACAAGCTCGACGACGTCGACGGCTCGCGCCCCGACTGGCTCACACACTTCCAGCGAAACATCCCCGCGCGTCACCCCGCACGCGCGTGGATGCAGGCCGGGCTTTCGTGGCAGGGGACGGTGCGCCAGCGGACGCGCGCCTTCCTCAAGAGTCGTTAGGCCACGGGCGCGCGCGTTCAGTACGCGCGCGCCTGGCCGTCGTGGCGCGGGTCGGAGGCCGCGATCCACTCCCCGCCACGCCGCCCAATGATGTAGACACGGGCATAGCCGAAGTCCGGGGCTTCGGGGGCGTATCCCATCGCCCGCGCGCGGGCGAGCACGTCCCCCTCGAAGCCCGGCTCCACTTCGACCCGCCGCGCGAGCGTGGGATAGATGCGCGGCATACGCAGCGCCTCGAGCGGGTCCATGTGAAAATCGATGGCGTACATGGCGGCCTGCGTGAGCGCAAACGGGATGCGCCCCCCTCCCGGTGAACCGATCACGAGGTCGACCTTCCCGTCCTGCAGGAAGATCGACGGGGCAATAGTCGTGTTGCGCGTGCGCCAGGCCGCAGGAAGCGTAGCCGGAATCGCCGACGCATTCCGCGGCCACCACCCGGAGTCGTTGATCCAGAAGCCCGCCGCCATGACCTTCGCGCCGAACGCCGACGAGTTGGTCACCGTCACCGAGACGGCGCTTCCGTCCCCGTCCACGACCGAGATATGCGTCGTCTCGCCGCCGGAGTGAGGGGAGTGTTCGGCGAAGTCGTATGTCGGGGCGCTCGCGCTGCCGCCGTTCGTGCCGCCGTCCGTAACGGTCGTCGCGGGATCAGGAAACGGGGTGTAGCGCGCGCACGCTGCGGGGAGGTTGTCATCGTACGGCATGGCGTTGCGCGGAACCAACGAATCGGCGGCATGCCCCTCCCCCACCACGTCGTTCCACTGCTCGGCGAAGCCCGGCGAGAGATATCCGCGCGCGGGGATCCTCGTCCATCGCGGATCGTCGTTGCTGCGCGCGTTCAGGATCCCCACGCGCATCGCCGAGGCAAGGAGGTCGAACGATCGCGCGTCGCGCGTCGGAAGGCCCAGTGCGGCCACGTCGCGCGTCTCGAGCATCTCGAGGGTACTCAGGAACTGCACGCCCCCCATCGGCGGCGGCGCCGAGAGCACGACACGCCCGCGGTACACGGTGCAGAGCGGGCGCTTCCACTGCGGCTGGTACGCCGCAACGTCTTCCATCGTTGCAGGGTTGCCACCGGCATTCAATCGGTTGACCAGCGCGCGCGCCGTTGGTCCGGCGTAAAAGCCATCCCTCCCCTGCTCGGCCACGCGGCGCAGCACCTCGGCTAACATGGGATTGCGCAAGGTGTCGCCGAGCTGCAGGAGCCGCCCGTCGCGCCAGTAGATGCGGCGGGCGATCGAGTCACGGGCGAGACGAACGGTGTCGCGCGCGATGAAGTCGGCGAGGACGGGGTAGAGTGGGAAGCCGCGCTCGGCGAGGGCGATGGCCGGCGCCATCACCTGTGCCCGCGTCAGCTTGCCAAAGCGCGCTTGCGCCGCGAGGAGTCCGGCGACGTTGCCAGGCACGGCAGCAATGCGGAGCGGGACCGTCGAGTCCGCGGTGACGCCACGCCAGCGCGCGACCGGCTGCGACGCATAGAAGTCGAGGAACTCAGCGCGCCCGCTGCGCTGGTCCCACGTGAGGAGCCCGCCTCCTCCACCAACGCCCGACATCTCGGGCTCCACGACGCCGATCGCGAAGGCAGCGGCTACGGCAGCATCGGTCGCGTTGCCTCCCGCCTCGAGCATCGCCAGCCCCGCCTCGCTCGCCAGCGGGTGCGCCGAGGCAACGGCGCCATGACGCCCGACGGCGCGCTTCCCGAGATCAGGCGGGCGCGTCTCGTCGATGCGGGCCGCGGCGCGGCACCCCGACAAGGAGACCGCAGCGACGGCGACAAGGGCAATGTTGCGAATCGTGCGCATGGGACGCGGGCTCCGAAGAGGCGCGCGCTATCCGTTCGGCACGCCGTTGAGATAGATCACCTGCCCCGTCACACCACCGCTCGCAGGGCTCAGGAGGAACTGTACGACATTCGTGATGTCGTCCAGCGTCGTCAACCGCTTGGTGAAGAACTGTGCGACAAGTTCATCGATCTTCGCCTTGGGGACGCCGCGGATCATGTCGGTGTCGGTCGGCCCCGGGGCGACGACGTTGACCGTGACGCCGAACTCGGCGAGCTCGCGCGCCATCACCTGCGACAGCGTCTGCACCGCGCTCTTGGAGGCCAGATACGCCGCCTCGCCCGACAGCCGCAACGGGAGCACCGCACTCGAGAAGTTCACGATGCGCCCGTACTTCCGCTTGCGCATGACCTTCGCCGCCTCGCGACTCATGAGGAACGTCCCGGTCACGTTGGCGCGCAGCATCTTCTCCACCGACACGACCGGCGTGAGGATCGTGTGGTTCATCGAGGCGAGCGCGGCGCAGTTCACCAGCGCGTCGAGGCGCCCGTACTCCTTCGTCACGTGCCGCATGAGCGGCAGCACCTGCGACTCTTCGGCGACGTCGACGACCTGGTATTCGAAGCCATCGGCGCTCCACGCGTCGGTGCCGCGCCCGCAACCGAGCACTCGCCACCCGGTTGCGAGGAGTTGCTCGGCCAGATGGCGCCCGATGCCCTTGCGTGCGCCAGTGACCAGCGCGACGGGGCGTGAATCGGGATGCGTCGATACGCCTGCGGCCGAGGAAGGCGTCGGCTCGCGGGACGCGGCGTCAGTCTTCCCGCTCGCGTCGCTGGTCGAGCCGCCGCCTGACGGCGTCGTGGTGGATTCACCGCTCGTCGGCGTTGCGTCTCCCTCCCCGGCGCGCTCGTCAGGCATCGTCGGGGCGCTCCACCAGGTGGTGCGTGTAGACGTAGACTTCCTCGCCGGCATACGTGCGTTTGTTCAGCTCGCACCCCATCACGGCGAAGAAGATGCTCGATGCCTTGTTTCGCGGTTGCACGACATAGAGCACACGCTCCGTGCCCTGCTTGCGGGCGTGCGCGGCGAGGTCCTGCACCAGTCTCACGGTGGTGCGAGCCTTCCCGCCCTCGGGGACGTGCTTCTGGT
Organism: uncultured Gemmatimonadaceae bacterium; assembly: GCA_964637355.1. Taxonomy (GTDB): domain Bacteria; phylum Gemmatimonadota; class Gemmatimonadetes; order Gemmatimonadales; family Gemmatimonadaceae; genus SCN-70-22. The sequence continues at coordinate 3,894 of CAZWVG010000399.1, forward strand.
ACTCCGGCGGGACGACGAGCGAGATCGCCTCGATCGCCTTGGGGTCGTGCTCCTTGCCGGCGTCGCCCGAGCGCTTGCTCACGATGCGCATCGCCGAGAGGATCTGCTTGATGGTCGACGGCTTTTGGGCGATCGACTTGAGCATGATCCACGAGAGCCCGACGAAGTGCTTCTTGATCCCGCGCCCGATGAAGTCTCCCGGATGGTTCGTCCACGAGAGGAAGGCGACGACGTTGCCGTCGACGCGGCAGACGAGGGCGCCGAGCAAGTCGCTCTCGACGAGCTTCTTGAAGAAAAATTCGCGCAGGAAGCGCGGGCCAAGGAGGACGACTGGCGAGTCTGCCAGATTCTCCTCGTAGAGCGTGGCCACGCGATCCACGTCAGCGGCGCTGCGCGGATTGAGGTACTCGATTCCCATGAATTGCGTATCCCGGGCCCGGCGCGTCCCGACCGATGCCGGGACGTCGCCTAACGGCGGACTTTC
>CAZWVG010000400.1:0-4369 GCA_964637355.1 uncultured Gemmatimonadaceae bacterium
ACACGCCGCAGCGCCCGAAGCACTACTCGCAGCCGTACGCGCTCCCGGGCGACACCGCGGTCCCGTACCCGCGCATGCACCTGATCGACGTGGCCAGCAAGTCGAACGTGGTGGCGCAGCTTCCGGTGCGCCCGAACAACCTGTCGATCGGCGGGTCGATTCGTGACTCGGCGTGGACGGAGAACTCGCAGAAGGTGTACGTCTCGTGGCTGATGCGCGGCTCCAAGGCGGCCTACCTCGCCGAGGTGGACGCCGCCACCGGGACGACGCGCATCGTCGCGCGCGACACCGGCAAGACGTATGTAGAGATCTCGAACCCGCAGGATCCGGGATCGTTCTACGTCACGAAGGACATGAAGGACGCCTTCTGGTGGTCGGAGCGCGACGGGTGGGGACACCTCTATCGTTTCGACGGTGCCGGCGTCGCCAACGTCGCATCGACCGACGGAGACGGCGGGATGTCGCTGGCCCCGGAGCCGAAGGCGCAGCTCACTTCCGGACCGTGGCAGGTGGGGCAGATCGCCAACGTCGACGAGACGGCGCGCCAGATCTACTTCACCGGGCGCGGACGCGATGGCTTCCTCTACTACGCCAAGCTCTATCGCACCGGATACGATGGCGGCAACCCGACGCTGCTCACGCCCGAAGACGGCAACCACGTCATCACGTTCTCGCCGAGCGGGAAGTACTTCGTCGACACGTACTCGCGCATCGAGACGCCGCCGGTGACGGTGCTGCGCAGCGCCGCGACGGGTGCGGTGATTCGCAAACTCGAGGAAGCGGACATCTCGCAGCTCAAGGCCGTCGGCTTCCGGCCGGCGCAGGTATTCAGCGTGAAGGCTCGCGACGGACTCACCGATATCTACGGCGTGATCTACTTTCCGCCGAACATCGACTCGACGCGGAAGTATCCGATCATCTCGCACATCTACCCCGGGCCGCAGGTTGGCTCGGTGGGGCAGTGGAGCTTCAAGAACGGTGGTGAGGATTTCTCGCTGGCCGAACTCGGCTTCGTGGTGATCCAGCTGGATCACCTCGGCACGCCGCTCCGCTCGAAGGTCTTCCACGACAACTACTACGGCTTCTTCGGCGACAACGGGCTCCCCGATCACATCACGGCGATCAAGCAGCTCGCGTCGCGCTACAGCTTCATCGACGCCGATCGCGTGGGGATCTACGGGCACTCCGGCGGCGGCTTCGCCTCGACCGACGCGATGCTCCGCTATCCCGACTTCTTCAAGGTCGCGGTGAGCGGCGCGGGGAACCACGACAACCGCAGCTACAACATCTACTGGGCCGAGAAGTACCAGGGGCTCATGGCGAAGGACACGCTGCGCAAGACCGACAACTTCACCACGTCGGCCAACAAGACGATGGCGAAGAACCTGCGCGGCAAGCTGATGGTCATGCACGGCGACATGGACGACAACGTGCACCCGGCCAACACCGTGCAGCTGATCGACGAGCTGGAGAAGGCCAACAAGACGTTCGACCTGGTGTGGGCGCCTAACCGCAACCACGGGTTGAACGAGCCATACTTCATTCGTCGTCGTTGGGACTACTTCGTCGAGAACCTCGCGGGGATGACGCCGCCGGACAACTACGAGATCCGCCAGCCGGTGGATGGCGGGGCGCGTCCGCCGGGCGTGGCGCCGGAGCCGTGGCAGACGTGGGATACGTGGGACGACGTGGACGATGGGTTCCCGTACTGGAGACCGTTCCGCGCGCCGTGGTAGGGCGCTAGAGGACGAGTAGTCAGAAGACGAGAAGACGAGAGGACGAGAGAGGGGGCTCCGGGGCGCGGTGGCGTTTCGGGGCCCCGACTCATAACTGCGTACAACACTTCCACTTTGACGGACACGTGAACGAACTCCTTTCTACTAACTCGCGTTTGCGGGTCGATTCACTCGAGAGAGTGGAGCGCGGCCGTGTGTGCCGGGCGTTCGCCGTGGCGGCGATCCTCCTGGTGGCGGCGGCTCCGACCAGCGTACGTTCCCAGGTCACCAGCACCGACTACGCGCGGGCGGAGCAGTTGCTCTCGTGGAACGCGCAGGATCTCATGATCAACGATGCGGTGCGCCCGCGCTGGATGGCGGGTGATCGCTTCTGGTACCGGAACCGCGGGGTCAAGGGGTGGGAGTTTCTCGTGGTCGATGCGGCGACGGGGGCGAAGCGTCCGGCCTTCGACCACGCCCGGCTCGCCTCGGCGATCTCCATCGCGGCGGATACGAGCTACGACTCGACCAAGCTCCCCTTTCGCGACCTCGCGTGGGTCAACGGCGGGAAGTCGATCCGCTTCTCGTTAGGGCGGCGCAAGCAGTGGACGTGCGACGTCACGAGCTACCAGTGCACCGGCCCCGATACGATGCCGGTATCGAAGGCGAGCGAAGTGATGTCGCCCAATGGTGAGTGGGTCGCGTACGAGCGTGGTGGCAACCTGTACGTGCGCCCGACGGGGGGCGGCGCCGAGAAGGCGCTCACGACCGACGGGAACGCGGACTGGGGGTACGGGCTCGCGAACATCGGGTGTTGCCAGCAGGTCACCAACGAACGCAACAAGGCGGAGCTGCGCCCGCTGGTGCTGTGGTCGCCGGATTCGAAGCGCCTGGTCACGACGAAGTGGGACCAGCGGAACGTGCGGCAGATGTACCTGCTCGAGACGAAGAATCCCGGGCCGATCATGCACGCGTATCGTTATGCGCTTCCCGGGGATTCGGTGATCCCGAAGTTCGACCTGCACGTCTTCGACGTGGCGGCCGGGCGCGGCGTGAAGGTCAACGTTCCGCAGATCGACGCGGTGAACACGACGTGCTGCTGGCTGGCGACCGATACGACGTGGAAGGACGTGCGCTGGGGGAGCGGGAGCGACGCGCTGTATTTCACCGCGGGGAAGCGCGGCTTTCACGAGTTGGCGCTGATGACCGCCGATCCGTCGACGGGGACGGCGCGCACGATCCTCACCGAGCGCGGGAAGACGTTCGTCGAGACGAACCAGTTCTCCGGCGGCGTTCCCAACTGGCGCCCGGTGGGGAACACGGGCGATGTCGTCTGGTGGTCGGAGCGCGATGGCTGGGGGCACCTCTACCTGGTCAACGGACAAACCGGGGAAATCAGGAACCGGATCACCAGCGGCGACTGGCTGGTGGCCGACCTGCTGTGGGTAGATGAGGTGACGCGCTCGGTGTACTTCACCGCGGTGGGGCGCGAGCCCGGGCGTGACCCGTACTATCGCCACTACTACCGCGCGAAGCTCGACGGCTCGTCGATTCAGCTGCTCACGCCCGAAGACGCGGATCACGACATCAACGTTGCGCCTGACGGCAAGTTCCTGGTCGACAACTACGCGCGCCCGGATCGTCCGTCGGTAAGCGTGCTCCGCCGCATCGACGGCACGGTGGTGACCGAACTGCAGCGCGCCGACGCGTCGGCGCTCATGGCGGCCGGCTTCCGGGCGCCGGAGATGTTCACCGTGCGCGCCCGCGACGGCGTGACCGAGTTGCACGGGCTGCTCTGGCGCCCGGCGCACTTCGACTCGACGCGCCGCTATCCGGTCATCGACTACATCTACCCGGGACCGCAGGTGGGCTCGGTCGGCACTCGGCAGTTTGCCTCCTCGCCGCGAGGCAACACGTCGTCGCTCGCCGAACTCGGCTTCTTCGTCGTGCAGGTGGATGCGATGGGGACGCCGGGGCGAAGCAAGGCGTTCCACGATGCCTTCTACGGCAACATGACCGACAACGGGATCCCCGACCAGGTGAGCACGATCAAGCAGCTGGCGGCGCGCATCCCGCAGATGGACCTGGATCGCGTGGGAATCTTCGGACATTCGGGGGGCGGCTTCTCGTCGACCGATGCGATGCTCAGCTATCCCGAGTTCTTCAAGGTCGCCGTGTCGAGCGCGGGGAATCACGACAACCGCAGCTACGACTTCACGTGGGGGGAGAAGTACCAGGGATTGCTGCGCAAGCTGAGCGACACGACCGACAGTTTCGATTCGCAGTCCAACTGGCGAAAGGCGAAGAACCTTCGCGGACGCCTGCTGCTCGCCTACGGCACGCTCGATGACAACGTGCACCCCGTGGCGACGCAGTTGGTGATCGACGAACTGATCAAGGCCAACAAGGACTTCGACCTGCTCGTCATGCCGAACCGGAACCATGGCTTCGCGGCCGAGCCCTACATGATCCGCCGCACGTGGGACTACTTCGTGCGCAACCTCGCGGGGCTGGAGCCGCCGGAAGGGTACGAGTTGCGGCGCCCGCAGTAGCGATCGAAAGGGCTCGAGCTGGCGTTTCGGCTCGTGCGCAAACGGGGAGACCTCTTCGGGCGCTCTGAGACCACTCAGGGGCCCTGCGAGGTCTCCCCGTTC
>CAZWVG010000401.1:0-4310 GCA_964637355.1 uncultured Gemmatimonadaceae bacterium
GCACCGGGCGCGGCTTCATCGAGGGGACGGCGATCCCCGGGCTCATGCAGCTCCCTCCAGGCTACAACATCGCGGGCGGGACCTCGACGGCGACGCCGACGACCGCGGGCGCGGTGGCGCTCCTCATCAGCGCGGCGAAGCAGAGTGGCGTGCCGTTCGACGCCTACCGACTGCGGCAAGCGATCATGAACTCGGGGCGGTGGATCTCGCACCTGCCGTCGTACAAACAGGGGAACGGCGTAGTGAACGTCGCCGGCGCGTGGGAGGCGCTCAAGGCGATGGACACGGTGCGCACGCCGCTCACGATCGTGAGCAAGGCGCCGGTGCGTCACGCGACGAGTGCGCTGCTCGCCGAGCCTAACGTGGGGGTGGGGATCTTCGAGCGCGAAGGGTGGACGGCGGGTGACACGGGGACGCGGGTGATCTCCTTCACGCGCACCACCGGCCCGCGCGCGCCGCTCACCTTTGACATCGGATGGAAGGGGAACGAGGGGGGGACCTACAGTTCAGCAGCGACGGTCGAGTTGCCGCTCAACAAGGCGGTCGACCTTCCGGTGCGCATCGCGCCGAAGGCGCCCGGTGTACACGCTGCGATGATCACACTCGACTACGCCGGATCGCCGGGGATCGAGTATCGCACGCAGGCCACGATCGTGGCTGCGCAACTCCTGGCGAGCGACAGTGGCTGGAAGTCGACGCAGAAGGTGGAGATCCCGCGCCCGGGGATGACGCACCTGTACTACCGCGTCCCAGCGGGCGTGTCGGCGCTGCGTGTGGATGTGCAGTCGGCGAAGCGTAAGCCGGCGGTGTCGATCATGCGCCCGGATACGCGCACGGCGTCGATGGTGACTGCCGGCGCCGTGGGGGGATCGGGCGGCGGATTCGGATTTGGCGCTTCCGCCAGCAGCAACGGCACGTTCTGGGTGAGCGCCCCTACAGTGGGAACGTGGGAGGTGCGACTCCAGGACGTGGACGACACGCGCACCTTCGACTGGCAGCAAGCGAAAATCGACTCGGCGGTGCCGCCCACGACGGTTACGGTGACGGTGACCGCGTTAGGCGCCTCGGCGACGGGCGCGCTCGCCAGCGGGGGCGGCTTCGATGTGACGCTCGCCAACTCGTTCGGTGCACTCCCAGGGGCGTCGGCGATCGGGATGCCGATGGGCGCCGCACGTCGCTCGACGGGCTCCCTGGCACCGCGGTCGCAGCAGGTCTTCGAGATCGACGTACCGGCAGGGACGACGCTCCTTTCGACGAATGTACGCCCGTCCGCGGGGAGCGATGGCGATCTCGATCTCTATCTGTTCGATTGCACGAAGAAGGAGTGTGTGGCCGCGCGTGCCGATGGCGACGCGTCGGGGAGCGAGATGATCCGCGTCGAATCGCCGGCTGCGGGTCGTTGGAAGGCCGTGGTGGACCACAGCGGCTTCCCCTCCGTGCCAGTTGCCTTCGAGTATCAGGATGTGTTGTTCAATCCCGCCTTTGGGTACGTCGCGGTGACGGACCAGCCGGGGGAACGTGCGGTCGGTGCGGGGTGGGCGTCGAAGGGGAACGCGTGGCAGGCGAGCATTCCGGCCGGGCGGACGGCCATGGCTGCGATCGGGGTGCAGTTGCAGCCGAAGGGACTCGAGCCGTTCCTGCTTGGTGTGCGTGAGGTTGGCTTGGGGAGCGCTCGGGCCAACGACGCGCCGGGGCAGCAGCGTCCGCCGCAGCGGTAGTTTTTCTGGGGCGCGGTAGAAGAGGGGTCACCACGGGGGTGACCCCTCTTCTTTGTCCGACGGGTACTCACTTCCTGCGCTTGAACGCCGGGGGCGCGGTAGCCGAGGGGCACTGTCGTGCCGCTTCTGCATCGGCGGGGGCGCGGTAGTCGAGGGGCCGCCACATGGGCGGCCCCTCGACTTTGTCCGACGTGCATTGAGGTGTGGCATTCAGCTCGAATGCCTAACGCGGTCTCGCGACGAGCGCGAGGGGGACTCGGCGCGTGCCGTTCCAGTCGTGGTATTCGCCCTCTTCGCCAACGATTCGCAGCTGGGCGGAGATTCCACCGTCGAGCAGCGCGGCCTGGGCGGCGCCGAGTGAGCCCATGACGGCGGCCATCTCGGGGACGGTGAGACCGACGGGGACGCGGTCGAGATACGGCAGGTCGGTGGTGAGGCGGGTGAGTGCGATGAGTAGCCGGCCCTCACGATCTTTGCCGACAGCGAGTCGGGCGTCGCGGTGGGTGCGGTCGATCATCGCTCCCGAACGCAGCGCCTCCGGGACGTTGCCGTCGCCGGAGAGCAGAGTCGGGTAGGTCTGGAAGGCTTCGCGTACGTTGCCGCGCGCTCGACGCGCGGCGATGGAATCGCCGGCGATCAGCTCTACCGCGCCGTCCTCGCTCACGACGACGGCGGTCGAGAGCGGACCGTGTCCCGGTGGGAGGAGTTCCGCGCCGCGGCTCACGACCCATCCCCATGGGAGCGCGTCGGCGAACATCCCGGCGTTCACGGCCAGCACGGCGTCGTTTGGTGTGGAGTCGAGCGTCCACGACGGGCGTGCCGAGTTGGGATCCACGCCCCAAGCCAGTGAGAGTTGCACCTGACGAGGGTCGATGCGCGCGACGACGAGGGTGATCGCGCGGGCTTCGCCAACGCCTTCGAGCGGGATGCTGGTCCACTCCACACCCGCGCGGCCGGCGCTCCAGCGCGCGGCATGCGCGAGCACGCCTCGCGCTTTCCACTGCGTCGGCGCCTCGTCGACGGACCACCAGGCGAGCGGCGCTGTCCCGGTTGTCGCCAGGCGCAACGTGGCTGGCGTCGCGCCGACGATCACACTGGCAGACGCTATGGCAGTCGCGGCAAGGAAGCCCGCGCCCAGCAGAAGCCGCCGCATCAGACTAGTGGCTTCAGCTGTGAGAGACGCGACAGGAGCGCCTTGCGTTCGGCGGTCGAGTAGCGCCAAGTCGGCGACGGGGTGCCGTTGGCGGCCACATAGGCGATGAGGCGTTCGCGGGCAAGGGCGAATTGCCGAAGGGTCATCCCGGCGGCGCGCGCTCCGGACTGCGCGGACTCTTCGTCGAGCGACTGCGCGAGGCGTAGAGCGTCCTGTGCGCCGACGAGTAGCGAGTCCGCTTCCTGTTTCCAGCGGGGAGTGGCTGGGAGCGCGCCACAGCGAGTGGTGGCGCGCGCCGAGTCGGCGGCGGGGTCGATTCCCTGCTTCTTGGCGAGCTTGCGTTGCACCTGCACCGCTCCGGCGGTGTCGCCGGCGGCGAGGAGGCGCTGCATCTCCTGCGTCGCCTGCATCACCTCCTGCATCAGCTTCGAGGACATGGGGTCGGCGCTCCTGGCGAGCGAGGCGGCCTTCTTCTCCATCGCCACCTTGTGCGCGGCATCGAGCGAGTCGATGACTGCGCTGCGGCAACTGCTGATGCGCTGCTCGTCGGCCTGCCACCGTTGTTCGTCGGCATCGTGCAGGGCGAGGAGGGCGTTGCGCTGTTCGTTGAAGCTTCCCGCGCGCGCGGTGAGTTGCGCGCGCGTCGCTCCGCCGGGTGCGGTGAAGGCGCGCGAGGCGGTGAGGCCGGCGATCATTGCGTCTGCGCGCGACTCATTCAGTTCGAGGATCTGCTCGTCGAAGGTGGGCGCCGCCGAGTTGACCCCGCTCAGCGCTTCGGCTTTTGCGGTCGCTTCGTTGGCGGCCTTGCGGGCCATCTTCTTGGCGAGGGCGCCGATTTGGGCGTGGGCGGGGAGCGGGAGGGCGATGGCGACGAGGGCGACGCCGAGTGCGCGCCACCCGCGGCTCATGCGCGCGCTGAAGTTGGAGACGAGGCGGTGTCTATGCATGAAGAGCTTGCGTGCGGCGCTGTGAAGTGTTGGAGCGCGCGCGTAGATGCACACGACCCGATATGCGTATCGTAGGGTCGTTGCCGTCGGGTCGAATGGGTCGTTCCACCCACCATTACACACGTCCGTCCCCGGATGAACGGACCATCTCGGGTAGGAAGGCGTTTGGTTCGGACCGTTAGGTCCTAGGGGATCTACTAGTGTCCCACAATGCCAAGCAGCACAGTGTTAGTGCTGCCCGACAGCCGTGCTCGATCGATCACCACGTTGGCCGACCGCCCCCCCCGGACCCCGCGATGACGAAACTTCGTCATACCCCCCCCGCAAGTGGTGTACCGACAACTAGTTACACGGCTCTAGCGCGCGCCTGCAGTTGGTTGGTTCTGGTGACCGCGCTCGCAGCTCCGGCCTGGGCGAGCGACGTCTCGCCGCCCACTGTCACCATCGCACCACGCGACACCACGTTCGCCACATCGGCCGCGACGATCGTCG
>CAZWVG010000402.1:0-4307 GCA_964637355.1 uncultured Gemmatimonadaceae bacterium
ACGAGCCCGCGGCGGGGAAGAAGAAGTCGCAGATCGAGGAGTACCTCGAGTACTACGTCGGCCCAGGGGTGCAGCACATGGCGCTCGCCACCGACGACATCGTCGAGACCGTCACCGCGCTCCGCGACCGTGGCGTCGAATTCCTCTCGATTCCCACCTCGTACTACGACGAGCTGCAGGCGCGAGGCGGGAAGATCGACGAGCCGGTCGATGTTCTCGCAAATTTGGGGATCCTCGTCGACCGCGACCCCGACGGATACCTGCTGCAGATCTTCACGCGACCGGTGCAGGATCGCCCGACCGTCTTCTACGAGATCATCCAGCGCAAGGGTGCGAAGAGCTTCGGCAAGGGCAACTTCAAGGCGCTGTTCGAGTCGATCGAGCGCGAGCAGGCACTGCGCGGGAATCTCTAACTACAGTCTACAGAAGACGAGAAGACGAGAGGACGAGAGATGCCGTTCTATCATCAGTTGGGGCAAGTACCGGCGAAGCGGCACACGGTGTTTCGGCGGCCGGATGGGGGGCTCTATGCCGAGGAGTTGATGGGGCATGAGGGGTTCACCGGGACGTCGGCGTTGCTGTATCACACGCATCCTCCGACCACCGTGAAATCGGCGCGGCGCGTGCGTGACGTGCAGCTCGTGGCCGACGATGCAACCTCGCTTCGCCACCGTCACTTTCTCACGGCGCGCACGAAGAGTGGCGGGAGTCCGACGCTCGACCGCGTCCCGATCCTGTTCAACGCCGACATCAGCATGTGGTACGTCGCCCCCGACGTGCTCGACCCGCACGCCTACCGCAACTCGCAGGCGGACGAGGTCACCTACGTCGTCGAGGGGGAAGGGGTGCTCGAGTCGGTCTTCGGCGACCTCCCCTACAAGGCGGGAGACTACGTCGTCGTGCATCGCAACATCCTGCACCGGTGGCGACTCGGCGCCGGCCCCAACAAGTTCGTCGTCTTCGAGAGTCGCGGACACGTGCGCTTTCCGAGCCGCTATCGCAACAACGTGGGGCAGCTCCTGGAGGGGGCGCCGTTCTGCGAGCGCGACATCCGCCGCCCGTTGCAGCTCAACACGCGCGACGAGCTCGGGGACTTCCCGCTCCTCGTCAAGCAGTACGACGCGATCAACGAGCTGGTCCTCGATCACCACCCGTTCGACGTGGTCGGCTGGGACGGCTACTTCTATCCGTGGATCTTCAACATCCACGATTTCGAGCCGATCGTCGGACGCATCCACCAGCCGCCGCCAGTGCACCAGACCTTCCAGGGCGACGGATTCGTGATCTGCTCCTTCTGCCCGCGTCCGTACGACTTCGACCCGAACGCGATCCCGGCACCGTACAATCACTCCAACGTCGATTCCGACGAGGTGCTCTTCTACGCCTCGAGCGAGTTCATGAGCCGCAAGGGGATCGAGTACGGCTCCATCACGCATCACCCGGATGGTCTCCCGCACGGCCCGCACCCGGGACGCACGGAAGCGTCGATCGGCGCCAAGTACACGAACGAACTCGCGGTGATGATGGACTCGTTCCGCCCGTTGCAGGTGGCGAAGGCGGCACTCGAGATCGAAGATCCGGCGTACCACAAGAGCTGGATCGACCAGCAGCACATCGCGTTCGCACCGCCTACGTCTTAGAAGGCAGAAGACGAGAAGACGAGAGGACGAGAGGACGAGGAGCTGCTAACTCACTTACGGCTTAGGGTGGTGAGGGCGTGCTGGGCTTCTCTCGTTAGGATAAGCGTGCCGCTGATGGCGGCGCGTTCGTAGAGCAGGGTGTCCCAGTGTTCCGTCCCTTCGCGCGAGACGCGTTTCATCTCGCGGATGGCGGCGGGGTTGGCGCCGGCGAGCCGGTGGGCGAGGGTGGCGATCTCCTTGTCGAGCGCCTCGACCGAGTCCGTCACCTTCGCGTACAGCCCGGCGCGCTCGCCCCAGTGGGCGTCGCGCCAGTCGTAGTCGACCGAGAGGGCGGTGAAGTGCCCGCTCCCGATCCGGTGCTGGATGACCGGGCCGACGACAAACGGTCCGATGCCGACGGCGAGTTCGCTCAAGCGGAGTGACGCGCCAGCGGCAGCGACTGCGTAGTCGGACGCGGCGACGACGCCCACACCGCCCCCCACGGCCTTCCCGTGGACGCGCGTGATCACGAACTGCGGCGCCCGGCGCATCGCGAGGATCACGTGGGCGAAGCCGGAGAAGAAGTCGAGCCCCGCGCGTTCGTCCTCGAGGGCGCGCAGCTCGTCGAACGACGCGCCGGCGCAGAACGGCCCGTTCCCCTCGCTCCGCAACACGATGACGCGCACGTCGTCGCGCGCACCGACCGCGTCGATGGTTGCGGCGAGTTCACGCAGCAAGGCGCTGGGGAGCGAGTTTCCCTTGGGATGACCGAAAGCGACCGTGGCGATTCCAGAGGCGACGGTGCTGCTGACGGTGCCGGCGTCGAGGAGAGACATCGATCACTCAGAAGACGAGAGGACGAGAAGACGAGAAGACGAGAAGACGAGAGGCGCGGTGGCGAAAGCTATTCGCGGAGGCAGGGGGGTGAGGGGGCGCGCCCGAGACGCGAGAAAAGGCGTTAGGACCAGTCAGTCCTAATACGGCGGGTTGTGGCGCGCAAGACTTTGCGATGCATGGAGATGCGGGAGATACTACATACACGGCACGCTCGCGCCGCATGACGCTCCACCAGGAGGACGTATCCCGCGATGACCGAGACCCTGAGCACGCCACCCACCGACGACGCCGAGCGCACGGCGGCATTCGAGGCGCGCATCGCCGCGGGCGGTGTCATCGAGCCTAAGGACTGGATGCCGGCGCGATATCGCAAGCAGCTCGTGCGCATGATGTCGCAGCACGCACACTCCGAGATCGTCGGGATGCTCCCCGAGGGGAACTGGATCACCCGCGCCCCCTCGCTCCGCCGCAAGATGACCCTCATCGCCAAGGTACAGGACGAGGCGGGGCACGGGCTCTACATCTACTGCGGGACCGAGACGTTAGGCGTCGACCGCGCCGAGCTGATCGACCAGCTGCACGACGGCTCCGCCAAGTACTCCTCGATCTTCAACTACCCGACGCTCTCCTGGGCCGACATCGGGATGATCGGGTGGCTCGTGGACGGCGCGGCGATCGTCAACCAGACGGTCCTGGCCAAGGCGTCGTACGGCCCGTACGCGCGCGCGATGATCCGCATCTGCAAGGAGGAGAACTTCCACAAGCGCCAGGGCTACGAGATCTGCGCCACCCTCGCCGCCGGGACACCCGAGCAGCGGGCGATGGTGCAGGACGCCCTCGACCGCTGGTGGTGGCCCGCACTCATGATGTTCGGCCCGAGCGACACGGATTCGCCCAACAGCGCCGAGCTCCTCAAGTGGCGCGTGAAGCGCAAGACCAACGACGAATTGCGCCAGCGCTTCATCAACCTGACCGTCCCCCAGGCGCAGGCGCTCGCCCTCACCATTCCCGATCCCTCGCTGCACTACGACGAGGCGGCGGGGAACTGGATCAGCGGCCCCATCGACTGGGACGAATTCTGGGCGGTGGTGAAGGGACACGGCCCGTGCAACGCCGAGCGCCTCGAGGCGCGCCGCGCGGCACACGACAACGGCGCCTGGGTGCGCGAGGCGGCCGAAGCGTATGCCGCGAAGCAGCGCGCCGCCCGCGGCGCGATCGCCGCCGCCTAACGAACACGACGAGGATCCGCCGCATGCCATCCGCTGCCGACGACCGCGTCCACCACCCCGAATGGGTCGCCCGCAGACGTGTCATCCGCCGGGGAGACGCAGTGGGCGCTGTGGGAAGTCTTCACCCAGGAGGCGGCGGGGGCGCCGCACCAGCACGCCGGAAGCGTGCACGCGGCCGACGCCGAACAGGCGCTGCAGAATGCACGCGATGTCTACGCGCGCCGCAACGAGGCGGTGTCGATCTGGGTCGTCCCGACGATCACCATCCGGGCGTCGACCCCCGAGGATGTGGGGCCGTTCTTCGACCCGGCGAACGACAAGGCCTACCGCCACCCGCAATTCTACCGCACGCCGCGAGGCGGGCGCGACTTCTGAAGACACCGGCGTACGAAAGAAGCCACCGCCACGCCCCCCCGCGCCCCCCACGCCCCCCGCCAACCCGTAACAGCCCACTCTCACCTTCCGCCTTCCTCCTCTCCCTTCGGCCCTCAGGAGCCCCCCGTGATCCGCAGCATGACCGGCTTCGGCGACGCCTCCGCAACTTCCGGCGCGGCCCACTTCTACCTGGAAGTCCGCTCCCTCAACTCCAAGTACTTCAAGGCGGTCATCCGCCTCCCCGAAG
>CAZWVG010000403.1:0-4304 GCA_964637355.1 uncultured Gemmatimonadaceae bacterium
TGGGCGGGCCGAGTGGGTTCGGCGGGCAGCCGGTCGGCTGCACGGTGTAGCTCACGCTCGTGATCACCCAGCCGTGCGCGCCGCGCACGAGCGTGAAGGCATCGACGCCGCAGTGCGAGAACTTTCCGTTGTAGTAGAGATCGTACGGCGCGACGACGGTCGCCATGAGCCCGATCACCGTCGCCTGCGGGTCCCACATGCGCTCGATGATGGTGTCACGCGCCGCGCGCAACCGATCGAAGTGAGAGGCGAACGTCGCGCGGCGTACGATCAGCGAATCGCCATCGCGGCGCGAGGCGTAGAGATCGCCGTCGGCGAGCATCACCCGCTGAGAGGCGGCCAGGTCGTTCGCCTGCATGGCGCGGAAGAACTCGTTGACGGTGGCGACGACCGAATCGCGCGGCGTCTGTGCGCGGACAACCGCCGGCGCGAGCATGACCGCGGTCAGGGCGGGAGCGCCGAGTGCGAGCGCCACGAGGGAAGCGCGCGTGAGAGTGCGACCGATCATGCGTGAAAAGGACGACAAGCGCGGCAAGGGATTGAGGTGCGACGATTCGCTCAGGAAGTGGACTCGGCGAAAACTGGCGCCATGAGTCCCGCAAGAGAACGCCCATGCGGATCCTGCGTTGCGCGTACCCGATTAACGAGTTCGAGCGCGGAAAGTTCGCACGGCGGTAGATCGCGATCCGTCGTCCCCAGCGGGACGACACGTTCACCCCAGCGCACGAAGAGGGCGCAATAGGTGAGTCCGCCGCCAAACGCGGGAATGAGGATGCGGCTCCCCGGCTTGATGCGCCCTTCCTCGAGCGCCTCGACGAGGGCAACGGGAACGGTCGCTGCACTCATGTTGCCGTACTTCTGTACGGTGAGCATCACGCGCTCCATCGGGACGCCGGCGTACTTGGCGACCGCCTCGATGATCCGCAGGTTGGCCTGGTGCGGGACGACGAGGTCCACGTCGTCGGCCGTCAAGCCGCACTCCTCCAGCACGCGCACCGACGCCGCCGACATGGCGTGCACGGCGCGCTTGAAGATCACCTGACCATCGAAATCCCAGATGGTGTCGCCGAAGCTCACATTGCGCCCCGAATAGGTGCAGCCGAAGCCGCGCACCCGCAGCGATGCGCGCGCCTCGGCGTCGCACCCGAGCACGCTCCCCAGCATCCCTTCCTCGTTCTCCGTCGGCTGCAACACGACGGCCGCCGCGCCATCGCCGAAGAGGACGGCGACGTTGCGATTGCTCCAATCCATGTAGCGGGAAATAAGCTCCACGCCGATCACGACGGCGCACTTGACCATCCCGCTCCGGATCATCGCCGTGGCGGTGGCGAGTCCGTAGGCGAACGACGTGCAGGCGGTATTGAGGTCGATCGACGCTGCACGCGTGGCACCGAGCGCCACCTGCACCCCCGACGCGCTGTTGGGGACCAACTCGTCGTTGCTCACGCCACCGTAGATGATGAGATCGACGTCGGCGGCGGTGACGCCGGCGCACGCCAGCGCGCGCGCCGAGGCGACGGTCGACATCTCGATCGCGCTCACGTGCGAGATACGGCGCTCGCGCATCCCGGTGCGCGAGGTGATCCATTCGTCGGACGTCTCGAGGAAGGTCGAGAGGTCGGCATTGGTGAGGACGGCAGGGGGCATGCACTTGCCCCAACCCGTGATGGCGGCGTAGGTCATGGCGGCGCGCGGGGGGAAGGAAGGGGGGAGAAGCTGGCGTGCGCCCCAGCGTCGCGCAATGCGCGAGATGCGCGGATGCAGCAGCCGAGTGGAAGACCTCCGCACCCCAGGCGACTGGTCCCCGCGCGAACGGACGCACAGATTCTGCGGCCCGCCCCGGCAGGCGTCCGACCCCTCTCCCTCACGCGACTTCCATGCGCACTCCGTTGCACCCGTGTCCCTCCGTGAACGACACCGTGCGCCAGCGTCCCCGTTGATGGCGGCGTCCGGCGGCAAGCGTCGACTCGGCGGCGATGCAACGGCGGTCCTCGTGGCGCTGCTCGTGGGATTGGCGTTAGGCGTGGCGGTGGCCTGGTCGCGCAGCGATCGCTTGATGCGATGGGCGCTCGCCCTACAGCCCGTCGGGACGTTGTGGGTGAACGCGATCCGCATGACGGTGATCCCGCTCGTCGTATCGCTCCTCATCACCGGCGTCGCATCGGTGGCCGACCTGCGCAGCACCGGACAGCTAGGCACGCGAACCCTCTCGGTGTTCGGCACGCTCCTCGTGGCGAGTGCGGTAACGCCGGCGCTGGTGATGCCGGCGGTTTTCGCCCTTTTCCCGTGGCCGACAGGAGCCATTCCGCTCCCTCCCGGGACGGCCGAGGCGACGGCGCTGCTCGCCGGAAACAAGGCGCCCGTCGGAGTGATGGAGTGGTTCACTTCGCTGGTGCCGGCGAACCCCATCGAGGCGGCCGCCAGCGGCAACATGGTCTCGTTGATCGTCTTCGTCTTCCTCGTGGCGCTGGCGACGTCGCGGAGCTCGGAGGAAGTGCGAGAGCCGCTGGTCTCGTTCTTCCGGTCACTGGGGGCGGTGATGCTGCGACTGGTTGGATGGATCATCGCGCTGGCGCCGATTGCGATCTTCTGCCTCGTCGTCCCGCTTGCTGCCCAGAGCGGTCCTTCGCTCGTCGGCGCGGTCGGCTTCTACATCGCGTCGTTTGCAATCGGGAGTGCGATGGTCGTTGGGTTGCTCTATCTCCTCGTGCGCGTTCTGGGTGGCATGCCGATCGGACGCTTCGCACGGGGCGTGCTCCCGACGCAGCTCATCGCGATGAGTTGCAGTTCCTCGATCGCGTCACTCCCGGCGATGGTCACGAGCGCGGGGCGAATGGGGATTGCCCCCACGGTGAGCGGGTTCGTCCTGCCGCTGGCAGTGTCGGTCTTCAAGCCTGCCGCAGGAGTGGCCTGGGTGACTGGCGCGCTCTTTGTGGGGCGCGTGTACGGGATCGACGTTGATGCGCGCGCGCTCGGCATCATCGCCGCGGCTGCAATCTTTCTCTCGTTTGCCCCCCCGGGGGTGCCTCGCGGCGCGTTCCTTCTCCTCACGCCGCTCTTCGTGGCGATCGGCCTTCCAGCGGAAGGGATCGGCGTCCTGATCGCGGTGGATCTCCTCCCCGACATGTGTGCCACGGTCGTAAATGTCACGTCGGACGTGGCCGCGACCGCGATCGTGGCCCGCGGTGCGGTCGACGAGGCAGTGCCGATGGAGTCGTCGAGTACTGCCTGACGAGCCGCGTCGCTCGTCAGGCGACTTCGCGCCCTGCCCCCGCTTCCCAGATACGGTACCACTCGTCGGAACTGAGCGAGACGTCGAGCGCGGCCACCGCGTCGCGCAAGGCCTCCAGCCGGCGCGATCCAGTGATGGGGAGCGGTTTCGACGGATGGCGCAGGATCCAGGCGTACACGATAGCCAGTGGCGTCACGGCGTGCTGCTGCGCGATGTCGGCGAGCACCGGGCGCACGCGCAACGCCGCCTCGTCGTCCCCCGTCATCAGGCGCCCACCGCCTAACGGCGACCAGATCATCGGGCGCATCCCGAGCGCGATGCACTGGTCGAGCGTCCCGTCGTCGAGCGCGTCCAGGTGCAACGGCGAGAGCTCCACCTGGTTGGTCACGAGTGGGATATAGCGGTGGAGAAGTGCGAGTTGCGACGGCGTGTGGTTGGAGACGCCGAAGTGCGCGACCTTCCCCGCGTCGCGCAGTTCGCGAAAGGTGGTCGCCAGCTCCGCCGGATCCATGAGGAGATCGGGGCGATGGATCAGGAGGAGGTCGATGCGGTCGGTGCGCAGCGCGCGCAGCGAATTGTCGACCGATGTACGCACGTGGTCGGCCGACGTGTCGTACGACTTGCCGCGGTGCGAGGGGCGATGCGCCGAGGTGAGCTTGATCCCGCACTTGGTGACGATCTGCATCCGCTGGCGAAGCGCCGGCGTCGCGGCGAGGACCTCGCCGAACAGCGATTCCACCTGATAGTCGCCGTAGATGTCGGCATGATCGAAGGTGGTGATCCCCAGTTCGAGGCAGTGCTCGATCCAGCGCTGGCGCGCGGCGACGGAGAAACCCCAGTCGGCCATGCGCCAGGCGCCAGCCACGATCGGCGAGAAGGTCGGGCCGTCAGGCGCAATGGGTCGGGGAGTCGAGACGTGTGGCATGCGAAGGCTTGGTGGGGGGCGCCGCGAGCGCCGGGAGGAGGCGCCGTCGAGAATGTACGCCCCCGCGCGACGGGCGCGACCTTCGACATTCTCCGCCGCGTCACCGCGCCGCTCTGGACGCCTCACGCAGCGCGCTGCAATGTCGAG
>CAZWVG010000404.1:0-4274 GCA_964637355.1 uncultured Gemmatimonadaceae bacterium
CATCTGCGCCCCGAACAGGATGTCGCGGATCTTGTCGACGTTTCCCGTGTCGGCGACGGCCGGGATCTCCGAGGTCGCTGCGCCATTGAGCATGTCGGTCATCCTGTCCCGCCCTGGCCCGCGCACTGCGCGACGGCCCGTTCGTGGTGAGCCCTTCCGCGCGCCCCGAGCCGGCGCTTCCTCGGCACGCTGCGTCGGCGCAGGCTACCGGGGGCGTCCTTTCGGGACGACGATCTGCATCGCCTTCAACTTCTGGTAGAGCGTCGAGCGCGGCACCCCCAACCGGGTGGCGGCCTGCTCCACGTGCCCCCGCACCGACTCCAGCACCGCGATGATGTGGCGGCGCTGAACTTCGTCCAATGTCAACTCCAGATCGCCTTCGCGGGAAGAGGGTGCGGGCGACGGAAAATTCTCGAAGCTGAGGTCCTGCGCGCGGAGCTCCTGCCGCGCCGAGAGGAGAACCGCGCGCTCGAGGACGTTGCGGAGTTCGCGAATATTGCCCGGCCATTGATACGCCGCCATAGCGCGGAGGGCATCGGGGGCCAGTTCGACGCGCGAGCGACCGATCTCCGCGGTGAGGCGGTCGAGAAGCTGCCGGGAGAGGATGGGGATGTCCTCCACCCGCGCGCGGAGCGACGGGACCGTGATCGGGATCGTGCTGATGCGGAAGTACAGGTCGCTCCGGAACTTGTTCTCGCCGACGAGGCGCGAGAGATCCTGATGCGTCGCGGCGATGAGGCGCACGTCGACCTGCCGGTCGCGCACCGCTCCCACCCGCCGGAACGACTGCTCCTCGAGCACCTTGAGGAGCTTGGGCTGCAGCGAGAGTTCGAGGTCGCCGACTTCGTCGAGGAAGAGCGTCCCCCGGTGGGCGAGTTCCACGAGCCCCGTCTTCTGCGACACGGCGCCGGTGAACGATCCTCGCTCGTGCCCGAACAGCTCGGACTCGAGGAGCTCGCGGGGAAGCGAGGCGCAATTCAGGTCGACGAACGGCTGGTCGGCGCGGAAGCCGCGCGCGTGGATCCAGCGCGTGAGGACCCCCTTCCCCGCTCCGGTTTCGCCGAGGATGAGGATGGGGCGCTCGGCGGTAGCCACGCGCTCTGCCTGTTCCCGAAGCTGCCGGATTGCCGCCGACGGCCCCACGAACGGATCGACGGCGACGCGACGCTGCCGTGCCTGACGCGCCTGTTGCTGCTGACGGTCTCGCTGGCGCTCCGAGGCGCGCTGCAGGATGACGAGGAGCGCGGGGAGGGCGACCGGCTTGGTGAGGAAGTCGTCGGCCCCTTCCTTCATTGCCTGCACCGCCAGCTCCACCGTCCCGTGCCCCGTCAGGATGATGACCGGGACCGAGGCGTTGACGGCGCGGATGCGCGGGAGGAGTTCGAGGGCGGTGCCGTCACCGAGCATGTAGTCGGTGAGGACGATGTCGGGGCGCTCTTTCTGGAAGAGCTGCTCGCCGGCGTTGCAGCTGTCGGTTTCGAGAATCTCGAAATCGTGCGACTCGAGGAAATCGCGCACCGCGAACCGAATGGCCGCGTCATCCTCGATGAAGAGCAACCGCGTACGTCCCGACGACATCACGTCCTCCCCTCCCGTCAGGCCGCCGGAATGGTGACGCGCAGACACGCGCCCCCGCCCTCTCGATTGGCCGCCGTGATTTCCCCACCGTGATCATGCACCAAACGGTGCGCGAGTGCGAGTCCCATTCCCGTCCCGCCGCGCCGACGGGAATAGAACGGTTCGAAAATGCGCGATTCGTCGCCTGCCGCAAAGCCGCTCCCGCGATCGAGCACGACAAATTCCACAAACACGGGCGACACCGCGAGCGCTCGCACGCGCACGACGACTTCTCCTCCACGCGCCGAATGCTGCGCCGCGTTGGCCACCAGATTCTGGAGCACTTGCACGAGGCGCCGCCGATCGGCGCGCACCGCGGGGACTGCCCCGTCGATCGCGGTGGTCAGTCGCACGTCGCCCGCCTCGGCCAGCGCACGGGTGAGCTCCAGCGCCGTCGAGACGAGTTCGGTCGAATTGACCGCTTCGAGTTGTAGCGCGGCGGGCTTCCCGTAGTCGAGGAGTTCGTGCATGAGCGCATTGAGGCGATCGACCTGCGCGCCGAGCACGGCGAAGTGCGGCGCGACGTCGGGGGCATCGCCGAGCCGCCCGCGCATCGCGTCGAGCGTGGAGGAGATGGCAAAGAGCGGGTTGCGCACCTCGTGCGCGACCGCGGCGACCAACGCGCCGATGCGGGAGAGTGTTTCCTGGCGTTGCAGCTGCGCGTGCAGCTCCACGGTGCGCTGGTGCGCAACGCGCTCGGCGTGCAACTCGCGCGCGCCCTCCTCGGCGCGCACGCGCTCCGTGACATCGTGCACGATCATGTGCACCAGGCGGCGCCCGCGCATCGTGAGCGGGCCGGCGTGGATCTCGACCAGCCGCATCGCTCCCGAGGCGATTCGATGCGGAAAGGCGTAGGCATGTGCCCCGAGCTCCGCGGCAATCTCCAGCGTCTGCAGGACGTCGTCGTCGGGAAGGACGGCGAGGTCGGTCACGGCGCGCGCGCAGAGCGCCTCGCGCGAATAGCCGTAGAAGTCGGAGGCGGCGCGGTTGGCATCGACGATGGCGCCGCTCGCAGGGTCGACGACCAACTGTGCCGCGACGTTCTCCTCGAAGAGCTGGCGATAGCGTTCGTCCGCCTGGCCCAAGCCGACGGCGGGAGATTCAACGGACATGGGGCCGACCCAGGCACGAGCACCGCCGGTCACCGGAGGCGTCGGCGTACGTACGCGTTCCCTCCCCGGACTGTCAATGCCAACGCGGCCGGCAATGCCTGGTTCGCATCGCCGGCCGCGCATGGTATCGGTTGCTTCGTCTCGCGACGCGCCGTGGTGCGCCGCGGGGTGGTGCGTCCCGCGAGGCGCCTAACGCTTGGCGAGCAACTCCTCGATGAGCTGGAGCGCGCGCGGGTCGCCGGACTGCCCCAGCCAGAAGAGCGCCTTCTTGCGGAGCTCGGGGTCCTTGCTCGTGCGCACCACGCGCACGAGCGCGGGGATTCCTTCGTCCTTGGGACGCTGGGAGAGGGCGAAGATCGCCTGCTCCTTCACGTCGCGGTCGAGCGCTGCCTCCCCCACCAGCTCGTCGAGGCCAGCGGTGGCCGGCCCCTCGGCCAGCTGCCCCAGCCAGAAGACCGCCTGGCGCCGCGTCTCGCGCGGGCGCGTGTCGTCGCGCGCGAGCGCCATCAGGTCGCGCCACACCTCGACGCTGTCGATCAGCGTGAGCGGGAAGATGGCATTGCGTCCTGCCTTTCCTTCGTTGGACTTGGCGATCGAGAGGAGGAGCGCCGCGGCCTCGCGCGCCGGGAGTGCTCCGAGGTCGGTCACCGACTGGCTCGCCCGCCAGCGCCCACCCACGTAGAAGCGCAGGTCGGTCGCGGTGCCGCCATCCTTGTCGATGACCACGCGCCCGGGGCCCGAGTCGCAGTCCACGTCGTATTCCACGTCGCGCGAGTAGCGATCGTTCCCCCACGAGGTGCGCGACGATCCGTCGCGCGTGCGCCAGATGTTCTGTCCCGACCCGCAGACCTCGGGGCGGAGCGTCACGGTGAAGCGCACGCGCCCGTCGCGCACCTGCGCGAGTCGCTGCGTCGCCGACTGTGCCTGCAGCGGAACGGTTGTCCCGAGGGCGCTGGCTACGAGGAGCGCCCCCACCGGGAAGAAGTGTCTGGTCATTGGGCTGCGCTCACTTGGAGATGATGTCCTCGAAGAACTTCACCGCGCGCGGGTCGCGCGACTGCCCGAGCCAGAAGATCGCCTTCTTGCGCAGCTCCGGATCCTTGTCGTTCTTCGCGATGTCCATGAGCTTCTCCACCGCCCCCGACTCGCGGCGCTGCGAGTAGACGAAGATCACCTGCTCCTTGATCTCGCGGTCGTCGACGCGATTGTAGAGCGACGCCAGGTCGTCCATCGAGACGCCCTTGGTCTGCCCGGCCCAGAAAAGCGCCTTCTTGCGCATCTCGACCGGCTCCTTCGCGTCCGTGGCCACATCGATCAGCCACTTGGCGTTGTCGTCGGCGCGGTTCTGCGAGATCGAGAAGATGATCTTCTCCTTGAGCTCCTCTTCCTTCACTCGCGTGTAGAGGTTCTTGAGCAGCGCGGCATTCCCGCTGTTGCGCTGCTGCCCGAGCCAGAAGATCGCCTGCTCGCGTACCTTGAGAGGGGCGCCATCGCGCTGGGCGAGGTCGCGCAGGATCGTCCCGGCACGCTCGCTCCGGTGCTGCG
>CAZWVG010000405.1:0-4221 GCA_964637355.1 uncultured Gemmatimonadaceae bacterium
CTCTTCGTCACGCTCGGCCTGCGCATGGACGGCAACTCGGCGTTTGGTGCCGATTACGGCTTCCAGAAGTACCCGAAGGCCGACGTCTCCTACGACCTGTCGCAGCACCTCGGCTTCCTCCCCGACGTCTTCAGCGCGTTCCGCCTGCGCGGCGCGATCGGGAAGGCCGGCAAGATGCCTGGTCCGTTCGATTCGTTCACGAGCTATGGTGCGCAGCCCGTCTTTGAGAGCACACCGGGCATCGTGCCGCTCAACCCGGGCAACAAGAACCTCAAGCCCGAAGTCACCACCGAGCAGGAAATCGGCTTCGAGATCGGAATGTGGAACGATCGCGTCGGCATCGAGGCGTCGCGCTACTTCTCCGAGACGGCGGACGCCATCGTCAACCGTCCGTATGCGCCGTCGTCGGGCTTCAACCAGTCGCAGCGTGTGAACATCGGCGCGCTCGAGAACCGCGGCTGGGAAGCATCGGTCAAGTACCTCGTCATCAGCCGTGCGAAGTTCGACTGGACGACCGGGGTCAACCTCGACGGCAACAAGAACAAGGTCACCGACCTCGGTGGCGTGACGCTCGCCGGCAACGCGGTCCGCATCGGATACCCGGTGCAGGGCGTGTGGGGGCAGAAGCCGAACGGCTACAGCGTCGTCACCACCGGGACCACCTGCGCCAGCCAGCCGATCATGAGCTGGGGGTGCCCGACCACCACGCGTACCGCGGCCGCCGAGTACTTCGGTCCGCCGCTGCCGACCTTTAACGCCGGCTTCTCCAACACGGTGCGCTGGGGTTCGTTCTCGCTGTACGGCCTCGTCTCCATGGAGAAGGGTGCCTGGTTCAACAACGGCGACCGTCCGTACCGCATCCGTCAGGGTGGCTCCGACGAGTACCTGTCGGCGCTCGGCCCGAACGGCGAGCGGACCTTCAAGGCCGACTCGATCTTCCAGTGGGCGTCGATCCTCACGCACTTCGACAAGCGTGACAACGTGCGCCTTCGCGAGGTCTCGCTCACCTGGCAGGTGCCGGCGAGCATCAGCTCCTTCTTCCGTACCGGCCGCACCTCGATGTCGCTGGCCGGACAGAACCTGATGTGGTGGGACGATTGCCACTGCGTGGACCCGAACATGAACTGGGCCGGCGCAGATTCCTACACGATCGGCAGCGGCTTCCTCGCGCAGCCTTCGCCGCGTCAGTTCCGCCTCCAGATCCGGACGAGGTTCTAACCCATGAGCATAAATCGCTTCACACAGTTAGGCCGCCTGGCGGTGGCCGCCGTGTTCCTTGCCGGTTGCAGCGGGGTCTTCGATGTCGAGGATCCCCAGGCGTTCGGTGACGGTGACCTCAACGACCCGGTCATCATCAAGAGCGTCGCCGCTGGTGCCGAGGGACAGCTTCAGCAGGCGTACGACGATTTCGTACAGGTGACGTCGCTCCTCGGCGATGAGATCGAATCCACGTCCACGTGGATCGACTGGGAGGACATCTCCGAAGGGCGTCTCCGCGGCGACTGGGCGACGACCGGTTCGTTCTCGGGACCGCAGGATGCGGTCCTCCGTGCGCGCTTCTCGGCACAGAGCGCGGCGGAGCGCATCAAGACGGTGCTTGGCGCCGACGCGAACACGAGCCCGCTCCTCACGGAGGTCATGTTCACCGACGGATTCGCCGACGTCGTGCTCGGGATGGGGTGGTGCGAAGGGCCGCTCGCCGCAGGGGCTCCTCGTTCGCCCAATACCGCATTCTTCCCGCAGGCCGTCACGAAGCTGACAGCGACGCTCGCGTTGGCCAACGGGCTCCCGGCGGCCGACAAGGCGCTGTGGGTTCCGGCCGTAACGGCGGCACGCGCTCGCGCGAATCTGTTCGCCGGCAACTACGATGCGGCGCTCGCCGACGCGAACGCAGTTCCCGACGGGTTCGTGAAGAACGCGGTCTACGCCGAAGCCGCGGCCGCGCAGCAGAGTGCGACCGGCAACCAGTTCCACCAGAACCGCAATCGTTCGGGTGGACTGCGGCGGATGTACTTCCCGCGGGTGCGCGGGACGTTCAACACGAGCTCGTACACGGTCGGCTACCTCGCCGACTGGTACGACCCGACCAAGGCCGATCCGCGCATGGCGCTCAACCGGAAGGACGGGGAGAAGGGTGTGAACAACCGCTTCGACTACTACGGCATCCAGAAGTATGCGAACCGTGGTCAGTCGCAGCCCATGTTGACGAAGCGGGAGATGAACCTCATCGCCGCCGAGGCCTACATGCGGAAGAACGACTACACGAACGAAGCTGCCAAGCTGAACATCGATCGTGTGGCGAACGGCCTGGCCGCCATTCCGGTGCCGGCCAACGCCGCCGAAGCGCAGAATGCGCTGCTCAACGAGCGCATGGCGGTCCTGTTCGTCGAGGGACACCGGGCGTACGACCTGCACCGGTTCAACCTCGTGGGGACGGTCCTCGGCACTGGGCGCAACACCATGCTCCCGCTGTCGCGTAACGAGATCCTGGCCAACCCCAGCATGAAGGAAGGCGAGGCCAGCTGCCCGAAGATTTCCTGATCGGGGAGCGCGTTGTGGACGGGGGGCGGGCGATGTCGCCCGTTCCCCGTCGTTTTTTCAGGCACACAAGCGAGCGCGCTCGAGTGAGCGCGAGGATGTTTTTCGATGGATTCCGCTGAGGCACGCGACAGCTTCGCAAGCTCGAGCATCGTGCGCGACGCCGGGGTATCGCGTCGCGAGTTCGTGCGGGTGGTGGGGTTCGCGGTTGGGGCGTTGACCCTCGGGACCACGGGATGCGGCGGAGGAGGGGGGGACGGGGGCGTGGGGCCGGACCCGTTAGGCGCCGTGGATGGCGTCGTCACCGACGTGCAGGGAGCGATCCAGCCAAACTTCGGATCGCTGATCCTGATGTATCCCAACGGGCAGCACACGGGTGCCGTGACGTCGCCCGACGCTGCGGGGAAGTTCCGATTCACCGGTTTGACCGCCGGCGACTACCAGATCCGCTTTCAGGCCGCGGGGCAAGC
Organism: uncultured Gemmatimonadaceae bacterium; assembly: GCA_964637355.1. Classification (GTDB taxonomy): domain Bacteria; phylum Gemmatimonadota; class Gemmatimonadetes; order Gemmatimonadales; family Gemmatimonadaceae; genus SCN-70-22. The sequence continues at coordinate 3,009 of CAZWVG010000405.1, forward strand.
GATCATTCCCGAGCCGTACCAGCATCCGATCAAGTTCTCGGTCGAGGCGGGGAAGTCGACGCCGCTCACGATTCGCGTGCAGCGCGGCACCTTTCCGCAGAACCAGGTGGAGATCTACTGCGGCGACGATTTCTACCAGCGCCAGCCCGACGGGCAGGAGAACGGTGAGACGGTCGTGCCGGTCGGGACGATCGTGTGCTGGTACAACGTGGGACTCAAGGTGCACACGGTCACTGGCGGGCCGTGGAACGATTCGGGCGACCTGCAGAAGACGCAGTCGTACATCTGGGTGGCCGACACGCCCGGACTGTTCGCCTATCAATGCAAGTACAACCAGCCGGGCATGCGCGCGACGCTTCGCGTGACTGCCTGAAGAACGCAGCAACGGAGCCCGCACGCTCCGCGTAGATGGAGAGCCCTCACCACCCGGAGTCACCCCCATGACCCAAGGCGTCATCCGCCTCCTCGTTCCGGCGCTGCTCGTCTCGGCGGTGCCGCTCACCGCACAGGTGAGCTATTCGCGCGCCGAGCAGTTCCTCAACTGGAACACCGATCGTCTCGTCAGCGGCGATCAGGTGCGTCCCGACTGGCTCAAGGACGGCAATCGCTTCTGGTACCGCAACAAGACGGCGAACGGCGCGGAGTTCGTGCTGATCGATCCGGTCACCAACTCACGCCGCCTCCTCTTCGATCACGCGCGACTCGCGCAGGCGATGACGGCGGCGAGCGACACGGCGTTCGACGGGAACAAGCTCCCGTTCCAGAGCTTCGATTTCGGCAACGACGGCGACAACGAGTCGGAGATCGTGTTCAACGCGGTGAAGAAGCGCTTCACCTGCAACATCACGACCTACCGTTGCGTTGCCGGCGACACGCTCCCGAGCGACGTGCCGTTCGTCGCGTCGCCCGACAAGAAGCTCGAGGCGTTCATCTCGAAGAACAACCTGTGGGTGCGCAATCGCGCGACGAAGCGCGACTCGGTGCAGCTGACGACCGATGGCGTGGACTACAACAGCTACGGCATCAACATGCCGCGCCCCAGCCAGCTGCAACGCCCGCAGCCGCAGCGCCCGAACCTGCGCTGGTCCCCCGATTCCAAGCGGATCGCGGTCATGCGTTCGGACGAGCGTTACGTCGAGCACATGCACTACATCTCGTACACGCCGCAGCGCCCGAAGCACTACTCGCAGCCGTACGCGCTCCCGGGCGACAC
>CAZWVG010000406.1:0-2276 GCA_964637355.1 uncultured Gemmatimonadaceae bacterium
CGTTGCAACCGGGCGCGTGCGGCAGCCGCCCTCGCGCGCTAACTTCGCGCCCATGCGTCCCCGACCCGTCGCCGTCCTCGGCGCCATCCTGTTGCTGGGAGGCGCGTTGTACCTCGGGCGCTTCGGCGCCGGCCCGCTTCCGCCACTCGGTCCCTTCCTCGATCCCGTGCGCGGGGCGTGGGGATCGGTCGCTTACGCCGCGCTCCCCGATAGCGCCGCTCAGCAGATCGACGGGCTCTCGGCCCCCGTCGACATCCGCTACGACCAGCGCGGCGTCCCGCACATCTTCGCCAGCACCGAGGAGGATGCGGCGCGCGCGCTCGGCTACGTCGTTGCGCGCGATCGTCTCTTCCAGATGGAGCTGCAGGCGCGCGCCGGCGCCGGGACGCTGACGGAACTCGTCGGTGGGGTCGCCGTCACGGCCGACAGCGAGGCGCGCCACCTCGGCCTCCCGCGCGGCGCCGAGCAGAAGCTGGCGGCGCTTGCACCTGGCGGACGGAGCATCCGGCTCCTCGAGGCGTATGCGCAGGGCGTCAATTCCTACATCGATCATGCATCGCCGGCGGAGTGGCCGGTCGAGTACAAGCTGCTCGGTCGGCGCCCGGCGCGGTGGCTTCCGCTGCACTCGCTCGATCTCTATGCGCGCATGGGATTCACCCTCGCGCACCTGAACGGCGAGCGCGACCGCCTCGCGGCGCGCGCGCAGGTGGGTGACCTCGCGGCTCGCGCGCTCTTCCCGCTCCATTCACCGATCCAGGAGCCGATCCAGCCGAACGGGAGCGACAGCGCGCGTGTCGACAGTGTCGCCTTTCCGCCGGCGGGTGCGCAGGACTCGATGGCGATGGCGCTCCTCCCGCTCGTCCCCGACGCTCGGGGCCGGGAGGGCGAACTGGACGTCTCGCCGCTGTTCGCGTCGAACAACTGGGCGGTGTCGCCGGGACGCAGCAAGTCGGGGCACGCCCTCCTCGCCGGCGATCCGCATTTAGGGCTCACGCTCCCCAGCATCTGGTACGAGGTGCACGTCGTCGTTCCCGGGACGCTCGACGTCTACGGCGTCACGATTCCCGGCTCGCCCGGCGTGGTGATCGGCTTCACGCGCGACGTCGCCTGGTCGCTCACCAACACGGGCGCCGATGTCCTCGACTACTATCGCGAGACGGTCGACGATCAGCAGCATCCGCGCCGATACCTCCTCGACGAAAACTGGAAAGAGCTCGAGCGTCGCGAAGAGGTCTACCGAGGGAAAGGTGGGCAGGTGCTTCGAGTCGACACCGTGCTCTACTCGCACCGCGGCCCGCTCCAGCGGATGAATCGCGAATGGGTGTCGATGCGGTGGACGGTGAACGAGCCGTCGGACCTGGTGACGGCGTTCTTCGATGCGCAGCGGGCCAGGAGCGCCGCCGAGTTTCTCGACGTGTTCGCCCGCGACTACTTCGCACCGGCGCAGAACGTCATCGTCGCTGACCGGAGCGGCAACATCGCGATTCGCTCGACCGGGCATTATCCGTTGCGCCCGGCGGGACACGACGGGCTCGAGGTGCTCGACGGATCGTCGTCGGCCAACGACTGGCGCGGCTACTGGCCGGTGGCAAACTATCCGCAGGCGCAGAACCCGGCGCAGGGGTACCTTGCCTCGGCCAACCAGGAACCGATCGATCCTCGCCAGGGACCGGCGTACCTCGGCTACGACGCCGCCTTCGAGCCGTGGCGCGCGCTGCAGATCAACCGTCTCCTGCGTGCCAACCGGCAGGTGACGCTCGACGACATGCGGAAGTACCAGACCGATCCGGGGAGCGTGCGCGCCGATTGGTTCGTCCCCTACATGCGGACAGCTGCCGCCGCGGTGCGGGCGCGCGGGAACGTCCCCGCGTCGCTCGCGGCAGCCGATTCGCTCCTTGGTGCGTGGGACCGTCGCTACACGATCGGCAACACCGGGGCGATCCTCTTCGAGACCGCGCTCGGAGAGGTGTCGCGCCGCACGTGGGACGAGCTCATCCCCGCGCGCGATTCGATGCGGGTGGCGACGCCGACGTCCAGCGTGCTGTACGCCCTCATGCGCGACCCGACGAGCAGCTGGTGGGACGATCGCCGCACCACCGGGGTGATCGAGGATCGCGACGCGATCGTGGCCGCCGCCCTCGCCGCCGCGTACGACACGCTCGTCGCGCGTCACGGCCCGCCATCGTCGGGCCAGTGGGCGTGGGGAACGGTCGCGTCGGCCAACGTGAATCATTTGCTCAACCTGTCGGGATTCTCGGTGCGCCGGATTCCGGTGC
>CAZWVG010000406.1:2286-4220 GCA_964637355.1 uncultured Gemmatimonadaceae bacterium
GGGGGGGCGAGGGACGCTCAATCCGTCGGTGCAGAACGGCGCGTTCGGCTCGAGCTGGCGCATGGTGGTCGAGCTCGGACCGGTGATTCGCGCGCTGGGGACGTATCCGGGGGGGCAGAGCGGGAATCCCGCGTCGTCGCGTTATGCAGATCGCCTGCGTTTCTGGAAGGACGGGGATCTCGAACTCCTGACCGTCCCGGCCGCCCCCGATTCGCTCGCGCCGGCGCAGGTGCTGTCGCGACTCACCCTCACGCCCGCGGGGCGCTGACCATGACTGCGCTGCGCATCCTCATGCTGGCGATCGCCATCGCGTTAGGCACGATCCTCGTCGGGTGGTGGACCGTTCCGCTCGTTGCCCTGGTGTACGGGGTGCTGCTGCGGGGGAGCGATCATCCCGGAATGACGGCCGCCGCCGGCGGGGCGATGGCCTGGGGGGGCTATCTGGGGCTCGCCATCATCGGCGGGGCGCCGGTCGGCAGCTTCGATTCGTCGCTCGCCGCTGCCATGCAACTACCGGGGTGGGTCCCGCTCGTCGCGACCCTCCTCTTTCCGGCCCTGCTCGCCGGCCTCGCCGCCTACTTGGGAGCGCGCGTGGGCGGGCGCTACCTTTCGCCCGCATGAATCCTGACTTCTTCGACATCGATAGCGCGCTGACGGAGGAAGAGCGCGCGGTTCGCGACAGCGTGCGCCGCTTCGTGGACGAGCGCGTCCTCCCCATCATCGGCGACTGCTACGTGGAAGGGCGCTTCCCGCGCGAGCTGATTCCGGAGATGGCGGCGCTGGGCGTCCTCGGCGCCAACCTTCCCGAGCAGTACGGGTGCGCGGGACTCAACAACGTGGCGTACGGGCTCATCATGCAGGAGCTCGAACGTGGCGACTCCGGCATTCGTTCGTTCGCGTCGGTGCAGGGGGCGCTGGTGATGTACCCGATCTACGCCTTCGGCAGCGACGAGCACAAGAACGAGTGGCTTCCGCGGATGGCGCGCGGCGAGGCGATCGGGTGCTTCGGGCTGACCGAGTCCGACTTCGGCTCCAACCCGTCGGGGATGATCACGATGGCGATGGAGCAGCCCGATGGAACGTGGGTGCTCAACGGCGGCAAGATGTGGATCACCAACGGCTCGCAGGCGCATGTCGCCGTGGTGTGGGCCAAGACCAACGGCAACAAGGACGCCTCGTCGATCCGTGGGTTCGTCGTCCCCACGAACACTCCCGGCTTCAAGTCGAAGGAGGTGAAGGGGAAGCTTTCGTTGCGCGCATCGGACACGAGCGAGCTCACCTTCGACAACGTGCACCTCCCGGCGACGGCGCTCATGCCCAAGTCCGGCGGGCTCAAGTCGCCGCTCATGTGCCTCACCCAGGCGCGCTACGGGATCTCGTGGGGAGCGATCGGCGCGGCCATCGCCTGCTACGACGAGGCGCGCTCGTACGCCGGCAATCGCGTGATGTTCGATCGCCCGATCGGCGGCTTCCAGCTGCAACAGGAGCGTCTGGCCGACATGCTCACCGAGATCGTGAAGGCGCAGCTCGTTTCGCTGCACCTGGGGCGGCTCAAGGACAAGGGGACGTTTACGCCGCAGCAGGTCTCGCTGGCCAAGCGCAACAACGTCAACATCGCGACGAACGTCGCCCGCGAAGCCCGTCGCCTCCTTGGCGGCAACGGGATCATCGCCGAGTACGCGGCGATGCGGCACATGGCGAACCTGGAGAGCGTTTACACGTACGAGGGCACCCACGACGTGCACTCGCTGATCCTCGGGCAAGCGATCACCGGCCTGAACGCCTTCAACTGAGCGTGCGCGGGGGAGTCGTCGCGCGCGAGCGGCGCGCGGGTGAGGCGCGAGTCGTGTGCGCGCGATCGGCACACGTCGTGCGCGCGAGTGTGGCGCGCGTCGTGCGCGCGAGTGTGGCGCGCGTCGTGCGCGCGAGTGTGG
>CAZWVG010000407.1:0-4214 GCA_964637355.1 uncultured Gemmatimonadaceae bacterium
CGGCGATTCGCCGAGTCGTCGAGCGTGCGCTCGAAGTACTGGACCGCGTGCGTCTGGTTGGCGTTCGGTTCGAGCGAGGCCACAAAGCGCGCCAGCGAGTTGATCCGCTCGCAACGCATCGGATTCCGCTTGTAGGCCATCGCCGACGACCCGATCTGTTCCTTCTCGAACGGTTCCTCGATCTCCCCAAACGACTGCAGCATGCGCAGGTCGGAGGCGAACTTGGCGGCGCTCGTCGCGATCCCGGCGACGACCGCCAGCACCTGCGCGTCGATCTTGCGCGAGTACGTCTGTCCGCTGACCGGAATGACTGACTCGAACTCCATCGCGGCGGTGACACGCCGGTCGAGCTCGCGCACCTTGTCGTGATCGCCGCCGAAGATCTCGAGGAAGGACGCCTGCGTCCCGGTGGTCCCCTTCACGCCGCGGAAGGGGAGGGTGGCGACGCGATGATCGAGTTCGGCGAGGTCGAGCACCAGGTCCTGCATCCAGAGCGTCGCGCGCTTTCCGACCGTCGTGAGCTGCGCCGGCTGCAGGTGCGTGTAGCCTAACGTGGGCTGTGCGCGCCAGGTGCGGGCGAAGTCGGCCAGCTCGTGCAACGCGTCGACGACCTTGGCGCGCAGCAACGCCAGCCCTTCGCGCATCAGCACCAGCTCGGCGTTGTCGGTGACGTAGCACGACGTGGCGCCGTAGTGAATGAATCCCTTCGCCGCCGGTGCCGCATCGCCGAACGCGTGCACGTGAGCCATGACGTCGTGGCGAAAGCGCTTCTCGTACGCGGCGACCGCCGCGAAGTCGATCTCGGCGTCGGCGGCAGCGCGCATCTGCGCAATCGCCTCATCAGGGATCGCAACGCCGAGCGACTGCTCGGCCTCGGCGAGCGCAACCCAGAGTTTGCGCCAGAGCGCGTGCCGCCGCGCGGACGACCAGAGGGAGAGCATGTCGCGCGACGCATAACGCTGCGCCAGCGGCGTGGTGTACTGGTCGTGCACGGTCACTGAATCACGAAGTCGGTAGTGTAGAAGTAGCCACGGCGCTCGAAGACCAGGCGAAGCCCGGTCTTTCCGCCATAGTAGTCGAAAGCACGCGCAACATCGGACGCCTGTTCGATGGTGGTACGATTGATCTGTACGATCACGTCGCCCTCCTGCAGGCCGATTTCGTTGCGAATGCGTTCGCTCGCATTCACCACGAGCGCCCCCTTCGCACTTCGCAGGTTGCGCTCGACGCGCATCGGCGTGGTGAGGGTGACCAGCTCGAGCTCACGCAGCACGGTGACGCGCGGCGCGCTCACCTCTGGGAGATCGGCCACCGTCACCGAGACGGTGAGGTCGCGACCGCCGCGCCGCACGACGAGCGGGATGTTCTCGCCGACGCGCATGTCGAGTCGCTCGGCTTCCCAGTCGAAGGCGTTGCGCAGCGGGCGACCGCGCGCGCTCACGATGCGATCGCCGGGGCGCAGCCCCGCCTTCTCGGCAGGCGAGCCCGGGATGACAGAACGCACCTCGACACCAGCGGTGACGATGTCGCGCGGGTTGTCGCTCGTTGGAGTACGCAGCTGCTCGCCGATCCACGGGCGGCGAATGCTGCCGTGCTCGAGGAGGTCATCGACGATGCGGCGCGCGCGGTTGATGGGAATGGCGAAGCCGAGTCCGATCGAACCGCCGCTCGGCGAATAGATCGAGGTGTTCACGCCAATCACTTCGCCGACGGCGTTCACCAGCGGGCCACCGGAGTTGCCGGGATTGATCGACGCGTCGGTTTGGATCATGCCGACGTATGCGCCGCTTCCCTCGCTGCGTCCGATGAGGTTGCGTCCGGTGGCGCTGATCACCCCTGCGGTGACGCTCGGTTCGGTGTTGCCGAGCACGAAGCCGAACGGGTTGCCGATCGCGATCGCCCATTCGCCGATGAGGAGCTGGTCCGAACTGCCTAACGTCGCGATCGGAAGGTCCTTCGCGTCGATCTTGATGACGGCCAGGTCGTTGGTCTCGTCCTTCCCGAGCAGCGTCGCGGTGTAGGTGGTGCCATCGCGCATCATCACCGAGATGCGATTGGCACCGCTCACCACGTGCGCGTTGGTGACGATGATCCCGTTCGGGCGAATGATGAAGCCGGAGCCGAGTCCCGGTTGCACCTGCTGCCCGGAGCGACCGCCGAAGTACTGCTCGAAGATGTCGGCCGGCACGCGTTCGACCGTTTCGGTTTGCACCGTGACGACGGCCGGGGAGACGCGGGCGACCGCTTCGGTGATCGCCGTTCGGCGCGACGCGTCGATGCGCACGTTCTGCGTGTCGACCTGCGCGACCGACTGTGCGGGGGCGGCGATGGCCTGGCGCGTCGCCGAGGCGCTGCCATCACAGGCGGAGCCGAGGGCGACGATCAGCGCCCAGACGCCTTCACGTAGCGACATGCGCATGTGCGGGCGTGGCGTCGGAGAGATAGAGTGCGCGCGGATACGTCACGCGATCGAGGAAGAGGGCGTGCGCCGGCGCGGGGGGCGAGATCTCGTCGTTGGCGTCAGCGGCAAGGAGGTGCGCGAGGTCGTCAAAGGAGCGACGTCCCGAGGCGATGGCGACACTCGTGCCGACGAGGAAGCGCACCATGTGGTGCAGGAAGCGATTCGCCTCGATGACGAACGTGAGCCCTCCGGGGCGTTCGCTCCAGCAGGCGTGCGTCACGATGCAGCGATGATCATGAGGGTCAGGGGCGGAACCGCGGGCAGCGAAGGCGACAAACCGGTGATTGCCCACGATCTCCCGTGCGAACGCGTCGAGCGCGCGGCGATCGACCGGCTGGTGCAACGCCCACTCGGTGCGGCGTCGGAAGGGGGACTGTGCGTCGTCATCCGTTCCAACGTAGTACGAGTACCGGCGGGAGAGCGCGCTGAACCGTGCATGGAACTCGGGGCGCATGTCGTGCGCCGCCGCTACCCACACGTCGTTCGGGAGGAGTGCGTTGACGGCGCGACGCAGCGAGGTCGCGGTCCATTTCTCCGGCACTCGCACTCCAACCACTTGCCCGCGCGCATGCACGCCTGCGTCTGTGCGACCGGCCCCGTGGGCCGCGATTCGGTCACCGCACAGCGTGGCGAGCACCCGCTCTACTTCACCCTGGACGGTGCGTCGCTCGGGCTGGACTTGCCACCCGGAAAACGCGGCTCCGTCGTAGTGCAGCACAAGCTGCAGGGTGCGCACCGACATCGGGCGGAAAGTTAGCCCGGCACCCATTCAAGTCAAGCAAAGTGCGGGGGCGTTGCGGTGTGTGGAACGCCAATTGACTTCGCCCGATCACGCGCGCCACTTTGCACCGCGGCGTGGCCCGTCGTGCACCCTGTTGTGTACGGCGTCGCGCACTCACCCGACATGTCGATACGAAGCCTCCCCTCGCTCGCGCACGCGCTCAGTGTGGCGCCCGACCTCGACGCGTCACTCGTCGCCCTGGGGGAGGCGCTCGCGGAGGCGGACCGGTCGGCATTGGTCTCGCTGTTTCGCTACGACGGCCGCCGCGACATGATGCGCGAACGGCTGACACCCTCGGGCGATCACGTCGTGCGCGGAACCGTCGACACGACGATCGATCATCTCCCGCCCGCGGCGCGGGCGATGATCGCCAACGGGGGACAGTTCGTCGACCTGGGTGACCGATCCGCCGAGTACGCGCGCCTCTTCGGGCTCACGCTCTTCGCCGATGGCGGCATCCTTTCGCTCCACGGCCTAACGACCGACGGCGACCTCTCCGGCGTCCTCGCGCTGTACGAACAGCGACGGATGTTCGGCACGCGCACGAGTGAGCGATTCGCACCAGCGGTCGCCCTCTTCGAACTCGCCTACGGGCGATTCGGCGAGCGCGAGGCGCGCGACGAGGCGGTACGCACGCTCGAGGACGTCACCCAGCGCGTGCACGGCGAATACATCCGAAAGCTCGGAGCGCTCGAGGTGGAACTGGGGCGCGCGCGCGGAGCGGTTTCGCATGCGAGTCAGGCCGACTCGGAGCGCCTCCTGCAGCTCGAGCGCGAGACCGCGGCGGCGCAGGAAGAAGAGCGCCGCGCGACGCGCAAGTCGCAGTCGCTCGAGCACCAGCTCACCGCCGCCGTTGCGCAGCTGGAGCAGGCGCACATCGAGCTTCACCGCCGCAACGAGACGCTGCGACAGAAGACACGCACGATGTACCTCATCGAGCGCGCGCTCCGCATCGACAACACCTCGCACGAC
>CAZWVG010000408.1:0-4210 GCA_964637355.1 uncultured Gemmatimonadaceae bacterium
AGGTGAAGTAGAGCGGGAAGATCCGGAGGGTGCGGCGCGCGTAGAAGTTGCGCAGATACCCCGGCGTCCCCTTGGTGTCGAGAAGGATCCCGGTGATCAGGAAGCCCGAGAGGGCGAAGAAGAGGTCGACCCCCATCCAGCCCGCGCGCATCCCCTCGATCACGAAAGCGGCAATCGGGTTCTCCGGCGTCGGGACCGCCGACGCATGCCGAGCCACCACGAGGAGGACGGCGAACCCACGGAGCGCGTCGAGCCCCGGGATGTGCGTTGGGAGAATCCCGGTATTCCGAAAGTCTGCGCTCACTCCGCCGTCGGCACGCGACGCTGCGCTCTCACGCGCCGAAACGGGCGCGCCCGAATCCGGCGCACTCGGTGCGGTGACGACGACGGACTGAGGGGTGACCACAGAGCTCATTCGGTGCAACTGGGACGAGTGAAGTGGCGCCCGCCCGTGCCGGCACCTCAATCGATCATGCTATTCGGCGGCAATCGCCGCGTCCGTGCGGTAGCGCACGCCCCGCCCCGTCCCCCGCTCGCTGCTCGCAAGAACATAGCAGGATTGAGGATGCGCGTCATGAAGTCGCGATGAACGCACGCTCCCGGTTGGTCGGTTGCGGCTGGCGGAAACGCATGCGGGCGAGGCGTGTCCTCCCCCCGGCCGTCCAGTGATGGCAAACGCAAACAGGCCGCCCCGTTTCAACGGGACGGCCTGCGAATGACACACGGTGACCTGAGGGAGCGGCGGGTGGCGGCTCCCCTGAGCTCGACTACAAAGTGGCGGAGCTCCCTACGGAGTCGGCGGGGTGGCCGCGAGGAGCGATGGCGGGATCGCCTTGTCCAGGCGCACCCCCATCACGCTGCTGGTTCCGTCGCGCCAGTACGGGCTCTCGAAGCGCACGATCTCGCCGGGCGATTCGAACTCCCCGTCTTTCCAATGAAGGGAGACCACGACTTCCTGCCCGACGCAGGCGTCGAGGGCAGACGGGACCTCCATCAGGAGTCCGTGGTCGCTGACGTTGATCGTCTCGGACTGCGAACTGATGAAGTGGTGATCGGCGTCGACGTCCTTGAGGCGAACCTCAACGTGACGTTCGATGCGAGCGGCGAAGGGGCGCGTAGGCGTTGGATGGGGCACGAGACTCTCCGGAAAATGGCCTCGCCTTGAGTTTCGGCCCCCATCCGCGCGCTCTACACCATCAACTACGCCTTCTTTCGGATTTCCATCGATCCGTTGCCGGTCGACATGCGGAGTCGGCGACCGCCGTTGCCGATCGTTCCGCGGAGGCGCGACGGCGTCAGCTTCCCCTGGATGGTGATCGGGAAGTCCGTCGAGATGCGCCCGTTCCCCGAATGCGCCTCTACTTCGGCCGAGAAGTCCGAGGGGACGACGACCTCGATCCGCCCGTTGCCGGAGGTGAACTCCATGTCGTCGTTCCCGGTGAGGCGGTCCATCGAGACGCGGACATCGCCATTCCCCGACGAGGCATTCACCGGCCCGTTGATCGTCCCGATCGTCACGTCGCCGTTCCCCGAGCGGGCGCTCACCGAGCCGCCGACATCGTCCACCGATACCTCGCCATTTCCCGACGAAACGTCGACGCGCCCGGCCACCTTGGAGACCTTGACCCGCCCGTTCCCGCTCGAGACGCGCGCCTCGGCCAACCGCGCCGAGACCGACACGTCGCCGTTGCCGCTCGAGGTGCGAAGGTGCGCCCCTCGCGGAACGGTGACCGTCATCGTGAGCTTCACCCGCTCGCGACGCCCGCGGTTCCAACCGGAGCGCGAGTGGCTGCGGAGCCCGTCGGAGTCGCACTCGTCGTCCTCATCGTACACGGCGCAGATCGTGACGCCATCGCTTCCGCGCAGGACGATGAAGCCGGCGTCGTCGATGCGTCCGCGGCGGTCGTCCTTCTCGGCCCTGAACTCGACGTTGCTGCCGGAGCCTTCGGTGATGGTGATGTCGCCAGAGCCGGCGAAAATGCGCACGTCGCCGCCGGAACTCACCGGGGCGCTGGTCGTGAAGACGCGATCGTTGCGCCCCTGGACCTGCTGTGCCAGCGCGGGAACGGCAGCGACGGCCACGGCGGCGAGGGCGATCGCGGAGAGAGCGAGAGAACGATTCATGGGCGTATCGGGATTGGGGGGACGCTTGGTGGGACAGTCCCCCCTCCGCGAGGGTTTGAAGCGAGGGGCGGGTTGGCTCCCCCAGTATCCCTTCGTCCGGCAGTCCGGCGCTAGAGCAGGATCAGCCCGGTGCGCGCCCCGATGGCGACGGCTTCGGCGCGGGTGTCGGCGCCGAGCTTCTGGAAGATCGACGCGACGTGCGTCTTGACCGTGTGCTCGGAGATCCCGAGCCGCGCGGCGACGATCTTGTTTCCCATCCCCTCGGCGAGGAGGGCGAGGATTTCGCGCTCACGGGGGGAGAGGGGCGCCGCTTCGGCCGTGGAAGCCGACGTGAGTCGCGGCGTACCTCGCGCCGCGCGAGCCGTCAGCGCATCGGCGACGCTCGCGGGGACGACCGCGAGCCCCGCGTGCACGGCGTCGATCGCGGCGAGGATTTCCTGCCCCTCGGCGTCGCGCGGGAGAACGGCGCGCGCGCCGCGCCTCACCCACTCGGCTACGACATCGGCATCGCCGTCGAGGAGCAGGATCCAGCGCTGCGCGACCGGGTCACCGTCCGACGTCGACGGGAGTGCGAGGCGCGACGGGGCGTCCACGACCGCTACCACGACGTCGACGTCGGCTCCTTCGAGCGTTTCAGCGACGTCGTCGAGGTGCGCGACGCGTTCCACTACGGTGAATGCGCCATCGCGCATCACCAACGCCTCGAGTCCGGCGAGGAGCATGGCCGAGGGGGCGGCCAGCGCGAGGCGGATCACGCGGCGAGCGGCGAGGCGAAGGAGACGTTCCCGCTGCGCGACACGTCGTGCAGGAAGCGGCGCACGACCGAGCTCGGAATGGCGACGCCGAGCCCACCCATGATCATCGCGTTGATCCCGACGACGCGACCGGCGCTGTCGACGAGCGGCCCGCCGGAGTTCCCCGGGGCGAGTCGCAGGTCCGACGCGATGTAGCGCGGCATCCCGCGCTTTGTCGTCACTGCGTGCACGACGCCGAGCGACATCGCGTTCGCGACCCCCATCGGGTGGCCGAGGGCGAGGACGAGCGAGCCGGCGCGCAGCGATTCCACGTCACCGATCGGCGCGGCGCGAAGGTCGGGGGCGTCGATGGAGAGGAGGGCGAGGTCGCGCCGCGGGTCGACCGCCAGCACGCGCGCCTCGCACTCCCCCGACGTCGCGGTGGAGACGATCGGGCGCTGGTCGCGCACGACGTGCGCGTTGGTCACGATCAGCCCATCGGCCTGCCACACGACGCCGCTCCCGGTCGTTGGACCGGAGCGTCCCCGCAGCTCGACCGTGAAGCTGCGGACGAGTGCCGCGAGTGCATCGAGTTCGAGTCCGGCAGCGATCGCCGGTCCGGCTCCAGTCATGGTCTGCATCTATCCCTCCGTGCGCCGCTGGCGCTCTCCCACGGTAACTGCCACGTCCGACGGTGTACCGCCGCGCAGGATGCGCAGCGCGATCGGCGTTCCGATCCGGTCCCCGGTCAGGGCGGCGAGGAGGTCGGCGGGGTCCGACGTCGTCCGTCCCTCGCAGGCGATCACCACGTCGCCCAACGAAATCCCGGCCGCGTGTGCCGGCCCTCCTTCCTCGATCGAGACCACGATCAACCCGGTGCCGGCGCCGAGCGAGTGCGCGGTCACCACGCCGCCGGGGAGGCGCACCGGCTGCACCCCTAACCCGATATAGCCGCGGCGCACGCGCCCGCTGGCGAGGAGCTGCTCGGCGACCCGCTCCACGGTGGCGAGCGGGATCGTCATCGCCGACGCCCGGGCGAGCCCCGAGGAGTTGATCCCCAGCAGGCGGCCACTCGCATCGATCGCCGCGCCCCCCGAGAAGCCGTCGTAGATGGCGATATCCAGGCGCACAAACTGGTCGATGCGCCCGCCGTGCCACGTCTGCCACTCGCCATCGACCGCGCTCACCACGCCGTCGTCGCGCCCGTCCGCGTGAGCCGCGCGCGTGACCCAAATCAGTCTATAGTTGCCGGCAGTCCATGCCGGTCGTCCAGCACGCCGTCCGCGAGATCTTGCTCAAGATCGTCTATTACGGCCCAGGTCTCGGCGGCAAGACGACGAACCTCCGCCACC
>CAZWVG010000409.1:0-4143 GCA_964637355.1 uncultured Gemmatimonadaceae bacterium
AGACCGGGACATGAGCACGACGGCGACGTCGCAGGCGCCACAAGCCAGCACCGACAACCTCGAGATCCGTGACTCGCGGACCGGGAAGAGCTATACCGTGCCGATCGTCGATGGCACGATTCGCACGAGTGACCTGAAGCAGATCAAGGTCAGCGACTCCGATTTCGGGCTGATGGGTTACGACCCGGCCTTCATGAACACGGCGTCGTGCCGCAGCGCGATCACCTACATCGATGGTGACGCCGGCATCCTGCGCTATCGCGGCTATCCTATCGAGCAGCTGGCGGGGAACGCGAGCTTCCTCGAGGTGGCGTACCTGCTGCGCAATGGCGAACTCCCCACGCAACCCGAGTACGACGCGTGGGTGCACGACATCACGTTCCACACGTATGTGCACGAGAACATCAAGCGGTTCCTCGAGGGATTCCGCTATGATGCGCACCCGATGTCGATGATGGTGGCGGGCGTTGCGGCGCTCTCGTCGTTCTATCCCGAAGCCAAGGACATCTTCGACAAGCGAGCGCGCGACATCTCGATCATTCGCCTCCTGGCGAAGGTGCCGACGATCGCGGCGTTCGCGTACCGCCACGTGAAGGGACTCCCCTTCATCTATCCCGACAACGACCTCTCGTACAGCGAAAACTTCCTCTCGATGATCGCGCGGATGTCGGAGGCGAAGTACGAGTCGAACCCGATCTTCGCGAAGGCGATCGAGATTCTCTTCATCCTGCACGCCGATCACGAGCAGAACTGCTCCACCAACGCGGTGCGCGCCGTCGGCTCGTCGCACGTGGATCCGTTCAGCGCGGTAGCCGCCGGAATCTCGGCGCTCTACGGCCCGCTGCACGGTGGGGCAAACGAGCAAGTGCTGCGGATGATCAACGAGATCGGTGACGTGAAGAACGTGCCGGCTTTCGTCGAGAGCGTGAAGCAGGGGAAGGGGCGCCTGATGGGCTTCGGGCACCGCGTCTACAAGAGCTACGATCCGCGCGCCAAGATCGTGAAGAAGCTCGCCGACGAAGTCTTTGCGTCGGTGGGGATGGACTCGGACCTCGAGATCGCGCTGGAGCTGGAGCGCATCGCGCTCTCCGACGACTACTTCATCTCGCGCAAGCTGTATCCGAACGTCGACTTCTACACCGGGTTGATCTACCGGGCGATGAAGTTCCCGACGGACTACTTCACGGTTCTCTTCGCGATCCCGCGGGTGGCCGGATGGCTGTCGCAGTGGGAGGAGATGCTGCTCGACAAGGAGCAGAAGATCGCCCGTCCGCGGCAGATCTACACCGGCTACGATGAGCGTCCGTACACGTCGACGCTCGACTACGCGAAGAAGCGCGCGAAGTTCTAGCGCGCACGGGGTGTGCAAAGGGCCGTGGCGCGTGGAATGCGCGCCACGGCCCTTCGTGCGTCCATGGATGCGTGTGTCCATGGACGCGTGTGTCCATGGACGGCTGGGCGATTCGTTACGACGCCTTGCGGCTCGACCGCGTGAGTGCGACGAGTTCGGCCGACCGGGTGGCGCACAGCGTGCGGACCGGGCAGCGCGTGCAGTGCCTAACGCGGGCGGTGCAGATCACCGCCCCGAGCTCCATGATCGCCTGGTTGTGCGTCCACGCGGTGGGGCCGCGGCGCGGGAGCACCGCCTCGGCGATGCGCCACAGTTGCGTGAGGTCGCGCGGGCGCTTGGGCTGGAGGCGTGGCGCGAAGACACGCGCCAGGACGCGCGCGACGTTGGTGTCGACCAGCTCGGCGCGCCGCTCGAAGGCGAACGAGGCGACTGCACCGGCGGTGTAGGCTCCGACGCCGGGGAGCGCGCGGAGGGCAGCCGGGTCGGGGGGGAGTGTTCCGACGCCGTCGCGCGTGACGGCTTGGGCGAGGGCGTGGAGGTTGCGCGCACGCGCGTAGTACCCGAGACCGGCCCACGCCTCGAGCACGTGCGCCTGGGGGGCCTCGGCGAGGTGGTGGAGCGACGGGAAGCGCGTGAGGAAGCGATCGTAGTAGTCGACGACGCGCGACACCTGCGTTTGCTGCAGCATGAGCTCGGAGACGAGCACATGATACGGGTCGCGCGTACGCCGCCACGGGAGGTCGCGTCCGTGAACGCGGAACCAGCGGCGCAATCGCGCCGAGAAGCCGCGCGCGAGGTCGGGACCCGGCAGCTGCAACCCGGTGGGGGCGCGTCGCCCGGCGCCACGCGAATTCGCGCCACGCGAATTCGCGCCACGCGACGTCGCCCCACGCGACTTCGCCCCACGCGACGTCGGCCCCGGCTTTCTCGGCTTCGGTCGAGCGAGGATCTCGCGGCGCGGTTCGCGTCCCTTGTTCGATGCCGGGCGCGCAGGCGTCACGCCGGGCGCGTCCCGGCGATCAGTACTTCACCACGGTCGGGTCCACATCATCCGACCAGCGCAGGATTCCACCGACGAGGTTGTAGGCCTTGGTGAAACCCGCTGCTTGCAGCTGACGGACGGCGGTCGCACTGCGCGCACCGCTGCGGCAGATCACGACAATCTCGCGCGACGGATCGAGTGACGGGATCTCGCCGGCAAAGCCGCCGAGTGGAACGAGGCGAGTGCCGGCAATGCTGGCGATAGCCTGTTCGTGCGGCTCGCGCACGTCGAGCAGGTCGAAGTCGTCGCCGCGGCGCAGCTTCTCAGCGAGTTCCAACGGGGTGATCTCGAGCACGGACTTCTCCACAACAGGGGTAGCAGGAATGCCGCAGAACGCATCGTAGTCGATGAGCGCTTGCAGCTCGCGGGTGCCGCACGCCGGGCAGGTCGGGTCGCGGCGAATCTTGACGGAGCGCCAGCGCGCACCGAGAGCATCGACGAGGGCGAAGCGCCCAATGAGGGGCTCACCGACGCCCAGAATCAGCTTGATCGCCTCGGTTGCCTGCAACGTACCGACCAGGCCCGGGAGAATTCCCAGCACGCCGCCCTCGGCGCAACTCGGCACCATCCCGGGGGGTGGCGGTTCGCGATAGAGGCAGCGATAGCAGGGGCCATCGGGGGTGCAGAAGACGGACACTTGGCCGTCGAAGCGGAAGATCGAGCCGTAGACGTTGGGACGTCCGGTGAGCACGCACGCGTCGTTGACGAGGTAACGCGTCTGGAAGTTGTCTGTGCCGTCGACGACGAGGTCGTAGGCGCGCACGAGGTCGAGCGCATTCTCCGACGTCAGGCGCACGTTGTGGGGCTCGACGATCACGTGCGGGTTCACGTCGCGCAGGCGGTCGATCGCCGAGTCCAATTTGCTGCGCCCCACGTCGCTCGTGCCGTGCAGGAGCTGCCGATGGAGGTTGGTGACATCGACCACGTCGAAGTCGACGATGCCTAACGTCCCCACACCTGCAGCAGCGAGATAGAGCGCCGCGGGGGAGCCGAGTCCGCCAGCGCCGACCAGGAGAACGCGCGCCGCCTTGAGCTTCCGCTGCCCAAGGGCGCCGACTTCCGGGAGGAGCAAGTGGCGCGAGTAGCGCTCCACTTCCTCGCGCGTGAGTTCGGGCAGTGAGTTCGGGTCGGTCGCCTGCGCGACCGAATCGAGCGTGGTAGTCATGGCTCAGCCTCCTGCAACGGCCTGAACGATGGTGGCGTCGGTGGTAAGATAGGGAGTGGCGAGGGGGTGGGGGACGGGGGACGGGAGATTGGATCGGCGGGGGCGCGGGTGGGCTATGCCGCGATCATTCGTGCGCTGTGCGAGGTGAGCGCGCGCGCCGCGGCCAGCAGGTCACCCACCAGCGCCGAGGCGGTGCGGTCACCGCCGGCGCCAGCGCCGTACCAGGCGAGCGGGCCGGCGAGCGCACTCCGAACCTCGACCACGTTCACCACTCCTTCGACGCGGGCGAGCACGTCGCCCTCGGGGAGGATTCGCGGCTCGACGCGCAGGTGAAGTCCGTTGTCTTCCCACGCCTCGGCGACGAGGCGCACGAGGGCGCCGTGCGCCTTCGCGACGCGCACGGCGTCGACGACTTCGCCACCGAAGCCGCGCGTGGAGACTTCGTCGCGGGTGATCGGGCGGCGCCAGGCGAGTGTGGCGAGTATCGCGAGCTTGGCGGCAGCGTCGATGCCACGGAGGTCGGCCGAGGCATCGGCCTCGGCGTACCCCTCATCGCGCGCGGCCTGCAGCGCTTCGGGGAAGGAG
>CAZWVG010000410.1:0-4142 GCA_964637355.1 uncultured Gemmatimonadaceae bacterium
ATTGCAGGAGCTGCGCGCGCAGCTCGCCACGTCGCCGCGCGACCGCGCCGCGCGCTGGGAGTTGGGGCGCACCTACGCCCTGCTCGGCGACACGCGCCAGGCCGCCGACGCGTTCGGCGCGCTGCTGCGCGACGACCCGCAGGATGTCGACGCGATGTTGCACCTGGCGCTCGCCGAGTCGGCGGGCGGAGATCTGGAGCACGCCGAGCGATGGCTGCAGTACGCCGTCGAACTCGCGCCGGACCGGGCGTTGCTGCACTTCCACCTTGGGCAGACGGCGTATCATCGCGGGCTGAACGACGAGGCGTTGCGGCACCTGCAGCGCGCCGTTGAACTCGCCCCCGACGACGCCGATGCGCTGTATCTCCTTGGCTTCGTGCTCGGCGACCTGGGGCGGCACGAGGAGGCGCGCGCCGCCACGCGCCAGGCGATGCAGCTCAACCCGTCGTTAGGGAAGGCGCACGCCAACCTCTCGCTCGAACGCTTCGATGCGCGCTCGTACGAACGGGTGCGCGAAGCGCGCGAGGCGCGCGGCCTCTCGAACACGATGGACGTGGTCGAGGAGGGGACGCTCGCCCACTACAACCTCGGCCTCGCGTTCCGGCAGAAGGGGTACCTCGCCGAGGCGCTGCGCGAATATCGCCTCGCGCTCGACCGCGGCGAGGATCGCACCTTGGTGCTGCAGGCGATGGCCGAGATGCACCTCCTCCGCAAGGATTCCGCGGCGGCAGTGCAGCTCTATGACCGCCTCCTGCAGGAGCACCCGCATTCCCCCAAACTGTGGAATGAGCGCGGTATCGCGCTCCACCAGGACGGGCGGCACGCCGATGCCGCGGAGAGCTACGAGCGCGCGATTGCGGCTGACGGCGCCTACGTCCTCGCGCTCAACAACCTCGGCGTGGCGCACGTGCACGGCGCCCGCCCCGACCGCGCCTTCGACGCATTCCGGCGCGCGTTGCAGGAGGAGCCGGGTTTCATCAAGGGACGCCTCAACCTCGCGCTCCTCCTCTATCGGCAGAACGAGCACCAGCGCTGCCTCGAAGCGTACCGCCAGGTGCTGCGCCTCGCCCCCGAGCATCCGGTGGCGTGGAACGGCGTGGGGCTCGTCCTCGCGCACCTGCGCAAGTTCGAGGATGCGCGCAACGCCTTCTCCCGTGCCGTCGAGGCGCGCGCCGACTACGCCGAGGCGCACTACAACCTGAGCTTCGCGCTGTCGAACCTGGGCGACTTCGCCGGCTCGCTGCGTGAGACGAAGCGTGCGCTCGAGCTCGACCCATACTACACGCCGCAGAAGTTCGAGCTCGCCGTCGACCTGGAGTTCGAGGATCCGTTGCTCGAGATCGCCCCCGATGTGAGCGGCGAGCAGCGCGAGGGCGACGTGAGCGACTTCTCGTTCGAGCCGCGCGCGCTCGATCAGTTGTTCGACGAACTCGCCCCTCGCCCGACCGCGCCCGCCGCCACGCGAGGCACACAGTCATTTGCCGCGGGACTGGCGTTGTCGGCCGAGGGAGACCTGGAGCGGGCCAGCGCGGAACTGCGCCGCGCGATCGCCGAAGGTGCGCCGCGCGACCTCGGGCTCGTGGCGTTAGGCGATGTCTTCCTCTCGCACGGGGCTGCCGGCGAAGCGCTCGAACGGTATCGCGAGGCGCGGGCGCTCTCTTCCGAACTGGCTGCCGCGTGGAGCGGGGAACTGCGGGCGCTGGTCGCGCTGCGGCGCCACGCCGAGGGGCGCGAGGCGGCGGACTGGGTGAGCGAGAACCTGCGTGACGACGTCGATGCACTCCTTCTCGTCGCCGAGGTCTACGCCGAGGGGGACGATCGCGACGGCGCGCAGGCGGTGCTCGCGCGTGCGCGGCGCCTCGCGCCGATGCGCCCTGACGTGTTGCAGGCGATCGGGCAAGTCGCGCACGCCATGGGCGACGATCTTCTGGCGATCGAGTCCTACCGCCACGCGATCGCGCTCGACGAGGACTTCGCCGCCTGCCGTGTGCAGCTGGCGGCGCTGCTTCAGGCGAGCAGCCTGTTCGACGATGCGGAGCGCGAACTCGTCGCGGCGCTGGCCAGCGTCCCTACGTATGGCGATGCGGTGCTCGCATTGGCCGCGTTGCGACGCGAAACCGGGAATGCTGCCGGTACGATCGCACCACTGGCTGGCTTTCTCGCCACCAACCCGTATCACCTGGATGCGTTGGCGTCGCTCGCGGAGTCGCTCTTCGTCACCGGCGCGCGCGACGACGCGCGATTCGCTGTTGCGCGCGTGTTGCGCTTCGACGCCGATCACGTGGCCGCGCTCTACTTCGACGGCGTGCTCCTCGCCGAGCAGCATCGCTACGACGAGGCGATTGCGCGGTGGGAGCGGGTGCTCGAGCTCGAACCGGCCAGCCCATTTGCGCGTCGCGCGCGCCGCGATGCGCGCACCGCGCACGACCTGCGGCGCATCTTCGTCGGTCGTCCCCCGCGCCACGAGAGCTGACGATGGCGATCGAGGGACCACTCCGCGAACTCGGCATCCACGACGTCTTCCAGCTCCTCGACCTGAGCCGGAAGACTGGGCGGCTGCGCGTGACGTCGGCGCTCCGTGACAACGAAGGGACCGTCTTCTTCAAGGACGGGCGCGTCGTCTCGGCCACCGTCCGCTCCAACCCGCATCCGCTGGGTGCGATGCTGCTGCGTGCGGGCAAGATCACCGAGGCCGACGTCGCGCGCGCGCGCGCCAGGCAGCAGGAGCCGGGTGAGTCGCGTCGCTTTGGCGAGTTGCTCGTGCAGCAGGGCGTGCTCTCGCAGCGGGAACTCGACCGCCACGTGCGGCAGCAGATCGAGGCGGTGGTCTTCGAGCTGATGGCCTGGCAGGAAGGCTTCTTCTCGTTCACCGAGGTCGACCTCGACGACCTGTCCGCCGACGCGACGGCCGCGGTGACGACGGAGGCGCTCCTGATGGAGGGGGCGCGCCGCATCGACGAGTGGACGCACATCCAGCAGCGCATCCCGCACCTCGGCGTGATTCCCTCGCTTGCGCCGGTCGACGCGCGTCATCCGTCGACGCTCGAACTGCTGCCGCACGAATGGGAAGTGCTCGCCGCCATCGATGGCGATACCGACCTGCGTGGCGTGGCGGCGAACATCGGCCGCAGCGACTTCCAGGTGGCGAAGATCGCCTTCGGGCTCGTGGCGACCGGGATCGTCGTCGTGCGCGAGCCGGTCGAAGCACCAACGACCGGGAGCGACGGCGCGGAGCTCGCGACCTTGCTCAACGACACGCGCGAGGCACTGCGCGAGGGGCGCGCCGACGACGCACTCGCCTTCGGGGCGACCGCCGTCTCGCTCGCCCCGCACGACGCAGAAGGGCGCCTTCTCCTCGCGCGGGCCTTGTTCCAGCTCGATCGCGAGATGGAAGGCGAGGAGGAGTTGCGGCGGTCGATCGAACTCGACGGGCGCAACCCGCTGGCGCTCATGGAGGCCGCGAAGCTCTCGGCGCGCCGAGGGGAGCTTGGGCAGGCAATCTCGCACTGGCAGCGGGTCGTCTTGATGGCGGCAGGAACTCCTATCGGCGATCAGGCGCGCGACGCCATCGCGCACGCCTCACGCCTGAGCGCGGTGCTGGAGGCGGTCGATGCCTGACGAGATCGCACGACTGAGCGAGGCACTGGCACGCGACCCTGGGGGGATGGCCTGGGTCGCCCTCGCCGATGCGTTGCGTCGTGCCAAGCGCCTCGACGAGGCGATGCGGGTTGCGGTGCGCGGGCTCGGCCGGCACCCGTATCACGCCGACGGTCACGACGTGCTGGCCCGCATTGCAGCCGACGGAGGCGATCGTACGCGCGCGCGCGACGAGTGGGACATGACGCTGCGCATCGACGCGAACCACGTCGGGGCGCGCCTCGGTTTGGGGTGGCTGGCCTTCGCCGGCGGCGACCGATCGACGGCGACCCGCTGGTGGACGGAGGCGCACACGCTTGCGCCTGACGATCCCCGCGTCGCGGCAGTCCGTCGGCGTCTCGACGCGCCTCCTTCCGTCGCTCCGGCGGCGGCGCGCCCCCCGCGACTCGATGCCTCACGCTCCGTCTTCGCTGATGTGGAGCGTGCAGGGGCTCGCGTCGTGCTGCTCGTCGACGAGGGCGGGCTCGTGCTCGCCGGCGCGGCCA
>CAZWVG010000411.1:0-4133 GCA_964637355.1 uncultured Gemmatimonadaceae bacterium
GTCGACGACGCGGGGCTCGATCGCGTCGCCGAGGCGTTCGCCGAGATCATCGACGCCAAGTCGCCGTTCACCTTCGCTCACTCGTCCAACGTCGCGATGTATGCGTGTGCGATCGGTGAGCGGATGGGCTTCGATGCCGAGACGCTGCGTCGCACGCGGCGCGCGGGATTGCTGCACGACATCGGTAAGGTGGGGGTGAGCAACCGTATCCTCGACAAGAACGGCCCGCTGGCGGACGACGAACGCGCCGCGGTGCAGTCGCACCCGCTGTACACCTGGGAGATCCTCGGGAAGGTCTCCGCCTTTTCGTCGTTTGCCCGCCAGGCGTCGACACATCACGAGAAGCTCGACGGGACGGGGTATCCGTGGAAGCTGCGCGGCGACGAGCTCGACGCGCCGTCGCGCGCGCTGGTGGTCGCCGACATCTACGAAGCACTGACGGCGGATCGCCCATATCGAGCCGGTATGCCTATCGAGAAGGCGCTTGCGATCCTCGACAAGGAGCGCGGGACGAAGCTCGATGCGACGATGGTCGACGCGCTCGCCGAGTGCGTGCGCGTGAGGGACGTCGAAGAGGACGAAGGGCTGTAGTCGCGCGAGCTGGTTGCGTTGCGCCGGCACGGAGCGGCGGTTCGACGCTGTGCGGAGCTGCCGTCGTGCCGTTGGGCACGTGCGCGTGATCGACGCGGGATGCGTGAAAAGGGAGCGAATGACTTGCAGCATCGCCCCGCGCTCTTCACGTTCTCCGCCCTGCCGCCGCGACGTTCTCCCCCGCCGCCTCCCCTCCATGAACGAACAGCGCCTTCGCGAGTTGTCGGCTCGCCGCGCACGCATCGCCATCACGCTCACCGCGGCGATGATCGTGCTCTACTTCGGCTTCATCCTCCTCATCGCCTTCGACAAGCCGCTGATGGGCACCCTCATCGCACCGGGGCTCACCTGGGGGATCCTGCTCGGCGCGCTGGTGATCGTGATCTCCTGGCTGCTGACGTGGTGGTACGTGCGCTGGGCGAACACACACTACGATCGTGAGCTGGCGGAGCTGTCCCGGTGATCGCCTCCATCATTTCACCACTCGTGCAGGCGGCCGGACAGGCGGCGGCGCAGGCGGCGCCCAGGACTACGTCGATCGGTGAACCGAACGCCGTGGCGATGGGCTTCTTCTTCGTCTTCATCTCCATCACGCTCGGGATCACCTACTGGGCGGCTCGGCGCACTCGCACCACCGAGGATTTCTACGCCGCCGGGCGCTCCATCTCGGCGGGGCAGAACGGCTTTGCGCTCGCCGGTGATTACATGAGCGCCGCCTCGTTCCTCGGAATCGCCGGGCTCGTGTCGACCACCGGCTTCGATGGGCTCATCTACTCGACCGGCTGGCTGGTCGGATGGCCGGTGGTGCTCTTCCTGATCGCCGAGCCGCTGCGCAACCTCGGGAAGTACACCTTCGCCGATGTGGTCGCGGCGCGGATGCGGCAGGCACCGGTGCGCATTGCGGCGGCCATCGGGACGTTGGCGACGGTCCTGTTCTACCTCATCGCGCAGATGGTCGGCGCCGGTGGACTGATCAAGCTGATGTTCGGGCTGAACTACGAGACGGCGATCGTGGTGGTGGGCATCGCCATGATCGCCTACGTGCTGTTCGGCGGGATGATCGCCACCACGTGGGTGCAGATCGTGAAGGCGTTTCTCCTGCTGGCCGGTGCGACGATCCTCGCGGTAATGGTCCTGGCCCAGTTCAACTTTTCGCCGATGGCCCTCTTCCGGGCGGCATCGGAGCGCTATGGTGACGCGGTACTGGCGCCCGGAAAGCTCGTCGCCAATCCGCTCGATGCCGTGTCGCTCGGTATGGCGCTGATGTTCGGAACGGCCGGTCTCCCGCACATCCTCATGCGTTTCTATACCGTTCCCGACGCGCAGGCCGCGCGGAAGTCGGTCTTCTACGCCACCGGGCTGATCGGATTCTTCTATCTGATGACCTTCATCCTCGGCTTCGGCGCGATGGTCCTGGTCTCCCCCGAAACGATCACCTCGGTCGACAAGGGTGGAAACATGGCGGCGCCGCTCCTCGCCGAAGCACTCGGCGGAACGCCGTTCCTCGGCTTCATCGCCGCGGTCGCCTTCGCCACCATCCTCGCCGTCGTCGCCGGGCTCACGCTGTCTGGTGCCGCGGCCCTCTCGCACGACCTCTGGGTGAGCGTGGCCAGAAAGGGCGAGGCGACCGCGCACGAGCAGCTCCGCGTGGCTCGCATCGCCACCGTGGCGCTCGGCATCCTCGCCGTCCTGCTGGGGATCATCTTCAAGGGGCAGAACGTGGCGTTCATGGTGTCGCTCGCCTTCGCCATCGCCGCCAGCGCCAACTTCCCGGCGCTCCTCCTCTCGATCTTCTGGAAGGGGTGCACGACCACGGGGGTGGTGAGCAGCATGATCGTCGGGGCGTTCGCCACGGTCATCCTGATCTACCTCTCCCCCACCATTCAGGTCGACATCCTCAAGCACGAGGGGGCGCTCTTCCCGCTCAAGAATCCGGCGCTGATCACGATCCCGCTCTCGTTTGCCGTGGGGTTCGTGGTCTCGCTCCTGACGCGCGACGAGGTGGCGAGCGAAAAGTTCGCGGCCATGTCGCGCCAAGTGCACCTGGGGGTACGCGGATGAGCCGGTACCGGCGGCGATGTCAATATCTCCCGCCAAGGCCCCGACGTCGCTAGGCTCACTCCTTCCCGCGCGCGCCCAATCGCACGCTCCCGTACGTACCGAACGGCACTCTCCCGCGCGTGCCGAAAGGCGCGCTCGGTCGTTCTGATCTGAGTTGGGTTTTCGGCGCGACTGGAAACGGTTACGCCCCCAAGTCCGGCCACATTAGTTTGCCCCCCCATGTCTGTCGATCGCATAAAGATCCCGTACCTCCCCGAGCGCATCGAAGGGCTCGGCCCAGTCGCAACCAACCTGTCGTGGAGCTGGAGCCGCAATGCGCGCCAGCTCTTCGCCATGATCGATGAGCCGCTCTGGCACCTCACGCGGCACAATCCGCTGGCGATCCTGCGGCGCGCAGCCCCCGAGCGGCTGAGCGAACTCTCGCGCGACCCGCGCTTCCTCGACCTGTACGACCGGGTGATGACCGAGTACGAGCGCGAGCGCTCGTTCGAGCACACCTGGTTCACGTCGCACCATGCCGATGTCGCCGGGGGGACGGTCGCCTACTTCTGCGCCGAGTTCGGGCTGCACAATTCCGTCCCCATTTATTCGGGGGGATTGGGCGTGCTCGCCGGCGATCACTGCAAGTCGTCGTCGGACCTGGGGATCCCGCTGGTGGGGATCGGCCTCTATTACACCCGCGGCTACTTCGACCAGAAGCTCCGCCTCGATGGGTGGCAGGAGGATTCGGACGAGCAGTTCGACGTCGCGAACACGCCGCTCGAGCAGGTCATCCTCCCGGGGCGTGATCCGTGCCTCGCGAAGGTGCGCACCTTCGGGCGAGAGATCTGTCTCTCCGCCTGGCGCATGAATGTGGGGCGCGTCCCCGTCTATCTCATCGACTCCAATCTCGAGCAGAACGATCCCGCCGATCGTGATCTCACGTCGAAGCTCTACGCCGGCGGCCCCGACGTTCGCCTTCGGCAGGAGTGGCTGCTGGGCGTCGGTGGTGTGCGCATCCTGCGCGCACTGGGGATTGCCCCGACTGCGTGGCACGCCAACGAAGGGCATGCTGCCTTCATGCATGTCGAGCGGCTGCGCGAGTACATCGACGAAGGGCTGAGCTTCGAAGGGGCGGTGCAGAAGGTGCGCTCGTCGAGCGTCTTCACCACGCACACCCCGGTTCCCGCGGGACACGACACCTTCTCGTTCGACCAGGTGGAGCAGTGCTCCGGCCCGGTGTGGGAAGGGATGGGGATCACGCGCGAGCAGTTCCTCGGCATCGGCGAGCACCCGACCGAGGAACAGGGGCGCTTCCACATGACCGTCTGCGCACTCCGCCTCTCGCGCTACGTGAACGGCGTGGCGCGCAAGCACGGCGAAGTCTCGCGCCAGATCTGGTCGCCGCTCTGGCCCGATCGTGACGTGGACCAGGTGCCGATCGGGCACGTGACCAACGGCGTGCACAAGGCCACGTGGATGTCGCGGGAGATGATGGAGCT
>CAZWVG010000412.1:0-4104 GCA_964637355.1 uncultured Gemmatimonadaceae bacterium
ACGCGCAACTTCGAGACGGCCAAACGCATCGCAGCGGGCGCGGCGATGATGACCGACACCAAGCTCGACACGGTGCAGGTCATCGGCTCGGCGTGGGACGTGCACTTCAACAAGGCGGTCGCAGAGGCGGCGTACGCGAACATCCAGCGCGTTGGATTGCCCAAGTGGGACGACAACGACATGGCGCTGGCCAAGGCGCTGCAGCGCGAGATGGGCTCTCCCGACAGCGGGCTCTCGAGGACGATCGCCCCGCTTCCTGGCCCCGTCCCCGACCAGATCGTCTACGGCGGGTCCGACGACATCGGCGACATCTCGTGGAACGTCCCGACGATCACGCTCTCGTATCCGTCGAACATCCCGGGGACGCCGGGGCACAACTGGGCGGATGCGATCGCCATGGCGACGCCGATCGCGCACAAGGGCGCGGTGGCCGGCGCCAAGGTGCAGGCGCTGACGATGCTCGATCTCCTGCTCACGCCAAAGATCGTCGCCGACGCCTGGGATTACTTCCGCACCGTGCAAACGAAGGACAAGCAGTACAAGTCCTTCCTCGGCCCTAACGACGGACCGCCGACGTTCCTCAACGAGGAGATCATGGCCAAGTGGCGGCCGTTGATGAAGCCGTTCTATTATGACCCTACTCGATTCTCCACCTATCTGGAGCAGCTAGGGATTCGGTATCCCACGCTCAAGCCCAGTATTCAGTGACCTGAAGACGAGAAGACGAGAAGACGAGGGACCGCTTTCTCGCCTCGCTCACTCCTTCACCCGTACAGCGCTTCTCTCCTTCTCTCGCACTCTCCTGCTCTCCTACTCTCCCTGTCTCCTTACCTCAAACTCCTTTCATCATGCGTAGCTGGTTGTTTGGAACTCCTCGGCACTTGCTGACCCGCGTCGCGACGCTCGGCGTGGTGGCTTCGACGTTAGGCATGGCAGTGCCGGTGAACGCGCAGAAGGCCGCTGCTCCCAAGCCCGACCCACGCCTCGAGAAGCTCAAAGCCGAGGCGCTCACCAAGATCGATGCGCGCGCCAAGCTCATTCAGGAGATCGTCGACCAGATCTTCTCGTACGGCGAACTCGGGATGCAGGAGTTCGAGACGTCGAAGTACCTGACGGGGCTGCTCGAGAAGAATGGGTTCTCGGTCGAGCGCGGCGTCGCGGGGATGCCGACAGCCTTCGTGGCCACGTGGGGATCCGGCAAGCCGGTGATCGCGCTCGGCTCGGACATCGACGGCATCCCGCAGTCGAACCAGAAGCCGGCCTTCGGCTACTTCGAGCCGATCGTTCCCGGCGCGCCGGGGCATGGCGAGGGGCACAACTCGGGGCAGGCGGTGAACATCGCGGCGGCGCTCGTGGTCAAGGACATCATGGAACGCGAGCACATCCAGGGAACGCTCAAGATCTGGCCCGGGATCGCCGAGGAGCAGGTTGCCGGCAAGGCGCATTTGGTGCGCGCTGGCGTGTTCAAGGACGTCGACATCACGCTCTTCACCCACGTCGGCAACAACCTCGGCGTGTCGTGGGGACAGTCCGGCTCCAACGCGATCGTGACGGCGCTCTTCAAGTTCAAGGGGCAGACGGCGCACGCGGCCGGCGCGCCGTGGCGCGGCAAGTCGGCGCTCGACGCAGTGATGCTGATGGGCCAGGGGTGGGAGTTCAAGCGCGAGCACCTCGAGCCGGCGCAGCGCTCGCACTACGTCATCAAGGACGGCGGCGACCAGCCGAACGTGGTCCCGCAGACGGCGAGCATCTGGTTCTACATCCGCGAGCGCGACTACGACAAGGTGATGGCGAACTTCGAGGCGGCGAAGCGCATCGCGCAGGGTGCGGCAATGATGACCGACACGAAGCTCGACTCGGTGATCATCCTCGGCTCGGCGTGGAGCGGGCACTTCAACAAGACGATCGCCTCGGTCACGCAGGCGAACATCGAACGCGTGGGGCTCCCCAAGTGGGATGCCAACGACATCGCGCTGGCGAAGGGGATCCAGCACGAGCTCGGCGTCAAGGAGCAGGGTCTCGAGACCAAGGTCGATGCGCTCGGTGGCCCGGTCGACATGTCGCGCTCGTTAGGTGGCGGCTCGGACGACATCGGCGACATCTCGTGGAACGTCCCGACGGTGACGCTGCGTTATCCGTCGAACATTCCCGGACTCCCCGGACACAACTGGGCGAACGGGATCTCGATGGCGACGCCGATCGCCCACAAGGGAGCGGTGGCCGGCGCCAAGGTGCAGGCGCTCACGCTCCTCGACATCCTGCTCACCCCGAAGGTGGTCGCCGACGCCTGGGACTACTTCAACAACGTCCAGACCAAGACCCAGAAGTACAAGTCGTTCCTCGGACCTAACGACGGCCCGCCGACCTGGCTCAACGAGGACATCATGGCCAAGTACCGGCCGTTGATGAGCAAATTCTATTACGACCCGACCAAGTATCCGACGTATCTGGAGCAGCTCGGGATCAAGTATCCCACGGTAAAGCCGGTGGCTCAGTAGTTTTCTGAAGACGAGAAGACGAGAAGACGAGAATCGGGGCACGCGGGGTGGATCGGGACATTCTGGCGGATTTCCGCTTCCCTATCGACTCATGCGTGCCCTCTCGACATCTTTCGCGTCTTCTGAATGGGGGCGATTCCGGGAGGGGGATCGTTCCCTGCGTCTCGGGTGAGCGGAGTGCGGCTCACCCGCTCGCCATTCCCCTCCCGTCCCCCTCGTTCGACGTTCCGCGATTCTCCCTTCCGGTCGTGCATCCCTCGCTGCACGGCGCCGAACCCGTTGTGACATGAACCAACGACTCCGACTTCCGCAGATCATCCAGGGCGGCATGGGGATCGCCGTTTCGAACTGGCGCCTGGCCCGCACCGTGTCATCGGCAGGGCAGCTCGGTGTGGTCTCGGGGACCGCGATCGACTCCGTCCTGGTGCGGCGCCTGCAGGATGGCGACCCCTGCGGGAGCGTGCGGCGCGCGATGGCGCGCTTCCCCCTCCCCGACGTGACGGCGTACGCTATGCGTCGCTTCTTCAAGCCCGAGGGGCGCCAACGCGACGAGCCGTACCGCCTCCTCCCGATGTACAAGCAGAACGTGAGCACGATCCGGCAGCAGCTCACTATGCTGTCGTCGTTCGTGGAGGTGACGCTGGCCAAGGAAGGGCACGACGGGATGGTGGGGATCAATCTCCTCACCAAGCTGCAGATGCCGAACCTCCCGGTGCTCTACGGTGCGATGCTGGCGGGGGTGAACGTGGTCCTGATGGGCGCCGGGATCCCGCGCGAGATTCCCGGGGCGCTCGACGCGATGGCGCAGCATGAAACGGCGCGCATGAAGTTCGATGTCGAGGGACTTCCGTCAGGCGCAACCGAGTACCTCACGTTCGATCCCAAGGCGCATAACGACGTGGTCACCACGCCGCTCGAGCGCCCGCTCTTCTTCCCGATCGTCTCGGCGGCTTCGCTGGCGCAGAACCTGGCGCGCAAGTCGACCGGCGAGGTGAACGGCTTCATCGTCGAGGGACCGACCGCCGGCGGCCACAACGCCCCACCCCGCGGCGCGTTGCGCCTGTCGGAGAGCGGCGAGCCGATCTACGGCGAGCGCGACGTCGTCGACATGGGTGCGATGCGCGAGATTGGCCTCCCCTTCTGGCTTGCTGGCGGTTCCGGATCGCCCGAGGGACTCGAAGCGGCGCTCGCGGTAGGAGCGACGGGGATCCAGGTGGGCACGCTCTTCGCGTACAGCGAGGAGTCAGGCTTCTCCGGTGACGTCCGCTCAGCGGTCGTCGACGCGGCATCGCAGGATCGCCTCACCGTGCGCACCGACCCCCGCGCCTCGCCCACCGGCTACCCGTTCAAGGTCGCGATGGTCGACGACAAGCCGGTGCTCCACTCGATTCGCACGCGCGTGTGCGACCTCGGGTATCTCCGCACCGCCGTACACACCGAAGAGGGGAAGATCATCTATCGCTGCCCGTCCGAGCCCGAGGATCAGTTCGTGAAGAAGGGGGGCTCGATGTGCGAGACTACCGATCGGCAGTGCCTGTGCAATGCCCTCATGTCGTGCATCGGGATGGGACAGGAGCGCGACGGCTACGTCGAGCCGCCGATCATC
>CAZWVG010000413.1:0-4092 GCA_964637355.1 uncultured Gemmatimonadaceae bacterium
GGCGGCAGCGCGTTGGAGAAGAGCTGCGGACGCGAGCGCTGCGTGAGCATGTCGCACAACGCCGCCGGACCCGCCACGAAGCCTCCGGCCGCGCCACCAACCGCCTTGCCTAACGTGGATGTGATCACGTCCACCTCGCCGAGGACGCCGTAGTGCTCCGCCGTCCCGCGCCCCGTCGCACCGAGCACGCCCGTTGCGTGCGAGTCGTCCATCACGAGGATGGCATCGTGATCGCGCGCCACCTGCAACAGCTCGGGAAGCCTGGCGATGCTCCCTTCCATGGAGAAGACGCCATCCGTCCAGATCACCCGTCGGCGCGCCCCCTTGTTCGCCTCGAGCTTGGCCACCAGGTCGTCGAGGTCCGAGTGCTTGTAGACTGCCGTGGTGCACTTGGTGATCGACTTGGCCAGCCGGATCGAATCGATGATCGAGGCGTGATTGAGCTCGTCGGAGATGACGAAGTCTCCCGCCTCCACGATCGTCGCCGTCAATCCTTCGTTGGCATTCCACGCCGAGACGTAGCTCATGGACGCTTCGGTCCCGACGAAGCGAGCGAGCGCCGCTTCAAGCTCGCGATGCACCGTGAACGTCCCGCAGATGAAGCGCACGCTCCCCGTGCCAGCTCCAAACTTCCGCAGCCCCTCGATCCCCGCCTCCACCACACTCGGCTCGTCGCAGAGCCCGAGGTAGTTGTTGGAAGACAGGATCAGCGTGCGCCCGCGCCCCTCCATCTCCACCCACGCCGACTGCGGCGATGCGAGGTGATTGAGCCGCTTGTACACACCGTCACTCTTGAGAGTCTCGATGCGCGCTTCGAGCTCTTGAACGAAGGGAAGGTTTGGCATGTAACCCAGAAGACGAGTTGTCTGAAGACGAGAAGACGAGAAAGGGCATCGAAGGCGGCGAATGGCGCCGATTCAGATGCCCTGAAGTAACCAGCAGTGCGTACCCCCCTCAACCCGTAACCTCTCGTCTTCTCGTCTTAAGAAGCCTCGTCTTCTGATTTCTCGTCTTCTGTCAACTGATTTCAAAGACCACCTTCCCCGCGTCGCCGCTCTTGATCGCATGGATCGCGGCGTCGTACTCCTCGAGCGGGAAGCGGTGGGTGATCACCGGCGTGGGGTCGAACTTGCCGGAGCGGAGGAATTGCGACATCTGGATCCAGGTGTCGTACATCCGGCGCCCGATCACGCCGTAAATCGTGATTCCCTTGAAGATGATCTCGGTGGCGAAGTTCACTTCTATCGGTCGCGCGGGGATGCCGAGCATCTGCACACGCCCGCCGAGTCGCACTTCCTTGAAGGCCTGGTGAATCGCGGCGGGGACGCCGCTCATCTCCAGGACGACATCGACGCCCAGTCCTTCGGTGGCGTTGCGCACGGTCTGCTCGACATCGGACGGATGCACTGCATCGTGAGCACCCATGCTGCGCGCGAGCTCGAGGCGGCGCGGGTTCACGTCGCTCGCGATCACGCGTGACGCGCCGGCCGCTGCGCAGATTCCCACCGCGAAGATTCCAATCGGTCCGCACCCGGTTACGAGGACCGTAGCACCGGGGATCTCCGTTCCGTGGAGCGCCGTGTGGAACGCGTTCCCCATCGGATCGTGGATTCCGCCAATCTCGTACGGGATCGCCGCGTCGAGATGCCAGACGTTCGTCGCGGGCATCGCGATGTACTCGGCGAAGCAACCATCGCGATCGACGCCGATGATGCGCGTGTTGGGGCAGACGTGCGAGTTGCCGGTGCGGCACAGATGGCAGCGACCACAGACAATGTGCCCCTCGGCGGTCACGCGATCGCCGACGGCGACATCACGCACGAGCGACCCGACTTCGACCACGTCACCCGCGAACTCGTGTCCCACGGTGAATGGCGGGCGACAGCGACTGCTGGCCCAGTCATCCCACTCGTAGATGTGGACGTCCGTGCCGCAGACCCCGGCGCGCTTGACCTGGATCAGGACTTCGTCGTCGCGAATGGTGGGAACGGGGACGTCGGCGAGGGCGAAGCCGGGACCTGCGGAGGACTTTCGAAGCGCGCGCATTTCTTTATGAGAAGACGAGTTTTCTGAAGACGAGAAGACGAGAACCAGAGGACGAGTTCTCTGAAGACGAGAAGACGAGAGGCGCGACGGGGAGCCCGTCGCGCCACGCGAAGCACTTGAATCAACGCAGTCGCACGCCCTGAGGGCAAGCACCACGCCCCCCGCGCCCTCGGGTCTCGTCCTCTCGTCTTCTCGTCTTCAGAAAACTGAGACCTATACGAGCGAACTGATTTGTCCGCCGTCCACCTGAACGGCCGCGCCGGTCACGAACGAGGCGCGTTCGCTGGCGAGAAAGGCGACGACGGCGGCGAATTCGCGGGGGTCGCCGGAGCGTCCGATCGGGATGCCGGCCTGGCGTGAGGCGAGCACTTCGTCGACCGGACGCTTCTCGCGGGCGGCGCGCATGTTTGCCAGCTCGAGCGCCCGAGCGGTGTCGAAGTGTCCGGGCATGACCGTGTTCACGAGGACGTTGTCCTTCGCGACCTCGTTAGCCAGTGTCTTGGCAAAGCCTAACAATCCGGCGCGCGCCGTGTTCGAGAGCAGGAGCCCCTGGATCGGCATCTTCGCGGCCATCGACGTCAGGAAGAGGACGCGTCCCCAGCGGCGCGCGCGCATCCCGGGAACCACTGCGTGCGCGAGGCGGATGGACGCCATGAGGTTGAGGTTGATCGCCGCCTGATACTGATCCTCGCTCGTCGACTCGAAGAGCGTGGACGGCGGGCCGCCGGCGTTCGCGACGAGAATGTCGATCGGTCCGAGCGCGCCCTCGACCTCTCTTGCGACACGCGCGGGTGCATCCGTGTCGCCGACGTCGGCGGCAATCGCCACCACGCGACCTCCGGTACGCGCGGCGATGTCGGCGGCGAGGCGCTCCAACTCGTCCTTGCGCCGGGCGACGAGCGCCACGGCGGCGCCTTCCTGGCTCAACTCGTTCGCGATCGCCAGCCCGAGTCCGCTCGAGGCGCCCGTCACGAGCGCCACCTTGTTCTTCAGTCCGAGGTCCATGAATCCGAGTCAGTTGAAGGGAGTGGGTGCGGGCGACGCCGTACGATCGGAAGATGCCCGGCGGCGCGTGGTGCGTCCAGCAGTGTCGCACGCCGCGAGCAACGGCGCCGCGAGCAACGGCGCGGCGAGCAACGGCGCGGCGAGCAACGGCGCGGCGAGCAAGGGCGCCGCGGGAGACGGCGTCGCGAGCAACTGCGCGGGGTCGCTCCTCGTCGTGTGAAAGCGTGGTGCGTGCCTAACGAGTGAGTCGGCGACCGGAGCTGTATTGCGCGTCCCGAGCGGGGTTCATATATTCGCGGCGAGCACCTATCGCGTGCGCTCGAGGAACCTGCGTGGCGTCATCACCGAACGAGCTCCTCACAATCGCGTCGCTCCAGCACACTTCGCGGTGCCGCTCCGCTTCGATCGAAGACGGAGCCCGCGCGCGAGGGAGGATCGCCTCCCTCCTCGATTTCCCCACCTCGCATTCCTCGGTTCCGTCGCACGCATCGACGTCGATTCGTCGTGTGCGTCGTCGAGATCCTTTCGAGTTCGCCGCCGCCTTCGCGAGCGTCGTGAGTTTTCCACGTGGTGTACATCAATCGACGCTGCTTCATCATCGCCAGCCGAAGTCGTCGCGGGTGCGCATTCGCGTTGGTATGGAGCAGGTGCGTCGCATTGGCAGGAACGCGCGTGAAGCGACGCATGCGTAGGGACCCATGCGCAGGGACTCGCGCAGCAATTCGCCGTTATGCGAATCGCGTCGCGATGGCGCAACGAACGGTTCGAACGATCGCGATTGCTCGTGTGCATGTGCACGATGGATCGAGCAGCTGCACGCATCGCGCATCGAAAAGTCGCAACTTGAACTTTACGACTGGATATCGCGCGTTATAGATTGTTGTCGGGTTGAAACGATTCCACTTGTCAAGTCGTCAATGCTCGGATCGCGCAACAACGATTCGGAGACTGGCGGGACAAGCACAGAGCATTCGATCGACGCACCGCTGGTTTTGACATAGCGCCGCAGTTAGGCGCGAAGGACCAACCGAAGGCGAATGC
>CAZWVG010000414.1:0-4072 GCA_964637355.1 uncultured Gemmatimonadaceae bacterium
TGTTGATCGGCATGAGCGTGCGGCGGAGCGCATCGCTCGGCGCGTGGATCGAGAGCGCGAGGCGAAACTGCTCGGGGCGTGCGCGGAGCGCGAGAATCCCGGGGAGGACGCCGACAGTCGACACGGTGATGTGGCGCGCGCCGATGCCGAACCCCTCGGGGGCGTTGAGGATCGTCAGCGTGGTGTCGACCGCTCCCCAGTTCATGAGCGGTTCCCCCATCCCCATGAAGACGATGTTGGTGGCGCGAACGGGGGGATCGAGGAGTGCGAGTTCGCGGACCTGGCCGGCGATCTCGAAGGCGCGCAGGTTGCGCGCGAAGCCCATGCGCCCAGTCGCACAAAAGGCGCACTGCAGCGCACACCCCGCCTGCGACGAGATGCAGAGCGTCATCCGGTCGCCGTCGGGAATGGCGACCGTCTCGATCGACTGCCCGTCGTGCAGCTGGAAGAGGAACTTCTGCGTCCCGTCCGAAGACGCCTGCCGCGTGGCGAGCGAGAGGCGGGGGAGCTCGAAATTCGCCGCCAGCGCCTCGCGGAGCGTGCCTGGAAGGGTGGTGACGTCGTGGAACGACGCGACCGGTTGCTGCCAGAGTGCCGGAAGCACCTGACGCAGGCGATACGCGGGCTCGCCACGCGCCTCCAGAAAAGTCGAGAGTGCGTGCGCGGCGTCGGCCGGGGTAAGGTCGAGCAGGTTGGTCTTCAAGCGAGGAACGGCAGTGAGAAGCACATGGCGGCGAATGATGCCTCCGCTGCTCGGACACCCGCCGACGCGTCGCGAAGGGGGGCGCGGATGGCCGGGCGGTCGAACGAGCGCGTCAACGCAAAGCGTGACATGCGGTTGAGCTTATCGGGCGCCCACTGGAGGGTCAACTCGTCCGCTTCCACGGTGGCAGCGCGACCCGTAGATTCCGTTCCTCCACGTTCGTCGGCTCGGCGTGGCGTCTTCGGGCGCCCCGGGCTCCTCCCCATCCGCGCCATGTCTCGAGTGTCAGCCGATCGATCCCCAAGCCAGCCGCCGTCGTGCGGCTTTCGACGCATGGGGCGTTCGCGCGCCAACTCAGCGACGACGAGCCCTTCGGTGTCACGGCTCCCCGGCGTGCGGCATTCGAATGGGGTCCCCA
Organism: uncultured Gemmatimonadaceae bacterium; assembly: GCA_964637355.1. Lineage (GTDB taxonomy): Bacteria > Gemmatimonadota > Gemmatimonadetes > Gemmatimonadales > Gemmatimonadaceae > SCN-70-22. The sequence goes on from CAZWVG010000414.1 coordinate 1,122, forward strand.
ATCCAGCGTTCGCATGAGCGAGACTCGGCGCTGGGCGCCGAGCGTGTTGTGGGCAGGGGGGATCCTGGTCGCGACGTCGATCCCGGAGAGTGCGCTGCCGCCGATGTCGCCGTTTGCCGGAGCGGACAAGCTCGTTCACTTCGCGATGTACGGCATTCTCGCCGTGTTCGTCGGACGCGCGATCCTGCTGGGGGCCGGGCGCAGCGGGTGGATCGCGATCGCAGTGATTGCGCTGATGGCGGCGGGCGACGAGTGGCACCAGCAGTGGATTCCCGGTCGGAGCGCCGACGTGCACGACTGGATGGCCGACGTGGCGGGTGCCATCGTCGGGTTCACCTACACCTACATGGCGCGACCGCGCCGGGAGCGCAGGACGTGACGAGCACCGAACCGATGGCCACCGCCCTCCGCACGCATCTCTGCGGGGCCTTGCGCGACGAGCACGTGGGGAAGCGCGTGCGCGTCGGCGGCTGGGTGCATCGCACGCGCAATCTGGGCGGGCTCGTCTTCGTGGACCTGCGCGATCGCGCCGGACTCCTGCAGGTCTCCTTTGCGCCCGGCGCGGCGTCGGCCGAGGCCCTGCAGGTGGCGGAGCGCCTGACGCCCGAAACGGTAGTGCTGATCGAAGGCGAGGTCGTGGCGCGTCCCCCGGAGGGGCGCAATCCGGAGTTGGAGACGGGAAGCATCGAGCTGCGCGCCGCCGAGGCGCGGATCGTCGGGCCGGCGGCGACGCCGGCGATTCCCGTTGCGCGCGGAAAGGGGGAGAAGCTCGCCGCCGAGGAGTTGCGACTCAAGCACCGGATCCTCGACCTGCGCCGTCCCGAGTTGCAGGCAAACCTCGTGATGCGCCACCGACTGCTGCAACGCGCGCGCACGACGATGACGGAGCTCGGCTTCCTCGAGATCGAGACGCCGATCCTCACCAAGCCCACGCCCGAAGGGGCGCGCGACTTCCTCGTCCCGAGCCGCGTGCACCGCGGGGAGTTCTTCGCCCTTCCGCAGTCGCCGCAGATCTACAAGCAGCTCCTGATGGTCGCCGGCTACGACCGCTACTTCCAGATCGCGCGCTGCTTCCGCGACGAGGACCTGCGCGCCGACCGCCAGCTCGAGTTCACGCAGATCGATCTCGAGGCGAGCTTCGTGAGCGCCGCCGACGTGCAGCATGTGGTGGAGTCGGTCCTGGTCGCGCTCTGGGCGGAGGGGGGGCACGAGATCGCGCGTCCGTTCCCGACGCTCACCTGGCGCGAGGCGATGGAGCGCTTCGGCGTCGACAAGCCCGACCTGCGCTACGGCGTGGAGATCGAGGACCTGACCTCTCACGTGGGCGACGACGCCGCGCCCTTCGTGCGCGATGCGTTAGGCGGTGGTGGACGGGTGCGCGGCATTCGCGTCCCAGCCGCCGCCGACGCGTCGCGCAAGGACATCGATGCCTTTGCCGCCGCGGCCAAGGATGCCGGCGCTGGCGGGTTGATCTGGGCCCGGCGTACCGAGGCCGGATGGGAAGGGCAGGGCGTCAAGGCGATCGGCGCGCACGCGCTGGACTCGCTGGGCGGAACGCCGGGCGAATTGCTGCTGGCGGTGTCGGGGACTGACGACATCACCTCGCCCGCGCTCCACGCCGTGCGCACGATGGCGCTCAAGCGCCCCAACATTCCGCAGCTCCGGGAACACGCCTTCTGCTGGGTCGTCGACTTTCCGTTGTTCGAAAAGGATCCGGAGAGCGGCCAGCATGTGCCGGCGCACCATCCGTTCACCTCGCCGCATGCCGACGACTTCGCCTTCCTGGAGTCCGATCCCGGGCGTTGCCGCGCGCAACACTACGACGCGGTCTACAACGGAAATGAGCTGGGGAGCGGATCGATCCGCATCACGGATCCGGCGATCCAGGGGCTCATCTTCCGGCTGTTGGGGATCGGCGCCGACGAGCAGCAGCGTCGCTTCGGTTTCCTCCTCGACGGACTCGCCGCCGGCGCGCCGCCGCACGGCGGCTTCGCCCTTGGGTTCGACCGCATTGCGATGCTCCTCGCGGGGGCCCCGTCGCTCCGCGACGTGATTGCCTTCCCCAAGACGACCGCGGCGCGCGCCCTCTTCGAAGGAGCCCCGACGCAGGTCAAGGAAGGCGACCTCAAGGCGCTCCATCTCTCCATCACCGAGTGAGTAGTGGCTGACGAGACGATTACCCAGCGCCTCAACATCGAGGGGGCCGACGCCCTCACGCTGGCGGGCGTGAACGATGCCAACCTGGTCGAGCTGCAGCGCGTCACTGGGGCGCGGGTCGCGCTCCGTGGCGACACCCTGACGATCAGCGGCGGTGCCGAGACGGTCGAGCGCGCGCTGTCGATCGCACAGCGCATGATCGACACGGCGCGACAGCGCGCGCCACTGGAGTCGGACGATGTGCTGCGCCTCTCGCTCGAGGGCTCGCGCGACGGGACGTCGGACGACTATCGCATCGCCCTCCCCGGCGTGCGCCGCATCATCCAGCCCAAGACCCCCGGGCAGGGCGACTACCTCAAGGCGATCGCCGAGAACGACATCGTGATCGGGATCGGCCCGGCGGGGACGGGGAAGACCTACCTCGCCGTTGCCGCCGCGGTCGACGCCCTCACGCGCAAGCGCGTGCGGCGCATCATCCTCGCGCGCCCGGCCGTCGAGGCGGGCGAGAGCCTCGGCTTTCTCCCCGGCGACCTGCAGGCCAAGGTCGATCCCTACCTGCGCCCGCTGTACGACGCGCTGGAAGACATGATGCCTACCGAGCGGATGCAGAAGGCGCTCGAGACTCGCGTCATCGAGATCGCCCCGCTCGCCTACATGCGCGGGCGAACGCTCAATGATGCCTTCGTCATCCTCGACGAGTCGCAGAACGCCACCAACGCGCAGATGAAGATGTTCCTCACGCGCCTGGGGGCGAACTCCAAGACGGTGATCACCGGCGACAAGACGCAGATCGA
>CAZWVG010000415.1:0-4052 GCA_964637355.1 uncultured Gemmatimonadaceae bacterium
TCGTAGATCGCGCTCATGTTGGCCATCTGGAGCGCCCAGCCGAACTGGATCCCCAGGAAGCCGAAGCTCATGTTCCAGATCGTGAAGAACTTCGTGCGCGACTCGGTCATGGGTGGCTCAGGGCTCGCTGATGGCGGCGTTGCCTAACGATCGTAGAGGTCGACCAGCGCGCGAAGTCGGCTGGTGACGGCGGGCGTGACCTGCTCCCAGGTGAAGCGGAACCCCCAGTTCCCCGACTGCCGCCCCGGGAGGTTCATCCGCGCCTCGCTCCCGAGCCCGAGCACGTCCTGCATGGGGATCAGCACCGTGTTGGCCACCGAGGCCAGCGCCGTGCGGATCAGCACCCAGTTCATCTCCGGATCGTTGGTCCCGAGGTAGCGCCGGGCGTAGTCCTTCTCCCGCGCCACGTCGGCGGCGTCGCGCGTCGAGTCCCCCTCGCCGGTGGACGTCCACCACCCCATCGTGGTGTCGTTGTCGTGCGTCCCCGTGTACACCACGCGCTCGCGCGGGAAGTTGTGCGGCTTGAACTCCTTCGCCTGCCCGTCGCCGCCAAAGGCGAACTGCAGGATGCTCATCCCGGGGAAGCCGAAGCGCTCGCGCAGTTCTTCCACGGCCGGGGTGATCAATCCGAGGTTCTCGGCGACGATGGGGAGCGGGCCTAACGCGGCGATGATCGCGTCGAAGAGCGCCGCCCCGGGTCCCGGAGCCCAGCGCCCATGCTCGGCGGTGAGTGCGTCGCCCGGCACCTCCCAGTACGCCTCGAAGCCGCGGAAGTGGTCGATGCGCACGAGGTCGTACATGCGGAAGGCCGCGCGCATGCGGCGCACCCACCACGCATAACCTTCGGCGGCGAGTGCATCCCAGTCGTAGATCGGGTTTCCCCAGAGCTGGCCGGTGGCGCTGAAGTAGTCCGGCGGAACGCCGGCCTGGACGAGGAGGCTCCCGTCGGGCTTGAGCTTGAAGAGCGAGCGGTTCGCCCAGACGTCGGCCGAATCGTGCGCGACGTAGATGGGGAGGTCGCCCATCAATTGAATCCCTCGCTCCGCAGCCGCTCCCTTGAGCGCCTCGAACTGCGTGAAGAAGAAGTACTGCTCGCGCCGGATCCGCTCGATCGCGTCGGCGAGCTTTCCGCGCCACTTGTCGAGCGCCTCGGGATCGCGCTGCGCCGCTCCTGCCTCCCAGGCGGTCCAGGAGACGCCGCCGTGCGCTTCCTTGAGCGCCATGAAGAGGGCGTAGTCCTCGAGCCAGTCGTGCTCCTGCACGACGAAGGCGCGATAGGCGGGGTCGGGCGAGAATCGGTCGAGCGCGGCGCTGAGCCGTTCCTTTCGATAGGGGATGACCCGGTCGAAGGCGACCGTGTGCTCGGGAAGGTCCCCCTCTCCGCCTTTCACATAGATGAGGAGCGGATTGCCGGCGAAGGCCGAAAAGCACTGGTAAGGCGAGTCCCCATAACCGGTTGGGCCGAGCGGGAGGACCTGCCAGATCTTCATCCCGGTCTGGGAGAGAAAATCGAGAAATCGATGCGCCTCAGGGCCGAGGTCGCCGATCCCGTTGGGGCCGGGAAGGGAAGTCGGATGGAGGAGAATACCGGCGGCGCGCGGAAACGTCATGTCGGGGCGAGCAGCGAGGACGGGTGAGGGCGCGCGCTTCGCCAGAAAGTCTGTAAACGTCGTGAAAACGTTTCGCGCGCGGCAAATCTCGCACGATTCTACCGGGCGAACCCCCCTGCGGCTATCCCTTGGATTCCCTGAATGCAAACGTTTTCTGTGCGGCCGTTGTGGCCGAAGAGCTTTTCACCACAGAGGTCACGGAGGACACAGAGATTGATTCTCGCGCGCGTCGAAGGATGTCGGCGCGTACTGCGGATACCGTGAAGAGCTTTGAACCGCGGAGTCCGCGGAGAACGCGGAGTGTTTTCGGCCCGCAGGGCGGCTAGGCGCGCGCGCCCTCCAGCCTGAAAATGATGCCCGAATCACCTCTGTGACCTCTGTGTTCTCCGTGACCTCTGTGTTGAAAAAAGGCTTCTTACCACGGAGGACACAAAGGTCACGGAGATCACAGAGGAACAGCGGAAGTCGATGGGTCGCCGCTCATCGGTACTCCTCCGCGAACTCCGCGGACTCCGCGGTAAGAAATCATTTCTCGGAAGCGTGCACGAACAATCGGAGCTATCACTGCCCGCCGCGCATCGTGCTCACTCCCGCCACAACGCATCCCGCGGCGACACCCGCAGTGCGCGCCGAGTCGGAATCCAGGTGGCCGCCAGCACCACGGCGACGATCGCGAGTGTGACCGCGGTGGCCGAGGCGATCGCGACGAGGGGCGCCACGGGGACCACACGAGTGAAGGCGATCCCCACGAAGAGCATCAACGGAAGCGCGACGACCGCGCCGATCCCGAGCTGACGCCCTCCCTGACCGAGAAGCAGTCGCTGGATGTTCCGCTCGGTCGCACCGAGCGCGCGCCTGACACCGATCTCGCGCGTGCGCATCCCGATCGAGCGCGCCATGAGTCCGTAGGTTCCGCTGATCGCCAGCAACAAGGCGAAGGCGAAGGAGAGCCCGAACAGCTTCGACACGCCGCCGGCCACCATCGCCGACTTTGCCAGGATCTCGTTGTACGACTGCACCCGATCGGGGACGGCGTCGGGGTCGAGGGTGGTGACCGCCAGGTGCAATCCGGCGGTCGCCGCGGCCTCGTCGCCCTTGTGGCGGAACAGGAGCGTTGCCGAGGTGGCATCGACCTGGCCGAGCGGAACGTAGACCGCGATCATGCGCTGCGGGTTCTGGCCGAACTCGTCGCCGTAGGGGACGTCTCTCACCACGCCCACCACCGTGCGCCACTGCTCGTTAGTCGTCTCGCCGATCCCCGCGAGGCGGATTCGCTCGCCCACCGGCGAACGTCCCGGCCAGAAGCGCGCCGCCATCGCCCGACTCACCACGGCCACTGCCGGCTGCCCGCGGCGATCGCGATCGTCGAGCGAGCGTCCGTCGAGGCTGCGGACCCCTAACGAGTCGAGCCCGCCGCGCACCGCGTGCACCCACGCCCTCGGCTGCTCGGCGGCCGGGACCACGCGCCCGTCACCGAATTCCAACGCACCGCGCTCGTCGTCGGCAGTTCCCAGCCGCGCGCGCAGGATCGGGGTCTCGATGCTGGGCTGTGCGGCAAGGAGCGCGGAGAGACGTTCCCAGTAGAGCTGGCGTGACGAGTCGGTGGGGAATCGCTTTGCGTCGGGCTCCACGCCGCTGGCGAGGAGGTTGCGCGTGTCGTATCCGGGATCGATGTGTGCGAGGCGGAACGCCGCCATCCCCGCGAGCACTCCAAAGAAGAGCAGCACCGTCACCGCGGCGACCTGCGTCGCCACCAGCGTGCGGGCGACGCGCCCGGCGCGCTGCCCGCCGTCGCGCGCTCCACCGTCGCGGAGGACGTCGTTGAAGCGGGTATTCGTGGCGCGCGCTGCCATCACCCCGCCGAGGACCGCGATCGTCAGCGTAGTGAAGCCGCCAGCCGCAAGGAGCGTCGGCTGGTCCATCCCCCACGTCCACCAGAAGGCCATGTTCCCCTCGAGGCGCGTGTGCGCCCACTGGTTCACGAAGCGGAGGGCAAAGGCGGCGAGCGCCGTCGCCAGCGCACCGCTCACGAGCACGAGGAAGACCGGTTCCCAGAGCGACTGCATCGCGAGGCGACTCCGCGAGGCGCCTAACGCCAGCCGGACGGCGAGCTCGCGCGAGCGCTCATTGGCGCGGGCGAGCAGCAGGTTGCCGACATTGATGCAGGCGAGGAGGAGGATCAGCGTCGCCATCAGGTTGATGACGGTGAAGAAGGCCGGCCCGTCGTCGCCCATCTGCGCCATCGGGAAGGTGCGGACCGTGACCGTCGGCGGCGGCCCGGCGGTGTCGGCAGGTGCAACGGGGCGCGCCTCGCGCGCTCGGCGCAGGAGCGCCGACAGTTCGCGCTCGGCGCGCTCCGGCGTCGCGCCGTCGGCCAGTCGCGCGAAGGCGTTGACCGTGAAGCGTCCAGCCTCCGTCGCCTCGCGCACCGCCGCCCCCAGC
>CAZWVG010000416.1:0-4051 GCA_964637355.1 uncultured Gemmatimonadaceae bacterium
GTGACCTGGCATCCGTTCGCCGCGAGGTACAACGCGGTACCTTCCTGCTGCGCACCGACGACGAGGACGTGCGCCTCGGTGTCCGACGGAATCTCGCGCACGATGGGCGCGTCGGCGCTGAGTCCCCAGCGCTCGGGGCGACGGTATTCGGCGATCAGCTTGAGCCGGCGCCGGCGCCACGACGCGTACGACGGAATGCGGAGGCGCAGCCGGATGATCCGATCGACCTCGCCCCAGATGAGGATCTCGTCGAAGGCGAACTGCTCGGCGTCGTGCAGGTTGGCGACGGCTTCATCGCCGATGCGCAGCAACGCCGAGCGCGGAATCGAGTCCTTGTAGTTCTCGATTTCCTGCTCGACGAAGATCTCGTATTCGTGCTTGAGCGAACGCTGGATCTGAGACGCCATGCAACCCACGCCTGTTAGGCTGCCACAAACCTAGACGCTCTCGTAAGGCGCGCAAGACCTCTCGTCATTCACTCGTTAGATTTTCCTTCGCTCACTCCATCATCCACTCGTCATGCACCCTGTCTCATGACACCCTTGCGACACGTTGCCGACGGCATCGCATGCGGCGATCTCCTGCACCTCGGCCGCGAGGAGTCGGTCGCGGTCTATCTCATCGAGACGTCCGATGGTGTCGCGGTGGTCGATCCAGGGCCGACGTCGTGTCGTGAGGCACTGCGTCAGGCACTGCGCGACTTCGGCGCTGCACCTGGCGACCTGCGACACATCCTCCTCACGCACATTCATCTCGACCACGCCGGCGTCACCGGCACGCTCGCGCGGGAATTCCCTAGCGTGCGCGTGCACGTGCATGCGCGTGGCGCTCCGCACCTCGTGGAGCCGACCAAGCTTCTCGACAGCGCGCGCCGCATCTACAAGGACGACATGGACCGCCTGTGGGGCGCGTTCGAGCCGGTGGACGAGTCGCAGCTCGACGTACTGCATGGCGACGAGCGCCTGACGATTGGCGACCGCCACCTTCGTGTGGCCTACACACCGGGGCACGCGTGGCACCACGTCTGTTATCTCGACGAGTCGACTGGCGCAGCCTTCGTCGGTGACGTGGCGGGCGAGGCCTCACAGCATGGGACGCCGGCGCTCCCCGCGGCTCCGCCTCCCGACATCGACCTCGAAGCGTGGAAGCCGAGCCTCGACCTGCTCGGCGCATGGGGGCCTGAGGCGCTCATGGTGACGCACTTCGGGCCCGTGCGGCACGTGGTCGCGCACATCGACACTCTCTGGGACCGTCTCATCGCCTGGAGCCTTGCCGTGCGTGCCTCGCTTGCGGCTGGCGACGACGATGAGGCGCGCGCCGACGAATTCGTCGCCGCCGAGTTCGCCCGCCTGGCGAGCAGCCTCACGCCGGAGCAGCTCACGTACATCGATCGCGATTCGATCCGCTCCTCGTGGTTTGGGCTCGCGCGCTACTGGCGCAAGCGGGCGGCCGCCGGCTGACATCACGGTGCCGGAGCTCCCTGAGGTCGAGTATGCCACCGGGATCGCGCGCGCGGCCTTCGCCGACGCGATCATTGTCGACGTGCAGGCGTTGCATCCGTCGCTTCGACGTCACCTCCCAGACGCGGAAGCCGTGTCGCTGCGCGGGGAGCGCGTCGTGGCCGTCGAGCGGCGCGGGAAGCACCAGCTCGTGCGCCTGACGAGTGGGCGCACGCTCCACGTGCACTTTCGCATGACGGGCGACTGGCTGGTGCAGCGCACGACCGACGAGCCGGCGCGACTCGCGCGTCTCCACTTCGAGATGGATAACGGGACGCGGCTCGTGCTCCACGATTCTCGCGCCCTGGCCGTGGTCACGTTGCACCCGACGGGGGTCGACCCGCTCCCCGACCTCGGTCCCGAAGCGACCGCTCGCGAGTTCAACGGTGCGTGGCTCGCCGAGCAATTGGCGGGGCGCGCCATGCCCATCAAGCCTGCGCTCCTCGACCAGCGCCTGGTGGCCGGGATCGGCAACATCTATGCGTCGGAAGCGCTCTGGTACGCGCGTGTGAGCCCGACACGTCCCGCTGGGAAGCTCGGGACGGCGCGCTACGCGGCGGTTGCCGCCGGCGTCAAGCGAGCGCTCACCCGCGCACTCGCGCATCCCGAACGGTACTACGAAGGGTCAACGGCGTCCGACTCGATTCGCTTCAATGTGTACGACCGCGAGGGGCGTGGCTGCCGGCGGTGCGGAACCGCGATCCGTCGCATCGTCCAGGCAGGGCGCAGCACGTACTACTGCCCACGCTGCCAGCGTTAGGCGGCTCTCCTGCAGTGCGGCACTCCTCTCGGGCGGCGCGGCTCTCGTGCAGCGCGGCTCGCGTGCGGCGCGGCTCGCGTGCGGCGCGGCTCGCGTGTGCGTCGCCTGTCAATCGATCGCCTCGACGATCGCCCCCTTGAGGTATCCGGTCTCCGGGATCGTGAGGATCTCGGGATGGTCAGCGGGCTGTCCGCACACCTCGCGGAGGGCAATAAGGCGCCCGCTGTCGGCGGCGGCACGCTCCAGCATCTCGAGGAATTGCGCCTTGCCGAGGTGATAGCTGCAGCTGGCGGAGAACATCAGGCCGCCTGGTGCGAGGAGTCGCAGCGCGCGCAGGTTGATGTCGTGGTAGCCGCGCAGCGCCGCGGGGAGCGAACCGCGGTTCTTGGCGAAGGCGGGAGGGTCGACGACGATCGTGTCGAAGCGCGCGCCGTCCTGCTCGAGCGAGCGCAGCGTCTCGAACGCATCGCCCTCGACAAACTCGATGTTGGTGCGCGCGTTGCGCTCGGCGTTCTCGCGCGCGCGGTGGAGCGCCGCTGCCGAGGAGTCGATGGCGATGACGGAATCGGCGCGCGCCGCCAGGTGCAACGCGAAGGAGCCGTGATAGGCGAAGCAGTCGAGCGCACGCCCGCGTGCGAGCATCCCGATGCGATGTCGGTTCTCGCGCTGGTCGAGGAAGGCTCCGGTCTTTTGTCCCGTCCATGGGGCGGCGAGGTAGCGCACGCCGTGTTCGTGGACCTCGATCTCCCTGGGAACGTCGCCGTGCAGCAGTACGGTCTCGCGCGGCAGGCCCTCGCGATCGCGCAGCGCGGCGTCGTGGCGGGCGAGGATGCCGTGGCAGCCAGTGGCATCGAGAAGTGCGGCGACGATCTCAGTGCGAAACGCTTCGAGCCCTGCGCTCATCAACTGCACGACCAACCACCGGTCGTACCGGTCGCACACGAGAGATGGAAGCGCGTCGCCCTCGCCGTGCGCGAGACGCCCCGCGGAACTGTGCGTGAACACTTCTTCACGTCGAGCGACGGCTCGCTGGATGCGCTCGTTCCACCATGCCGAGTCGAGTGGCGCAGCGGGGTCGCGATCGACCATGCGGAGCGAGATCTCTGAGTGCGGCGACCAGAGCGCGGTACCGATCGGGCGCCCGCGCTGGTCATCGACACGCACGCGTCCGGCGGGAGTGTCGGGGAAGCGAACGACGTCGCTTCGGAAGATCCACGGGTGCCCGCGCTGCCACCGGGCGGCGCCGCGGGCAGACACGACGGCGAGTTCGGCGGTCATGTGCGAAAGGTATAGGTGGTCGCGCAATTCGTCGCCGGTCGCGCCGTCACTCCGCGGCGCGCGGAGGGCGTTCACGCTTCGCGACATGACGTCCGGTCTTGGCGCATGCGACTGCGTGCGCATTGCGAACCCGCGCGGATGCGGCCAGTCCCGCTGCGCTTCTCGAAGCGAGCGTCGGCTCAGCTCTCCTCGCTACTGCGACGTTTCTGACGCAGCAGCTGCACACCCTGGAGCGCGACGTCGATAGAGGAGTGTTGAGGGGTTGATCTGCCGCCCCGTGCAGAGTACACTTCGCGCCCTTCCGTTTCCCTCGTCGATTCGCGTGGAACGTTGCGTGAGCGGCGGCAGGTAATTGGAGGCGTGCCGTGATCGCGCCAGGAGAGTGCGAAGCGTGCGCGAAGAATTCAGGAATGATCGCCGAGTGGCGCGAGCGTCACCGGTGTGCTGATTGTCTGCTGATTGAAAAGTGAAGGTAGGGAAGATCGTGGGAAATGAATCCTTCCGATCGTCGGTC
>CAZWVG010000417.1:0-4048 GCA_964637355.1 uncultured Gemmatimonadaceae bacterium
TGCCGTTGATCTCGAGGTGCCGGTGACGGATGAGCTGACGCGCCGACTTGCGGCTTGGCGCGAAGCCCATGCGGTACACGAGATTATCCAGCCGGCTTTCGAGCGCTGCCAGCAGGTTGTGACCCGTGATCCCGGGGAGCTTCGAGACCTTCTCGAAGGTGTTGCGGAACTGCGTCTCGCTCACCCCGTACATGCGCTTGATCTTCTGCTTCTCGCGCAGCTGCTTGGAGTATTCGGACGACTTGCGACGGCGCGACTGCGACTGGCCGTGCTGTCCCGGGGGATACGGACGGCGCTCGACCGGGCACTTCTCGGTGAAGCACTTGGTCCCCTTCAGGAACAGCTTGGTCCCTTCGCGGCGGCACTGGCGGCAGGAGGCTCCCGTGTAGCGCATGGGTTAGACCCTCCGACGCTTCGGGGGACGGCAGCCGTTGTGCGGGATCGGCGTCACGTCCTTGATCGACTTGACCTGCAAGCCGGCCGAGGCGAGCGCCTGGATCGCGGACTCGCGACCGGAGCCAGGCCCCTGCACCAGGACGTGCACGCGACGGACCCCGGCGGTGAGCGCTTCGCGCGCGCACTGCTCGGCGGCCACCGTCGCCGCGAACGGCGTGGACTTCTTGGAGCCCTTGAAGCCTGCCTTCCCCGACGTCCCCCACGTGATGGCATTGCCATGCATGTCGGTGATCGTCACCAGCGTGTTGTTGAACGTCGCGTTGATATGGGCGATGCCCTCCGCCTCCACGACGCGCTTGGTCTTTTTGCCAGTCGCCATACTACTTGGTCACCTTCTTCTTGCCCGCGATCGCGCGACGCGGTCCCTTCTTCGTGCGCGCGTTGGTGTGAGTGCGCTGACCGCGCACGGGGAGGCCACGACGATGACGGATACCGCGATACGATCCGATATCCATCAGCCGCTTGATATTCATCGCGATCTCGGTGCGCAGCGCGCCCTCGACCCGGTAGTCCTTCTCGATGACCTGGCGGAGCTTGTTCACGTCCGCGTCGGTCAGGTCACGCACGCGCAAGTCGGACGAGACCCCGGTCTTCCCGAGAATCTCCTTCGACACCGCACGCCCGATTCCGTAGATGTACGTCAACCCGATCTCAACCTTCTTCTCACGCGGGAGATCGACACCAGCAATACGCGCCATAATTAGCCTTGCCGCTGCTTGTGCTTAGGGTTGCGCTTGCAAATGATACGAGTGACGCCGCTCCGCTTCACGACTTTGCAGTGCTCGCAGATGGGCTTCACGCTGCTGCGGACTTTCACCAGAGGCTCCCAATCGTACCGATGATTAGCAGGAAAAACCGAACAAGACTCCAAGAATAGACGCCCCGGTCCCCTGATGCAAGGGATCGAGGTACGCAAAAGCGTGTAGTGGTGCGGAATTACGAGCCAGCGGCGCCTCAGTCCGCTACATCGCAGACTAGGCGCCCCCTTCCTCCGCCGAACGAATCGCGGCGCGCACGCGCGCCATGGCGCTCGCCGGGTCAGGCTCCTCCGTGACCGCGCGCCCCAGTACAAGATAGCGCGCCCCCCCGCGAACCGCCGACTCGGGCGTCACGACCCGCCGCTGGTCGTGCACCGCCCCCTCGGCGAAGCGGATCCCGGGGACCAGGGGCGCCAGCTGCGCACCGAAGCGCTCCCGCACCGCCGACACCTCGGCGCCGCTGCATACCACGCCGTGCGCCCCAGCTTCGGCTGCGAGCTCGGCGAGGCGCAGCACTTCCTGCTCGACCGCGACCGCATCGGAGCGCCCCCATGAGCGTGCGACGCCGTCGGCGTCGAGCGAGGTCAGGATCGTCACGGCGAGAATGCCGCAGGAAGGTCCGGCGCCGTCGACCGCCGCGCGAACCATGTCGGTGCCGCCCGACGCATGGACGGTGAGGAGCTTCACGCCGAGTCGCGCCGCGGCGCGGGCGGCACCGCGTACCGTGTTCGGAATGTCGTGCAGCTTGAGGTCGAGGAAGATCTCCACGCCTCGGTCACGCAGTTCGCGCACGATCTCGGGACCAGCCGAAGTGAACAGCTCGCTCCCCACCTTATAGTAGTCGCAGCTCGCACCGAGGCGATCGGCCATCGCGATCGCTTCGGGCGTGCCGGCGACATCCAGCGCCACGATTGGGGTGGCGAGCCCGATCATCTCCCCGCTCATGCGGGCCACTCCAGCGAGCCGGAGACCTCGCCAAGCGATCGCACTCCCTCCCGTTCACACCAGCGTTGCAGCTGCTCGACCACGCGCGCCGGCTGCCGCGGATCGCGAAGTGCCGCGGTCCCGATCGCCACCGCCTGCGCCCCTGCCATCAGGTATTGCAATGCATCCTCTCCAGTGGTGATTCCGCCGACCCCGATGATCGGAGCGCGCGTCGCCTTCCAGACTTTCCACGTCGCCAGCACCCCGATCGGCAGGAGCGCCGGCCCACTCACGCCGCCCGTACCAAACCCGATCGCCGGGCGCCGTCGCTCCACGTCGATCACCAGACCGGGCATGGTGTTCACCAGCGTCAGTCCGTTCGCGCCGGCGTCGAGCGCGACCTGTGCCGCGCGCGCGATGTCCGAAAGCGTGGGAGAAAGCTTGACGAAGATCGGGAGCATCGTGGCCGCGCGCGCGCGCCTAACGACCTCGGCGAGCGCGGCTGGGTCGGCGCCGAACTCCATTCCCCCCGCCTTGACGTTGGGGCAGCTGACGTTCAGTTCGTAGGCGTGCTTCCCGGCGTGCGGCTCGAGCCGTTCGATCACGCGGGCGAAGTCATCGACCGCGTTCCCCACGACATTCACCAGCACACGCGCGCGCTGGAGCGATCGATCGAGCCACGGGAGGTGCTCCGCGATCACCGCGTCGACGCCAGGATTGGCGAGACCGATCGCGTTGATCATCCCGCCGGCGAAATCGGCGACGCGCGGCGACGGCGCCCCTTTCCGTACATCCAGGCTCACCGCCTTCGTGACCAGGCCGCCGAGGCGCTCGAGATCCATCACCTCCGCCAGCTCGTCACCGTATGCCGCGGTTCCGGCGGCGAGGAGGACCGGGTTCTGTAGCGTCACGCCGGCCAGCGTGACGGCGAGTGGTCCGCCGAAGGGGTGAAGCGCCAGCGTCGCACCTGGCGTGGCCGCTGTGCGCGGTTTGTCGGTGGCGGAGCGCGTGCCGGACTCCGACGCGACGGATGCGGTGGCGAGTGCGGGAGGTGTGGAGTCGCTCATTGCGCAGTCCCCGTCGTGCGCCGCTCGCCATATCGCTCGAGGTAGGTCATGATCGCCCCGGCGAGCGCCCTGGCCAACTCTCCCTGCCCGGCTGCACTGGAGATGTAGGCCGCCTCGGAGGCGTTGGTCCCGAAGCCGATCTCGACGAGCACCGACGGCATGAAGGCGCCGATGAGGACGACGAAGCCAGCCTGCTTGACCCCGCGGTCGGTCCCGGGGTGCACCGCCTTGAGCGCCCGCTGCACCGTCGTCGCGAAGTTGCTCGACTCGCGCAGGTACTCGTTCTGCTTCATGTCGTTGAGGATGAAGCTGAGCGGATCGTTCGCTGGTGCGTCGGCTTCCACCTCGTACTTGACCGCCTCGTTCTCCAGGTCGGCGACGCGCTTGTCGTCGTCGGTGCGCGCCTCGGAGAGAAAGTACGTCTCGAATCCCCGCGCTCCCGCGGGATTCTTCCACCGCGGATTCGCGGCGTTGACGTGGATCGAGACGAAGAGGTCGCCCTGCGCACGATTGGCGATGCGCCCGCGATCGCGGAGCGCGATGAGCGTGTCGGTGGAGCGGGTCATCACCACGTCGACCCCGCGACTCCGTAACTCGTCACGCAGTCGCTCGGCGACGTCGAGCGTCACGTCGGCTTCGTAGATCCGCGTCCCGCCGCCGAGCGGGCCGCGCATGCCGCGATCGCGCCCGCCGTGTCCCGCGTCGACCACGACGACCGGCGCCCGCTCGCGACGTGGTGCACGCACCGAGGGAGCGGGCGACGCGCCGCTGCCCGCACGCCCACCAGTCGATGAGGATGGCGCGGTATCGCGCGGCGCTTCGGCGACGCGCTTGGGGGGCGCG
>CAZWVG010000418.1:0-4033 GCA_964637355.1 uncultured Gemmatimonadaceae bacterium
GGGCGATCGCCCGCAGCAAACGGTCGGCAACCACCACCGCGTGCGCCTCGTCGGGGACGTGCGACAGCACAACGGCGAATTCGTCGCCGCCGAGCCGCGCCACCAGGTCGCTCCCGCGCGTGGCGTTGAGCATCCGTTCTGCCACCTGCTGCAGCACCCGGTCGCCGGCCCCATGGCCGAGCGTGTCGTTCACTCCCTTGAAGCCATCCAGGTCGAGCGCGAGTACCGCCACCTGCTCCGGCGGCGAGTCCCGCAGCGCCTGGTTGACGCGCTCGCGGAAGCGGCGGCGGTTCGGGAGCCCGGTGAGCCCGTCATGGTGTGCCTGGTGCGACAACGCCTCGCGCGACGCCCGCAGCTCGTCGACCAGGAGCATGTTGCGCAGCGCCGTCGCCGCCAGCGCCGCCAGCGCCTGAAAGACCGCGACGTCTGCCTCGGTGTAGGCCTCGGGATGGCGCGTGCGCACCGAGAGGATGGCCACCACCTCGATCCCCAGCAGCACCGGCGTGCGCATGATCGTCCCCGAGTCCGACGGACGGTCACCGGCAAAGTCGGTGTAGCTCTCCGGCGCGACGACCGTGCGCCGGTGCGTCAGGAGGCGGTCGAGCTCTCCGTCGGCGGGAAGGGGAATCGTCTGCAGCTCGGCGTCGCGGTCCATCGGTGCGCGCAGCGTTCCTGCACGCGCGTCGTAGAGCACGAGCGAGAAATCCTCGAGGTCGAGCACCTGCTCGCTCGCCTCGCGCAGCACTTCCTGCAGCGCGCTCGCCGACTCTGCCGCGATCACCCCACCCGCTGCCTCGGCGACCGCCGCCATGCGCTCGGCCATGCGCGTCGCCTCGTGACGCGCCGTCCGCATCGACTGTTCGGCGTGCGCGCGCTCCGTCACCTCGTCCTCCAGGTTGCGGATCGCACTGCCTAACGCCGCGGCGGTCGCGTTGAAGCTCACCCCGAGGAAGCCGATGTCGTCCAGTGCCCGCGTGGGGAGCGTGACGTCGAAATCCCCGCGCTCCAACGCTCCCAATGCCTGCCGTGCGCGCCGCACGCGCCGCGTGTAGCGCAGCGGCCACTGCAGCGAGAGCCACCCGATGGTCGCCAGGCACAACGTCTCCATCACGATCGGCCACGCGCCCGCCCCGCCCTCGAGCACGTGCAGCCCGATGACGCGCCCCACCGGGTAGATGATCAACCCCATGAGGTACTGGCTCCACGCCGCGCGCGGGTGCCCCATCGCGTACCCCGTTGCGGCGAAGATCATGAACGGGATCCCGAGGTATCCCTCTCGCTCGAAGGAGATGACCAGCACCCCCATCATGATCGAGTCGAGGAGCTGCATCCCCCACAGATGTCGCTCGTCGGCGGCGCCGCGCCGATTGAGGCGCGAAATGAGCTCGTTGACCAGGAGCATCGCGATCGAATCGCCGACCAGAAGCTGCCAGCTCCCGGGCAAGACATCGAAGGCGAGGTCGATCACCCCCATCAACAGGCAGATCAGCGTGAGTCTCGCCCGCACGTGAATCGCCCGCGCCAGCAGCGCGCGCCCGAACAGGACGCGCTCACGCGCGCCCTGTTCGGCGGGAAGGTTCGGTTGCGAGTGGGGCGAGATGGGACTCACGTCGGTCCGGCGATGGCAACGGATGGCGCGCCGCCGGAGGGAGCGGGGGATCCCGAGCGACGGCACCACGTCGAAGTATCGGCCGGGACCGCCGCGCCCTATAAGGAATTCGCCAATAGATGGGGGCTGGGCGGAGAACAGGGCGTCAGGTACCGCGGCCCTGGCAACGCTTCCAGCGCCGTTCGCGTAGCCTGCCAGAGCCCTCCTGGCGTCGGATCGGGCCCGGAACTCCGGGGGTGCGGCCTCCCGATTTTCAGACCTGGAACATGCGGCTCCCTGCAACTTGCGTCTCATCGATCGCTCGCACGGCTGGTTCGCGAGCGTCGCTCACCCGCGCCGCGCTCGCGATCTTCGCGACGGCATGCGCGTCGGCGCCTCCAGGATCCGCGGGCGGATCACCCTCGGTGAGCCGAGCTCCGGGAGCGGTCTGGGCGCCCCCGGCCGGGGCAGCCGCCCCCTTCACGCCGGCTGAGCAGGCGCTCGCCACCCGCGGCGGCGCTGTCCCCGCCGACCTCACCCCGCATCTGCAGGAGCTCACGCTCGACGAGGTGGTCGACGTCGCGCTTCGCAACAGCCCGGTGACCCGCACGAGCTGGTCGCAGGCACGCGCCGCCGCCGCGACTTACGGCTCCACGCAGGGACGCTACTTCCCGACCATTACCGCCGACATCAACGGTGGACCTTCGAAGGCCATCTCGGCGAATCCTGCGCGGCTCCCGGCCAATCGCACCACGGTGGTTCCGACTGTTTCACTCCAGTATCTCCTCTTCGATTTCGGTGCTCGCGGCGGTGCGACGAGCGCGGCGCGTGAGGCACTCTACGCGGCCGACTTCACGCACAACGCCGCGGTGCAGACGGTGATCCTGCAAACGCAGCAGGCGTACTTCGCGTATCAATCCGCGCGCGGCGTTCTCGCCGGCGCACTCGCCACGGTCGAGACGGCGAAGGGAAACCTCGGCGCCGCCGAGCGTCGGCACGAGGTGGGCGTTGCCACCATCGCCGACGTCCTGCAGGCGCGCACTGCGCTCGCGCAGGCCGAACTCGCCGCACAATCCGACGACGGCTTGATGCAAGGCGCGCGCGCGACGCTCGCCCTCGCCATGGGGGTACAGCCCAATCTCCCGTTCGACGTCGTTCCCGACACGGCGCAACCCCCGCTTAGGGCGCTCGCCGAGAGCGTGGACTCGCTCATCGCCCGCGCCGAGCGCGACCGCCCCGACCTGGCGGCGGCGCGCGCGCTCGTGCGGCAGGGTGAAGCGCAGGTGCGCGTGGCGCGGTCTGCCGTCCTTCCGAGCCTGACGCTGGGATCGACCGCCGGGCGCAACTTCTCGAACGCCGCGGCACTCGAAGGGCAGACGTACGCACTCACCTTCGGCATCCAGATTCCGATCTTCAGCGGGTGGGCGCGACAGTACGACATCGTCACCGCCCGCGAGAATGCCGCGGCAATCGCGGCGCGCGCCGAGTCGGCACGCCTGCAGGCGGCGGCGCAGGTGTACACGTCGTATCACGCGCTGCGCACGGCGACACAGCGCGTCACCACGTCGGTCGACCTGCTCAACAGCGCGACGCAGTCCGATCAGGTCGCGCGCGGGCGCTACGCCGAGGGGGTCGGCAACATCCTCGACGTCCTGACCGCCCAGGGTGCGCTTGCCGATGCGCGCGCCCAGTCGGTACAGGCGCGCTGGGCATGGTATTCCGCCGTCGCCCAACTCGCCCGCGATGCCGGCGCCCTTGCACCTGGCGGCTCCACCGCCCTTCGATTCACGCCCGATTCCCCTGGGGGATTGCCCCGATGACGTTGTGGTCGCTTTCGTCCCCCCGCACGGCCGGCGCGCTGCTGGCCGCGTGTACTGTGCTCTCCGGCTGCAGCAAGGCGGCCGCTCCCACGCGCCCGCCCGTCGCGGTAACCGTTGCCACCTCGGAGCGCGGCGAGGCCCCCTACCTCGTGACAGCGAACGGCGTCGTCGAGCCGCTCCAGTCGGTCGACCTGCAATCGCAGGTTGGTGGTGTGCTCGCCCGCGTGCATTTCCGCGAGGGCGACGAGGTGCAGAGGGGGCAGGTGCTCTTCACCATCGATCCGCAGCCCTACCAGTCGGCGCTCCGGCAGGCCGAGGCGGTGCTGGCCCGCGACGTCGCGCAATCCGAGAACGCCAAGCGCGACGCGACGCGCTTTGCCGCGCTCGTGGAGAAGGATTACGTCACGCGTTCGCAGGCGGACCAGGCTGCCGCGAACGCCGCCGCCCTCGCCTCCGTCGTCGAGGCCGACCGCGCCGCCGTCGAGAACGCGAAGTTCAATCTCGACAACGCGACGATCCGCGCGCCGATCGCCGGGAAGACGGGGAGCCTCCTCGTGCGCGAGGGAAATCTCGTGCGTCCTGGCGCCGAGCCCCCGCTCGTCGTGATCAATCAGATCCGTCCGAT
>CAZWVG010000419.1:0-4021 GCA_964637355.1 uncultured Gemmatimonadaceae bacterium
TCGGCTTCCAGTTCCGCCGCGACACCACCCAGCGCCTGCAGCGTGCCAACGATTGGATGCAGCAGATCCTTTCCGAGGCGCCGGCCGGCCAGGCCTGTCACCAGTCGTAAATCGCTCCTCCCCATGCGCCACTTCTACCGGTCGCATCTCGCTCCCGCCGACGTCATCGTCGCCGCCGACGCCTTTTTCGGCGGGCTCGGACTCAAAACCATCGCCTCGGCCGAGCGGGCGCGCACCTTCCAGGGCGTCGTCGGAACGCCCGAAGTGCAGGCGCGCCTCAAGCTCACCGCGCGCCCCGAAGGGGGGCACTACACCTTCGTCGAGGTCCACACGGACCAGATGGGGGAGAGCCGCCTCGATCGCAACGTGAAGAAATTCTTCGTCTCGCTCAGGCGGCAGGACGATCCCAGGCACACGCTCGAAGCCGCATACTGAATGGCCAGCCGTCCGGCAGGGAAGAAGCAGGGGAGTCGGCGCGGCGCGACGAAGGGAACGGGAGACGAGAAGGCGCGGGGGATCAGGACGATCCTGCCCGCGCCTCCGCCGTCTGGCCCTCGTCCCTCCGACGCACTCACGCAGGCGCAGCGCATCGCACTCTATCGCTGGATGCGCCTCACCCGCACGCTCGAGGAGCGCCTCGTCGCCCTCTATCGCCAGACCAAGGTGGTCGGGGGACTCTTCCGCTCGTTAGGGCAGGAAGCCGATGCCGTCGGGAGTACCTTCGCCCTCGAGCGGCGCGACATCATGTCGCCCCTCATCCGCAACATGGGCTCGATGCTGGTGAAGGGGGCCACCCCGGTGGAGATCCTGCGCCAGTACATGGCCAAGGGCGACTCTCCCACCCGCGGGCGCGAACTCAACATTCACTTCGGTGACCTCGAGCGCGGTTTCATCGGGCAGATCTCACCGTTAGGCGACATGGTCCCGGTGATGGCCGGCGTCACGCTCTCGTTCAAGCTGCGTCGCGAGGACCGCGTCGGGCTCGTCTACGTCGGCGACGGTGCCACGTCGACCGGCGCCTTCCATGAGGGGATCAACCTCGCCGCCGTGCAACGCTGCCCGCTGGTGGTGGTCGTGGAGAGCAATCAGTACGCCTACTCGACGCCAACCTCGAGCCAGACCGCGGCGCGACAGATGATCGACAAGGCGATCGGCTACGGCGTCGCCGCCGAGCAGGCCGACGGCAACGACGTCCTCGCCGTCTACGACGTGTCGAAGCGCGCGGTCGACCGGGCGCGCGCCGGCGAAGGCGTCACGCTCGTCGAGCTGATCACGTACCGACGGAAGGGTCACGCGGAGCACGACAACCAGTCGTACGTGCCGTCCGGCGAGGTCGAGTGGTGGGCCGAGCATAACGATCCCATCGATCGCTACCACCACGTCCTGCAGGAGTCGTTTGGCGTGACGCGCGCCGAACTCGACGCGATCGACGCGAGCGTTCAGGTGCAGGTCGACGAAGCGACGGAGGTCGCCGAGGCGTCGCCGTTCCCCGAACCGCTCGATTGCCTCACCGGGATCTACGCCGATCCGCCGGCGGAGACCCCGCTCTGGTTCCGCGAAGGGACGCGCGCCGCGGTCGAGCACAACGAGCGCGCCGAAGGGTGGGGGACGTGGAACGCGCCGGCCGGTGAGGGGAAGCCATGAGCGAGATCACCTATCTCGAGGCGATTCGCCAGGCGCTCTTCGACGAGATGGAGCGCGACCCGAACGTCTTCTGCATCGGTGAGGACATCGGCGCCTTTGGCGGCGCCTTCAAGGTCACCGAAGGATTGCAGGCGCGCTTCGGCGAGGAGCGCGTCATCGACTCCCCGATCTCCGAGGTCGGAATCGTCGGCGCCGCGGCCGGCGCTGCGCACATGGGGATGCGCCCGGTGGTCGAGATGCAGTTCATCGACTTCATCGCCAACGCGTACGACATCCTCACGAACTACGTGGCGACCGCGCGCTACCGGGCCTTTCTCCCGTGTCCGATGGTGGTGCGCGGGCCGAGCGGCGGGTACGTGCGCGGTGGTCCCTTCCACTCGCAGAACCCGGAGGCGGGCTTCATCCACACGCCGGGGCTCAAGGTGGTCTACCCATCGACAGCCGAAGACGCGTACGGACTGATGAAGGCGGCGATCCGCGACGACGACTGCGTCCTCTTCTTCGAGCACAAGTACCTCTACCGCCGCATCAAGGGGACGCTCCCCGCAGGCGACGGTGTCGTGCCGATCGGCAAGGCGCGCACCGCACGTGCAGGGAGCGATCTGTCGATCATCACCTACGCGGCGGGGGTGCACAAATCGCTCGAAGCGGCCGAGCAGCTGGCGAGCCAGGACGGCATCGAGGTTGAAGTGATCGACCTGCGTTCGCTCGCCCCGCTCGACGACGAGGCGATCTTCGCTACGGTGAAGAAGACCAACCGCGCGCTCGTGGTCCACGAGGACACGCGCACGGGCGGCCTCGCCGGCGAGCTCACGGCGCGCATCAATGAATCGTGCTTTGCGTGGCTGGATGCGCCGGTCATGCGGGTGACGGCGCATGATGTCCCGCTCCCGTACGCGCCAGCGCTGGAGGATTTCGCCCTCCCACAGGTGAGCGACATCGTGCGGGCTGCGCGCTGGGTCAGGAGCTACTGATGGCGGGCGACGAAAAGGAGCGGAACGAGCCGCGAAAGGTTGAGGCGGGATGGTCCGCAGGCGGAGCACAGGGGCGCGTCCCCACCGAGGCGGAGAACGAGGCGGCGATCGCTGTTGGGCGGAAGTTCGGCCTCGGGTGCTTTACCTTTGTGATCGGCGGATTCAGTGGGGGGATGGTCGCGGTCCTGATCGGGCAGATCGTGGACGGACTGCGAAAGGCGCCAGGGTGCGAAGGGCTCCCGGTCTGCAACTGGCACCTGTATGTGGGGGTGGGCGGGCTGCTCGGGGCGATCTCACTCCCCTACCTCGTGCTGCGGCGACTCACGCGAAAGAAGTGATCCGACGGTGAGCGCCCGGTCGTGGTGCTATACTGTAGGACGTTAGGCGACAAGAAGTTGCGCGTGGCGGACGATTCCCCGGGAATTCCCGTGGTGTCGGACGTTCGGGGTTAGGGAGGGACGTCGGCGCCCGCAATCGCGCCCCACCGCGCGTAGAAGTCGAGGACAGACAATTCGTTCGGCGTCCGTCGGGCGTCGTGACACTTGGTTGGCGCTCCGGCGCCCATGAACCGATAGACGAGAGGAAGATCCGTTGGCCCGCATCGACGTGGTAATGCCCCAGATGGGCGAATCGATCGCCGAGGGGACGATGTCTCGGTGGCTCAAGCAGGTCGGCGACAGCGTGAAGCGCGACGAGCCGCTGTTCGAGATCTCGACGGACAAGGTCGACGCCGAGATTCCCTCGCCGTCGGCCGGCGTGCTGGTCGAGATCCTCGTGACTGACGGACAGACGGTCCCGGTTCAGGCGGTCGTGGCGCGGCTCGAGACGGACGCGAGTGTCGCGGCGAGCGCGACGGCGACGGCGCCAACGCCGGCTGCGCCCTCTGTGGCGGCGTCGGGGCCGTCGGCAGGCTCGGCGAATTCGGCCGGGGGGGCCCCCCCCGCTATCGAATCTGTCGCCGAGTCCCGCCACCCACCAAACCAATCGAACGCCGGCGTCATCATTTCCACGCCGTCCGGTGGGGAAGGGAGTGGCTCCTTCGAGGACCGCATTCGCACCAAGTCCTCCCCGCTGGTCCGAAAGATTGCGGCGGAACACGGGATCTCCCTCTCCGGGATGCAGGGGAGCGGTATCGCCGGGCGCGTCACCAAGAAGGACATCCTGCAGGCGCTGGAGAACGGTACCGCCACCTCGGCGCCGGCCGCCCCGCGTGGCGCCCCCGCCGGCGCGCCAATGGCGTCGATGTACGCCCCGGGCGGCTACGGCTTCGAAGCTCCCGTCGTGCAGCCCTGGCCGGGCGACGTGGTCGAGCCGATGTCGAAGATCCGCCGGCTCACCGCCGGCCACATGGTCTACTCGAAGCACACCTCGGCGCACGTGACGACCTTCTTCGAGGTCGACCT
>CAZWVG010000420.1:0-4017 GCA_964637355.1 uncultured Gemmatimonadaceae bacterium
CGCGCCCGAGCCGTACATCGCGCGCAGCGCGCTCGGCATGCGCGCGAGCGCGAGCGCGACCAGGACCACGACCAGGACCACGACCACGACGAAGAGGAATGACCATGGCTGACTCCGACATCATCCAGTGCACGACGGCCGAGTTGCGGGCTGCGATGCGCGACGCCCAGGCGAGCGCCGTGCAGGCGTTCATCCAGGACTCGAACCTTCGTGTCCGTGGGCAGACCTGCTACTACTCCACGGTCCGGTTTCAGTTGCAGGCGACCGAGCCGGTTCCGGGGACCTTCGCGATCACACTGTCCACGCAGGAGCGCCAGGCGTTCTCGTACGCGCTCGGACAGTCGATGTCGTCCGCGGGTTTCGTCCCGCCGACCGGCGTGACCACGTCGAGCGCGCTCGCCGCGTCACTGACACAGACGAACCTGAGCCAGCCCAAGTCAACCCGGAACGGTGAGCGTTTCATCATCACGGGGATCTCCGCGTTCCTCTCGCCCATGAGCGATGTCGAGCTGGCCGCGTGGGTCTGGAGCCACGGATCCGTGCAGCTCGTGAAGAACGACACGCTGCGGAGCCCCTTGGGCCCGCTCAACTTCTTCCCCGCGCTGAGCAGCCTCAACGGTTCGGGGCTCGCCCCGAACATGCTGCCGGCCGAGAACGAGCGCATGGCGCAGGTGTCCATCCCGCGACAGAGCGAGGGGACGATGCGCTCGTTCGATCTCAGCGCGGCGCCGATCGTCTGGATGCCGCAGGGGCAAACGGACGGCAGCTTGTTCCTCGCGGTCAACCTGGACGAGCCGTACAGCGCGACGGAGAGCACGCGCGCGGCTGCGCCCGGCGTGAACGCGTGGACCCCGGCAGCGGCGACCAACTCCGCCCCCAACGGGCCGGCGCTCGTGCCGCAGCAGATCCACGGGGGAACGTACGTGGACATCATCTTCCGACTCGATGGCACCAGCGAGTCGTTGATGTCGCAGAACCAGGGCGCGTGATGGTGGCCGGGCCGCTCGGTCGCCTCAGGTCCGCCACGGGATCCGTGGCGGACATGGTGCAAGACCTGATCGCTGACACCGGCGATGTCATGGGCCGCGTGCGCGTGCTCCGCGCGCTCGCGCAGCGGATGAGCGGCGCGACACCCGAGAGCGCGCGCTACTTCGCGCCGGGGCTCTCGGTCCCGGCGAGCACGATCTACTCGATCGGCGATCTCGGATCGATCGCGCCCGGAACCCAGGCCGACACCCAATTCCAGATCCCGCGGCCCGGCGTGGCCGTGGGAATTTTGATCTCGGGTCGCGGCCTCTCAGGGCTGACGATTGATGAGGAGTCAGCCAACCTCGAGTGGCAGATGACTCGCGAGGCGACGATCTCGACCGCCGCGTCAATCGCCTCGTCACAACCCAACGGGCCGGGGTTCGCGTCGGTGAGAGGCATGACGTCGCAGTGGCCATGGCTCCCGCTCATCGTCCCGGTGCGCGGAGCGGGAGTGTGGACGTTGTCGGTCCGAAATATCCACCCTGCAGAGCCGATCTCCGTCGTGGCGAACCTCGCATTTTTGGAGGGTTCGGACGCTTACCATCGCGCCTGCGTCGAGCTGTCTACGACGCCTGATCTCGTGCCGTGATCTGCGAGAGCCATCACCTCGGGCCGGTCACGCTGCACGCTGGCGCTGGCGGCGCCAGCGGCGCAGCGGGATCGCCAGTGATGCTCGTCTCGCGCGAGGGCGGATCGTCGTGTCTCGTCACGTGGTCCGCCCCACAGACGGACTTCGCTAACGGATCGCCCACCTACCACGGACTTGTCGCTGTGATCGAAGCCAGACAGGGATCACGGTGGACGCCCGTGCGTCGAGCCTGGGCGCCCGTCTACTCTGTCGGATCGCGGCAGCTCGTGCAGTATCAGGGCGCGGCCGCGGAGCAATTCCGCGCCCGCGTGTGGATCGAAAAGTCCGGCATGACCCCGACCACCTGGGCGACGACGATCCGAGATCTGCAGATCGACATGACGGTCGGCGAGGCGGGCGCGGGCGGCGTCGCGCCTGGCGCGTCGTTCCTCCTCACGGGCCGATCATCCTCCATGCCCGCGGGCTCTGACGCGCCGCAGGTGTCGGCCTCGCCCGAGCGGCGCAGGCTCATCGTCGAGCTGGTCGACCTGCTCGGCGCGTCATCGGCAGGCATCGCCTGGTCGCCACTCGACCTCTCCCCCCCGCTCTGGCTGCCGCTCTCGCCGGGCGTGCCTCGCATCTTCGAGTCGTCCGCGCCGGTGTACATCGGCGCCGACCCCGCTGGCGAGCCGATTGACGTAGCCGTGGTCGAGGAGCTATCGTGAAATTAATTCGACCCCGCGCGCCTGCAAGCGCCGGGGTCATGGCCCACGCGGAAAGGACGCGAGGACATGGATCGTCTAGCACAGATACACGCCGGCGAGTGGGACTCGGACGACCGGGATCGGTATCGCGACCGAGGCCATCGATGGCACGATGACGACCGCGCGCCCGACGCGTGCCGCTGGTGCGGGCTCACCCGCGCGCGCGCCGTCGGCGGCGGATGGCGCTACCGGCGCGGAGCGGGACGGTGGTTCTCCGAGCTGCCGTGGTGCTCGCAGTGACGTCGCGACAGCTAGCGCTCGCGCTCGTCGGCGTGCTAGACGTGGATCTGCCGTGCAGGGCGAGAGGCTCGGACGGGGGTAGTGCCCCGTCCGGGACACCGCCCGGACCGTCTCGCGACGGCCCGAGCCTCGCGCCCTGGACGGCTGCGGTCCAGCACACGATCGACCACCCGTCGGGCCGTCACGCCTGGCGCGACGACGTGTGCGCACGCTGCCTCGCGATCCGCCGCGACGCTCGGCCATACCGCGCCGAGCTCCCGTGCTCGATCCGCTGGATCTACCAGCTCGCGGACGGCACCTGGAGCGCGGAGCGTCCGCGGTGCACCGGTCACGCGCTTCGATCCCCCCCCCAGGCGAGGGCGGAGCGAGACGGTCCGGGCGGTGTCTCCTCTCCACACTCGGGGTCCGGGGCAGAGCCCCGGCGAGGCCACGGCGAGGGGATCCGATGACGCGCGGCGCCGCGCGTTGCGTCATGGAGGCCGCCGGAGGCGGCGCGGCGGGCTCCGGCCCGCCCTCTCGGGAAGAAGCAAGCAACCTTTCCGCCGCAGAAAACGGCGATAGGCGGATAGAGGCCCGGCGTCGCCGGTACGCGCGGCGCCTCGGGCTGAGGAGGGCGTACCGGGACGCGCCCGAGCTTTCCGAACTGAGGACGATGGAGGGGTACCTGCCTCGCGTCGCCAGGTGCGGGCACACGTGCCGGACCGGCACGGTCGAGGTGCGTGTCGAGCCGACGTCGTCGGGTGACCGCGCCTACCTTGCAGGCCTGGAGCAGTGCGGGAGCGTCTGGGCGTGTCCTGTCTGCTCGGCGAAGATCTGGGCGCGGCGGCGTGATGACCTTGAAGCGGTCGCGGCGTGGGCGCGCGGCCGGGGCGCGCGGTCATGGATGCTCACGCTCACCGTCCGCCATCGGGCACGCCATGATCTGAGAGCGCTGCGACGAGGCCTCGCGCTCGCGTGGTCGCAGTTCATCGCGGGCCGCTTTTGGATCAATTTTCGCGAGAATTTCGGCGTGGTCGGCTACGTGCGGCGCATGGAGATCACA
Organism: uncultured Gemmatimonadaceae bacterium; assembly: GCA_964637355.1. Classification (GTDB taxonomy): domain Bacteria; phylum Gemmatimonadota; class Gemmatimonadetes; order Gemmatimonadales; family Gemmatimonadaceae; genus SCN-70-22. Next base: position 3,644 of record CAZWVG010000420.1, read on the forward strand.
TGGGGTCGTCGCCACGGGTGGCATCCGCATTTGCACGTCCAGCTCCATGCGCGCGGTGATTTCGATCGTGATGACGAGCTGGCGCTGCGCTGGCGCGCGCGACTCGCGACGCGCTGGCGCGAGTGCGTCGAGCGAACGCTCGGCGCGGAGCACGTGCCCGATCTCTGGCGCGGGTGTGATCTGCGCGAGCATGATCGAGCGCATGCGTACATCGGCGAGTCATCACTCGAGATCTCGGACGCGGACGCGAAGCAGGCGCGGCGGCGCTCGCGTCTGAGCATCGGCCAGCTGTCCGATCTCGTCGCGAGCGGCGTGCGCGCCGACGCGTCGCGCTCGGCGCGCGAGCGCTACGCGCGCGCAGCTCGCGCGTGGTG
>CAZWVG010000421.1:0-4011 GCA_964637355.1 uncultured Gemmatimonadaceae bacterium
GTTTGGCTTGAAGATCGTCGCCCCCCGATAGGCGAAGAAGTTGCGGAACTTTGGGTCGACGACGATGGGGATCGTGCGCGACTGCGCCCGCGCGATCGCATGCGCGATCACCTCGGCGACGAGCACTCCCTTGTTGTAGTCCTCGAGCACCAGCGCGTCGGCGCCGGCGAGCACGGCGTCGAGCGCCGCCACTACCCGCGCGACGTCCCCCGCATCGAGGTCGCGATCCTCCTCCTCGTCGAAACGCACGACCTGCTGCGAACGGGCGACCAGTCTCGTCTTGGTCGTCGTCGGGCGCGCCACCGCGATCAGCGCGGCATCGTTCGAGCCGATCGCGTTGAGCATCGCCCGCAACCGCTCCCCCCCCGCATCCTCCCCGGCGACCGCGACGAGCGTCCCCAGCGCCCCCGCCGCCGCGACGTTCTGCGCGACGTTGGCCGCGCCGCCGAGGGCGTACTTGCGCTCGCGCACGCGCACCACCGGGACGGGCGCCTCGGGAGAGATGCGTTCGACGTCGCCCTGCAGGTACACATCGAGCATCGCGTCGCCGACGACCGCGACTCGGCGGGACTTCATGGCTTCGAGGAGCGCCGCCAGGCGCTCACGCGTGAGATGCGACGCCGGAGAGGGAAGGGACATGGCGCAGCAAGCTAGAAGTCGTCTCACCAATAGTCGACGCCCCACGATGGGCGCAGGGTGCCCGCGTGACACGCGACGGCTTGGGTGATGACTCGCGCGCCTCCCAGACGCAGGAGCAACGGAAGTAGAGCGCGCTTCGCCCCAGTTACGGTGCCCCGCCCATTATCTTCCCCCCGCGGTGCGCCCTGCGGCCGCAATCCCTCTTCCCTCGCGGCCCTCGCATGCAGACCTATCAACTCGACGTCATCGTGAGCCGAGGAAGCCTGGTCGAATCGCGTCACCGCGTGCATGCGGCGGTGTGGGATGCCTCGGCGGGGCTCATCGGCAGCACGCGCGACCCCTTCCTCGTGACCCCTTGGCGCTCCTGCGCCAAGCCCTTCCAGGTGATGCCGTTTCTCGAGACAGGGGGCTTCGACGAGTTGGTCTGGGGCGATGACGAACTCGCCCTTGCCTGCGCCTCGCACGGCGGCGAACCCGAACACGTGGCGCTCGCCGAGCGCATGCTCGCGTCGATCGGGATGGAAGAGGGGGACCTGGTGTGTGGACCGCACGAGCCGCTGTCGCGTCGCGGATCGAAGATCGTGCGCGAGTCAGGGCAGTCTCCCACGCGGCTGCATAACAACTGCTCCGGCAAGCACGCCGCGATGCTGGCGCGCACGCACGTCTCGGGGTGGTCGGCACACGGATACGAGCTTCCCGGGCACGCCGTGCAGCTGGCGGCGCTCGACTCGGTCGCGCGCTGGACCGGCGTCCCCGCCGACCAGATCGAATGCGGCGTCGATGGCTGCGGCGTCGTTGTCTTCGGACTCCCGCTCGCCAACATGGCGCGTGCCTACGCGATGCTTGCCGCCAGCGCGACGCGCGGCGATGAGATTCCCTCGCGCATCGCCCGCGCGGTGCGCACCCGCCCGCTGATGTTCGGCGGAACCGATCGTTTCGACACGGTTCTGGTGGAGGAGACCTCCGGGCGTGTCATCGCCAAGATCGGCGCCGAAGGGGTTCACTCTGCGGCGCTCCTCGAGCAGGGACTTGGTGCGGTGGTGAAAGTCGAGGACGGCGCGACGCGCGCTCAGTTCCCGGCGCTCCTTCGCGTCCTCCAGCTCCACGGCGCGCTCCCCGATCCACTCCCCGCTCGGCTCCAGGAATTTGCGCGCACCAAGGTACGCAACACGCGCGGCGAGGTCGTCGGCGAAGTGCGCGTCGTCGACGGATGACCGTGCACCTCTCGCGCACTCGACGCCCACTGCGCGATGCAACACCCTGATAGGGGAGGCGATGAAATGGTACGAGACGGCGCGCCTCACCCTGCTACCGTTCCAGTGCTCGATGAGGCGCACGTTGCCCTCGTGCGCGTCGCGGCGGCCGTAGCGGCCGCGACCGAGTCGGTGATGCGACACGAGCTCGCCGGCGCGGTAGGGCGCGTGAACCACGAATGGGTGGAGGAGGTCCTGTTGCAGTCGTATCTCTTCGCGGGCTTCCCGCGCGCGCTCAATGCGACACGTGAGTGGCGACGGGTGAGCGGCGATCGCGCACCAGCGTCAGACGCGGGGGAGCAGTACGCCGATTTCGCCTCGTGGAAGGCGTCCGGCGAGCAGACGTGCGCCGTCGTGTATGGCCGCTCGTACGAGCGGTTGCGGCACAACATCCGTGAGCTGCATCCTGCACTCGATGCCTGGATGATCGTCGAGGGATACGGCAAGGTGTTGTCACGCCCGCAGCTCGATCTGCGGCGGAGAGAATTGTGCATCGTCGCTGCGTGCGCGGCGGCCGGGCAGGATCGTCAGCTGCATTCGCACCTGCGCGGGGCGCTCCACGCCGGTGCGTCTCCCGCCGAAGTGGGCGCGGTCCTCGACGCCGTCTCCGATCTCGTCGCGCCGGAAAATCCGGCGCGTTATCAGCTCCTCCTCGCGCGCGTGGTGCAACAGGATGTTCATTGACCTGGTCGTCGTTCGAGTCGAGGCCGGAGCCGGCGGCTCCGGAATCTGCTCGTTCCGACGCGAGAAGTTCTATCCGCTGGGCGGTCCCGATGGCGGCGATGGTGGGCGTGGCGGCGACGTCGTCGTGCGCGCGGACTCCAACCTCTCCACGCTCCTCGACTACACCTACCGCGACCAGTGGACGGCGGAGAGCGGAGCGCACGGCTCGGGAAACAACAAGACGGGGAGATCGGCGGAGAATCTCATCCTCCCGGTCCCGCCCGGAACGACCGTCCGCGTGCAGGGCGAGGAAGCGATACTCGGCGAGGTGCTCAATCACGGCGACGAACTGGTAGTTGCGCGCGGTGGGCGCGGCGGCAAGGGAAACTCCTTCTTCGCGACCGCTACGCACCAGTCGCCGCGCGAGTGGCAGCCCGGCGAAGACGGCGAAGTGCGCACGCTCGAACTCGAGCTCAAGCTCATTGCCGACGTCGGACTCGTGGGCCAGCCCAACGCCGGAAAGTCGACGCTTCTCTCGGTCATCTCCGCTGCGCGCCCCAAGATCGCCGACTATCCGTTCACGACCCTCAAGCCAAACCTCGGCGTCGTCGCGCTGAGTGATCATCGCACCTTCGTGGTGGCCGACATTCCCGGCATCATCGAGGGGGCGCACGAAGGAAAGGGGCTCGGGCACCAGTTCCTGCGGCACATCGAGCGCACCCGCATTCTCGCCATCCTGATTCCCATCGACGCGATGGATTGGCAGGCGGAGTACGATCAGCTGCGCCTCGAGATCGAGCGCTACTCGCCGCAGCTCGCGGCCAAGCCCTTCTGCGTCGTCTTCACCAAGCTCGACCTCCTCGGCGAACCGTACATTCCCGAGATCGAGACCGACGGCGCGTTCGCACGCTTCTGCATCAGCGCGGCGGGGCGCACCGGGCTCGACGAACTCCTCGCCGAATGGTGGTCCAAGCTCCTCGAACTGCGGAAAGCCGGCGACGCGAAGCGGGCGGCCGCCGGCCGCCTCGCCCTCGACGGACTCGCGGAGCCCGAGCTGAGCGACGCGACCGGTCACGCGTCGCCTTCGGGAGATGACGACCGCGACTGACCTCGCCGCCGACGACCGCGAGCTCCTCCCGCTCGCGCTCTCATCCCTTTCCGGCGTAGGGCCGGTCACCATTCGGCGGCTGCTGCTCGAGCATCACGCACTGGCCGATGCGTTCGCCGCCGCCGCTCCCGACGCAGCGACGCGCGAGCGCGCCATAGCCACGGCGCGTCGAGTGCGAGCGAGGTGCGCCGAGCGTGGCATCACGCTCCTTGCACCTGGCGACGCGCGCTATCCGGCCACGCTGCTCGATCTCGAAGATCCGCCCGCCGTCCTCTACGCGATGGGGCGACTGGACCTGATGCAGCGGCCCGCGGTCGCGCTCGTGGGGGCACGACGCGCGACGTCGTA
>CAZWVG010000422.1:0-1213 GCA_964637355.1 uncultured Gemmatimonadaceae bacterium
CCGGCGCGCCATGGGTCCCCACTCGCGCATCAGTGGCGGGTGTACCCGGCGGCTGCGGATGGATACCGGCTCCTGCCATAAGGAGTGCCTAGGTCCGTCCGCGTTTTTGCTGATTGGAGATTCGGAAGCGCGTGGATGTTCACGCTGCCTAACGCCTAGAAGAGACCATGCCTCGTACGACTCCGCTCGACCTCTATCGCAATATCGGCATCATGGCCCACATCGATGCCGGGAAGACGACGACGACCGAGCGTATCCTGTACTATACCGGCAAGAGCCACAAGATCGGCGAAGTCCACGATGGCGCGGCCACCATGGACTGGATGGAGCAGGAGCAGGAGCGCGGCATCACGATCACCTCGGCCGCGACCACGTGCTTCTGGCGCCGTCACGGCCAGAGCTATGAGAAGGGCGAAGGGCCGGAGCACCGCATCAACATCATCGACACCCCGGGGCACGTCGACTTCACCGTTGAAGTCGAGCGCTCGCTTCGCGTGCTCGATGGCGCCGTTGCGCTCCTGGACTCCGTGGCCGGCGTCGAGCCGCAGACGGAGACCGTCTGGCGTCAGGCGGACCGCTACAAGGTCCCGCGCATGATCTTCGCCAATAAGATGGACCGCGTGGGCGCCAACTTCGCCCGCTGCGTCGAGATGATCCGCGATCGCCTGACCAAGAACGCGTATCCGATCCAGCTCCCGGTCGGCTCGGGTGAGCTCTTCACCGGGCACATCGACCTGATCGAGCAGAAGGAGTACATCTTCCACGACGAGACGTTAGGCAAGACGTTCGACGTGCGCGAGATCTCCGACGAGTTCAAGGATGCGGTCGCGCAGGCGCGTCACGAGCTGATCGAGGCGGTCGTCGAGTTCGACGATGCGGTCATGGAGCGCTACCTCGGCGGCGAGGAGCCGACGATCGACGAGATCCGCACGCTCATTCGCGCGGCGACGTGCTCGATGAAGTTCACGCCGATCCTCTGCGGCGCCTCGTTCAAGAACAAGGGCGTGCAGGCGCTGCTCGACGCGGTCATCGATTACCTCCCGGCGCCGGTCGACGTGCCGGCCGTCCAGGGGCATCTCCCGCATCACGACGAGACGTTCGACACGCGCGCCGTCTCCGACGAAGCGCCGTTCGCCGCGCTCGCGTTCAAGATCGCGACCGACCCGTTCGTCGGGAAGTTGACCTTCTTCCGCGTGTACTCGGGCGTGCTGGC
>CAZWVG010000422.1:1313-3953 GCA_964637355.1 uncultured Gemmatimonadaceae bacterium
ATTGCGCTCAACAAGCTGGCCGAGGAAGACCCGACGTTCCGCGTCCACACCGACACGGAAACCGGGCAGACGATCATCTCCGGCATGGGCGAGTTGCACCTGGAGATCATCGTCGACCGCATGATGCGCGAGTTCAAGGTCGATGCGAACGTCGGACGTCCGCAGGTGGCCTACCGTGAGACGATCCGCAAGCGCGCCGAGAAGGTCGAAGGGAAGTTCGTTCGCCAGTCGGGCGGTAAGGGGCAGTACGGTCACGTGGTCATCAACATCGAGCCGGCCGAACAGGGGCAGGGCTTCGTGTTCGAGGACAAGATCGTGGGCGGCGTGATCCCGCGCGAATACATCGGGCCGGTCGAGCAGGGGATCAAGGAAGCGCTGGAGAACGGCGTGCTTGCCGGCTATCCGATGGTGGACGTGAAGATCCAGCTCGTCTACGGGTCGTACCACGAGGTCGACTCGAGCGAAATGGCGTTCAAGATCGCCGGCTCGATGGCCTTCAAGGAGGGCGCGAAGCAGGCGTCGCCGGTCATCCTCGAGCCGCAGATGAAGGTCGAGGTCGTGTGCCCCGAGTCGTACATGGGCGACGTCCTTGGCGATCTCTCGTCGCGCCGCGGCAAGATCGGCGGGATGACGCAGCGTGGCGAGGCGCAGGTGATCGCGTCGACCGTTCCGCTGTCGGAGATGTTCGGCTACTCGACCAAGCTGCGCTCGATGTCTCAGGGGCGTGCGGTCTACTCGATGGAGTTCTCGCACTACGAGGAAGTCCCCAAGAGCAAGGCCGAGGAGATCATCTCGAAGGTGAAGTAAGTAGGGGGGCGCGCCCCCACCGGGCGCGCGCCAATGCAGGATAGCAGGGCAGGCAGGACGTTCGTTCGCAGGATGTAAGGCGGGTTTAGACGGGAGTCGGGAGACGGGAGACGGGAGGGAAATCCCGGAGTAACTCTCCCCGTTTAGGGTACCTCCACACCACCAGGACACGCTGCAATGGCTAAGGCAAAGTTCGACCGGAACAAGCCGCACGTGAACGTCGGCACCATCGGCCACGTTGACCACGGCAAGACGACCACGACGGCCGCGCTGACGAAGATCTCGGCCGACAAGGGCTTCGGGACGAAGTACGTCGCGTACGACGAGGTGGCGAAGGCCTCCGAGTCGCAGGGGCGTCGTGACTCGACCAAGATCCTCACGATTGCGACCTCGCACGTCGAGTACGAGACCGGCAATCGTCACTACGCGCACGTCGACTGCCCCGGGCACGCCGACTACGTGAAGAACATGATCACGGGCGCCGCGCAGATGGACGGCGCGATCCTCGTGGTCTCGGCGGTCGACGGCCCGATGCCGCAGACGCGCGAGCACATCCTGCTCGCCCGTCAGGTGAACGTCCCGAACATCGTCGTCTTCCTCAACAAGTGCGACCTCGTCGAGGACGCCGAGCTCCTCGACCTGGTCGAGCTCGAAGTCCGCGAGCTGCTCACGAAGTACAACTACCCGGGCGACGACGCGCCGGTGATCCGTGGCTCCGCGATCAAGGCGATCGAGGGTGACCCGGCCTGGATCGCGAAGATCGAGGAGCTCTACGACGCCCTCGACACCTTCATCGCCGAGCCGGTCCGCGAAGTCGACAAGCCGTTCCTGATGCCGGTCGAGGACGTCTTCTCGATCACCGGCCGCGGCACGGTGGCGACCGGGCGTATCGAGCGCGGGAAGATCAAGGTGCAGGAGGAGATCGCCCTCGTCGGCTTCGGGTCCGACAAGAAGTCGATCGTCACCGGCGTCGAGATGTTCCGCAAGCTCCTCGATGACGGCCAGGCCGGCGACAACGTCGGACTCCTGCTCCGTGGCGTCGACAAGAAGGAAATCGAGCGCGGCATGGTGCTCGCCAAGCCCGGCTCGATCACGCCGCACACGAAGTTCGAGGCCGAGGTCTACGTCCTCACGAAGGAAGAGGGCGGCCGCCACACGCCGTTCTTCAAGGGATACCGTCCGCAGTTCTACTTCCGTACGACCGACGTGACGGGCTCGATCGAGCTCCCCGGCGGCACGGAGATGGTCATGCCGGGCGACAACATCCAGATGACGATCGAGCTGATCACCCCGATCGCCATGGAAGAGCAGCTGCGGTTTGCCATTCGTGAAGGTGGGCGCACGGTGGGTGCCGGCGTCGTCACGAAGATTCTGGCGTAGGAAAACAACTGGACGGGAGACGGGAGACGGGGGACGGGAGTGCGGCGGCCGAAGGCCGCCGCGATCCCTGAACTCGAAGGGTTTAGCGAGCCGCGAAGCGGCGAGCACTCCCGTCCCCCGTCCCCCGTCTCCCGTCCCTAGAGATTTTTAAATGTCCGGAAGAATTCGCATCCGTTTGAAGGCGTTCGACCACGCGGTGATCGACCAGGCCGCGGGGGACATCGTGCGCACGGCGGAGAAGACGGGAGCGCAGGTCTCGGGACCGATTCCGCTCCCGACCAAGACGCGTCGCTGGACCGTGCTGCGCTCGCCGCACATGAACAAGAAGTCGCGCGAGCAGTTCGAACTGAAGACGCACATGCGCGTGATCGACATCCTCGATTCGCGTGCGCAGACGGTGGACGCGCTGACCAAGCTCGATCTGCCGGCGGGCGTAGACGTAGAGATCAAGGA
>CAZWVG010000423.1:0-3902 GCA_964637355.1 uncultured Gemmatimonadaceae bacterium
GCCCGGAGAACCGCTGCCGAGCGCGGCGTGTCACTTGCCGCGGTGCAGGGATCGGGTCCCGGCGGACGTATCATCCGGCGTGACATCGAGGCCGCTGCCGCGCAGGGCCCGGCGGCACGCCCGGCCGTCGCGGCGGCGGCCGTGGGCGACTTCCAGGACATCGCGCTCACGCAGATTCGCAAGACGATCGCCCGCCGCCTCGCCGAGTCGATCGGCCCCGTCCCGACGTTCTACCTCACGGCCGAACTCGACATGGAGCGCGTCGCCGAGATGCGCACCGCGATGGCCGAACTCGGCGACGGTTTCAAGGTCTCGTTCAACGACATCGTCATCAAGGCGGTGGCGACCGCGCTCGCCCAACATCCGGAATGCAATGCCCACTGGCACGGCGACTCGATCCGCCAGTGGAACCGCGTGCACCTCGGGATGGCGGTGGCGATCGACGATGGGCTGATCACCCCCGTCATCTTCGACGCCGACCGCAAGGGGCTCCGCACCATCGCCGCCGAGTCGCGCGACCTCGCCAAGCGGGCCCGCGAACGCAAGCTCAAGCCCGATGAGTACACGGGCTCCACGTTCTCCATCTCCAACCTGGGGATGTTCGGCATCGACCAGTTCACCGCCATCATCAATCCGCCCGAAGCAGGCATTCTCGCTGTAGGGTCGATCGAGGAGAAGCCGGTGGCGGTGGACGGTGCAGTCGTCGTGCGGCGTCGCATGCGCGTCACCATGAGCTGCGACCACCGCGTCATCGATGGTGCGGCCGGAGCGCGATTCCTGCAGACGCTGCGGCGACTGATCGAAAATCCCCTTATGCTGGTGTACTAGGTCACACTCCGTACGCGGCGCACCGACGCCGCGTGACGGCTGTCACCGCGGGTCGTGTGACCTGCATCCGATCGTTGCACGGCGCAAAGCGAGCGCGTCCTTGGGCAAATGCCCTCCCGAGGACGCGCTCCCGTGTTTTGCTCCGCTCCCCCCCAGCCCCCGCGCCGCACCTGGCGTGACGGACTAATGATGATGTGCGTGCTGGCCTCGCTCGCCGCCTGCGGCGGCGACGCCGGCAATGCCACGGGGACCCAGCAACCCGGCAAGCTCACCGGCGACCTCACCGTCACCGTGAGCGGACTCCCCGGAAGCACCGGCGCAGCCATCACCGTGACCGGGCCGTCCGGCGCCGCGCGCACGGTCACCGCCACGGAGACGATCAACGCGCTGACACCGGGCACCTACACAATCGCAGCCAACGCCGTGTCGGCAGGCGACGATCGTTACGATCCGTCCTCCGCGTCGCAGGTCGCCACCGTATCGGCTGGCGTCACCGCGCACGCGTCCGTCTCCTATTCGATCGGCACCGGCGCGATCTCGCTCAGCGCAAGCGGACTCCCCGCCGGCGCCTCGGCGATGGTCGTCGTGACCGGCCCCGCTGGATTCAGCCGGAGCGCTCCCGCCGGGAGCACGATCGCTGGACTCGCCCCGGGCACGTATCACATTGCCCCCGAAGCCGTGGTCGTGACCGACGCCACCTACGCACCGGTTGCGCAGTCGTTCGACGTCGTCGTCGCCCCATCGCCGACGCCGAGTCCTGCCAACATTCCCTACCAGCTCGCCTCCGGCTCGATCGTCGTCTCGTTCACCGGGCTTCCGGGGAGCACGACGGCACACGCGACCGTCAGCGGCCCCGGCGGATTCGAGCAGAGCGTCGCCTCGGGCGAGCGTCTCGACAACCTTGCGCCAGGGAACTACACGATCACCGCCAGTCCGGTGATGGTGGGGAGCGACGCCTTCGCTCCCGCCGCCCCAACGGCAGTCACGGTGTCACCGTCGGCCGTCCCGGTGAACGCCGCGCTGAACTTCGTCCTCGCCAGCGGTCGCCTGACGGTCAACGTCGCCGGGCTTCCGTCAGGTGCAAGCGCAGGGATCACCGTCACGGGGCCTGCGAACTACTTCCGCGTCGTGACCCAGACGCAGACGATCGTCGGGCTCACGCCCGGTGAATACGTCGTGGCCGCCGAGGGCGTGAATTCGATCTCGGCGATCTACGGGGCCACGCCAGCATCCCAGACCGTCACGGTCACTGCGTCGACGACACCGGCGGTGGCGAGCGTGAGCTACGCGGTGAGCACTGGGGCGCTGACGGTGGCCGTCAACGGGCTCCCGCAGGCTGTGCCTGCCGCGATCAGCGTCACCGGCCCCGAGGGATACAGCAACACCGTCACGTCAGCGACGACGCTGACTGGACTCAAGCCTGGAACTTACACCCTGACGGCCGCTTCGGCCGTCGCCGGGACGCATCGCTACGACCCGACGCCAACGACGCGTAGCGTCACGGTCACCGCGGGCGCAACGCCGTCATCCACTTCGTTCACCTACGCGCTCGTTACCGGCGGGATCGCGCTCACCGTGACCGGGCTCCCGGGCAATGTCCCGGCCATTGTCTCGGTGACCGGCCCCGGAGGCTACGCCGAGTCGGCGACCGGGACCACGCTCCTCCTCGGGCTGAATGCTGGCACCTACACCGTCGCAGCGCAGCCGGTGACGAGCGGCAGCGCCTCCTGGTCGCCGAACCCAACCTCCCAGACGGTAGTCATTGCGCCGTCCACGTCGGCAATCGCGACGACCGTGAACTACGTGACCGCAACGGGAACACTCGCGCTGACCGTCAATGGCGTCCCGATCGGTGTCGCCGCCAGCGTGACCGTCACTGGTCCCGGCGGATATAGTCACAGCGTGTCCTCGAGCACGACGCTGACGGGGCTTCTGCAAGGGACCTACACCGTCACCGCCAGCGTCTTCTCCAACAGCGGCACCACGTATACACCGACAGCTGCAAACCAGAACGTGAGCGTCGGCGGCGGCGCGACGTCGGCGGTCGCCGTGAACTATTCGGCGAGCACACCACCCCCGCCCCCACCGCCCGCTACGCTCAACCTGACGATCGACGGGATGCACATCCAGCAAGTCGTGCAGACCTACACGGGAACAGTGCCCATCGTCACCGGTCGCAACGGGCTCCTCCGCGTCTTTGTCAAGGCCAGCACGTCGAACACCGCCACCCCCGCGGTCCGCGTGCGCTTCTACAACGGGGCGACGCTCACCAATACCATCACGATCAACGCCCCCGGGTCGTCGGTCCCCACGACGATCACGCAGAACAGTCTCAACTCGTCGTGGAACTATCTGATCCCGGCAAACGTGCTGCAGCCGGGATTGAAGATCCTCGCCGACGTCGATCCGAACGGCACGGTCACCGAGTCGTCGGAGACGGACAACAGCTACCCGGTGTCGGGAAACCCCGCGACGATCGACGTGCGCACCGTCCCGTCGTTCAACGTGCGCCTGGTCCCGGTGCTCCAGAGCGTCAACGGACTGCAGGGGGGCGTGACCGCCGGAAACGCGTCGCAGTACCTCGCCGACACCAAGGCGCTCTATCCGCTCGATAATGTCGACGCCGACGTGCGCGCCGCCTTCACCACCAACGCCGACACGCTCAAGAGCGGTGACTCCAACGGCGCGTGGAACCAGATCCTGAGCGAGATCAACGCCCTCCGCTCGGCCGACGGGAGCAACCGTTACTACTACGGCATCGTCAAGGTCAACTACGGCTCCGGCATCGCCGGCTTAGGTTACGTCCCCGGGCGCGCCGCCATCGGGTGGGACTACCTCCCCTCGGCGAGCGACGTCATGGCACACGAGCTCGGACACAACTTCGGGCGATTCCACGCGCCGAGCTGCGGCGCCGCTGGTGCCGATGCCTCCTACCCGTACGCGGGAGGGCGCATCGGGAGCTTTGGCTACGATCTCGCGACCAACGCGCTCAAGGATTCGCTCCTCTACGACCTGATGGGATACTGCAATCCCACCTGGATCAGCAGCTACACCTTCACCGCGGTGCTCAACTA
>CAZWVG010000424.1:0-3896 GCA_964637355.1 uncultured Gemmatimonadaceae bacterium
ACCCGGGACCTACGGATTAAAAGTCCGTTGCTCTACCAACTGAGCTACCGGGTCGCTTTGTGGACTCCAATCTAGCGGGGGCGCGCACGCCGATCCACCGAGTCTCCGCAGGAGAATTGGATGGTCCTAACGGACGAAGGCCCCGGCGAGTGCCGGGGCCTTCGGATGGAGCGATAGTGCAAGCTGTCGTCGATCGTGTGGTGCGTCGAGAGCAGTCTTACTGGATCGCCGCGGTCATGGCGTCGCCGCCCTTCGTCTCGATGACGAAGACGACGCGACGGTTGGCCTGCGCGCCCGGCTCGTCGCGCTCGGCGCCCTGCACGACCTGGCGCGCGGAGCCCATGCCGACGGTGCGCATCGAGATCCCCTGCACGCCAGCCTGCGTCAGGTACGACGCGACGGACTCGGCGCGGCGCTTCGAAAGCGCCTCGTTGTAGCGATCGCTGCCGGCCGGATCGGCGAAGCCTTCGACGGTCAGGAGCGAGCCACCGTAGTACTTGTTCACGACCGAGACGAAGCGATCGAGGCTCGGGCGGTCTTCATCACGCACGGCGTCGTCATCGAAGGCGAAGGTCACGGGGAAGGCGAACTTCATCCCGTTCTCCATCGCGGTGATCTTGGCGCCGAACTCGGTGCGGAGCGCCGTGAGGTCGCGGCGGAGGGCGGCGACGTCGTTCTGCAGCGTGGCGACGTCGCCCTTGACCGCAGTGATCTCGCTGGCGTTGGCGCTGTCACCCTGGGCGCGCGCGACGCGCTCGGTGGACAGGCCGGTTTCGACGGTGTTGCGAACGTATCCCTTCGTGGCACACGCACTCAGTGCCACCGCCGCGAGCGCAGCCGCGGACAGCTTTCGAAAACCACTCATGATGAACTCCTCAGGTAGGCTGAGTTAGTCGGATGGATGAGCCGCGCTGCCCATGAGGTGGGCCGTCCGCGAAGGCAGCGTGCAGGCACAGGGATAGTATAACCGCTACCGCCGGAACCGCGTGTGACCGCTGTCACACCCTAACCATCCGCTAATTCAGGGCGCGGTGCCCGGCATCGAGGGTTTCCACAACCACTCGCCTCCATCTACCACCAGGATGGCTCCCGTGATCCACGACGCAGCCGGCGAGGCGAGGAATGCGACGGCATTCGCCACGTCCTCCGGCGAGCCCCAGCGCCCCAGCGGGATCGTCCGCTTCGCGTGCTCGCCCATCGCCCGCTCCACGGCGAAGACATCGACCGCCGGCGAGCCCGGTGGCGGCGCGAACGCCTTGCGCACTCCTTCGGTAGGTATCGGACCAGGTGCAACGGCATTCACCCGGATCCCGTGGCGCGCCCACTCCACCGCGAGCGTGCGGGTGAGCGCGTCGATCCCCGCCTTCGCCGCCGTGGCGTGCGCCATCATCGGCCAGCCGCGGTAGTGCAGCGTCATCGAGATGTTGACCACGCACCCGCCCCCGGCGCGCTGCATCGCCGGAAAGGCGGCCTGCGTGCAGAGAAACGTCCCGGTGAGGTCGATGTCGAGCACCGCTTTCCATGCGTTGTACGACATCTGCTCCGACGGAACGTAGAAATTGCCCGCCGCATTGTTCACGAGCAGGTCGAGGCGCCCGTGCTGCTCGGCGACGCCGGCCATCGCCGCCTTCACGCCGTCGTGGTCGCGCACGTCGAGCGTCAGCGCATGCACGTCGCCCCCCGCCTCGCGCAGTCTTCCGCTCGCCTCGGCAAGGCGGTCGGCGTTGCGGCTGGCGATGACCACCGTCGCGCCTAACGACGAAAGCAGCGTGCTGATCCCCAGCCCGATCCCGCTCCCGCCCCCGGTCACCACGGCCACGCGTCCCGAGAACAACCCCGGGCGGAAGATCGACTCGCTCATGCGCAGGGTGCTCCAGTTGCGGATGGTTGGGAAATCGGCGGCAACATCTCGTCCAGCTCCGCGTCCGCCTCGCGCGCCGCATCGGCGCCGAGGGCGAGGGTGAGCTGCTTCACGCAGAAGGAGCGTCGATGGTGCGCCGTGGCGCCCAGCTGGTCAAGCGCGGCGAGGTGCGCCGGCGTTCCATACCCGGCGTTCTGCTCCCAGGCGTAGCCGGGGTGGCGCCGCGAGAGCTGCCGCATCAGGCGGTCGCGCGTGACCTTGGCGATGATCGACGCGCAGGCGACCGCATAGCATTTCCCGTCCCCCCCGACGACCGCGGTGTGCTCCACTCCCAGCGTACGGATCGGGCGCCCGTCGACGATCACGTGATCTGGGACACACCCCAGGCGCCCAAGTGCGCGGCGCATCGCGAGCGTCGTCGCGTGGTAGATGTTCAGGCGATCGACCTCGCGGGGAGACGCCGCGCCGACCCCCAGCGCCAGCGCCCGGGAACGTATCAGTCCGGCGAGGCGCTCCCGCTGGTCGGGGGCGACGCGCTTGGAGTCGTCGACGCCCGAGATCGCCCGCGCATCGGCGGGCATGATGATGGCGCATGCGACAACGGGGCCCGCCAAGGGGCCCCGTCCGACTTCATCGATACCGGCGATCAGTACGCCATAGCGGTCCCGCGCCTCGCGCTCGATGCGCGACCACCGGGGGGAGCGCCGGAGCGGCACCGCCGCGCGATCCCTCGCTACGCCTTCTGCCCGGCGTCGCCCACCCGCACCTTCTTTTCCTTGATGCGCGTGGCCTTGCCGGTCAGGTTGCGGAGGTAGTAGAGCTTGGCGCGGCGCACGCGCCCGCGGCGCACAACGACGATCTCGCCCAGCATGGGGGAGTGCAGCGGGAAGATGCGCTCCACGCCAACGCCGTTCGACACCTTGCGCACGGTGAACGAGGCGCTGACCCCGCTCCCACGACGCGCGATGCACACACCTTCGAATGCCTGCAGGCGCTCCTTGTCGCCTTCCTTCACGCGCACATTCACGCGGACGGTGTCGCCGGAACGAAACGGCGGCACTTCGCGAAGCCACTCCTTCTGGGTCTCGATGAACGGATGCATATGACGCTCGGGTCGGTCTGGGCCCGGTCCTGGATGGTTTTCGGGAGACCCGTAACGTACACGGGTCGTTGACCTTCCGCTACCCTTGGCCCGCGAGCGAATCGCCTCCGCCCCCGCTGGCTGGGCGGAGCCCCCTACTCGATCGCCCCGCGAATGGCCGGGCGCAGCGCGGCTCCGGCGCGGTGCACGCTCACCGCGAACGCTCGCGGGTGCTCCCGCAGCTCCTCGGCGAGCACACCAGCACTCGCCCCTCGCGGGAGTGACATCGTCCCACGCAGCTGGATGTAGCGCGACCGGAGCGCAACGTCGGAGAAGAGTGTGGCGACCACATCGTCGCCTGGCGCCCCTCCACCACGCTGGAGGAAGGCACCGCTGAACGCCTCCTCCATCGGATTGTAGATCGTCGCCAGGTATTCGAAGGTGTCGTCGTCGTTCACCACGATCCGCACCGTTCCCCAGGCCTGCGAACCGACCGTCGGCGTCGTCGCCGGCATCGAGTCCGTCGCGGCCAGGCGCGAGGTGAATACACGCCGGACCGACTCTGCATTGTGCGGCTGCACGATGGACCCGGCGCGAGACACCCGTGCCTGCGTCGCCATGGAAGCGCAGGCGGCGCACGGTGCGACGATGGTTAGCGCGCAGAGCAGACGACGACGGATCACGCGACAGTCGATGCGGAAGAGACGAACAGTGGGATTGCAGCTGGAGTCGCGGCGTTCCAGCAGGAGGGAGAATCGACCACGACAGTATGCACCCGACAGGACTCGACGTCCAGCAGGAATTACCCGAAGAGCAAGTTCCGCTCCCCTTACACCACGATTCCCGCTGAGATACATGCACGATCGACCGCGTGGAGTGAATTCCTCGCAGGAGTCACGTCGCGATCTCTACCTCGGCGCATCGTCCCGCCGCGATGTGCGACCAGCGACATCC
>CAZWVG010000425.1:0-3859 GCA_964637355.1 uncultured Gemmatimonadaceae bacterium
GGCGAACTCGCCCAGCGTGACCAGCGAGCGGAAGACATCGGGGACCGAATTCGCCCCGCGCAGCATGTCGGGCGACAACCGAACGTATGCCGGAAGCGCCGCCGCCAGGAGCTCGAGCATCGTGGGTCCCCAACTCCCCGAGATCTCCACCATCGACGGAATCCCGAGTTCGCGGGCGAGCTGCGTACGCGCGCGCACGCGCCCGGCGTCGAAGCTCTCGTTCGACTCCTGTACCACCAGCATGCAGCGCGAGGTCGACGTAGCCAGCGTGCGAAGGACGGGGACGACGAGTCCGTCGAACTCGCGCGCGTCGATCGTTCGCGCATAGACGGCGTAGGCCGAGACGATCAGGCGTCCGCGCCGCTCGTCGAGTTGCGCGCGCTCACGCCGGTCACCCGGCACCGGCAACAGCCAGAGCGATTCGCGGGAGACCAGGACGTACGACGCGTCGGGGACAGGAACAGGAGTCATGACGCGTTGCGCTAAGCGGCGATAGCGGAGCATACGGACCATGCGAGCTGATCGAGCGGAAGGTGACGGCCGATGACGTGGTCGACGGCAAGCGTCGCTGCCGCGTCCCCCTCGCGCTCGGCGTGCAGGGTCGCGAGCGCGACGACGCGCGCGCCGGGACGGTGCGTGCGAATGTCGTCCGTCAGCGTCTGCGCCTCCCCCGGATCGGTGCCGGCGGGAATTCCCAGGACGACGACATCGTAGTGCAGGTGCCTGACGAGCGCGCGCGCGTCGTCGATGCGCTCGGCGCAGTCCACCAGACAACCGCGAAACGTCAGGTAGTTGCTGAGGGAAAAGAGGAGCGCGCGTTCCTCATCGGTGATGAGTACGCGTAGAAGGTCGGTATGCACGGCGAAACCCGGAATCCTGTGTCGAGAATGGCAGGATCCAAGGCAAGGGGCGCGCCACGTGTGACGGGGCGCACCGAATGGCCGAACTCTTTGATATGGAAAGAGTTACACGATGCGGTCGACCGACGGCGTTGCGCGTACGGTCTCGCGCGCAGACGCCCTGTCTGGACCGCGGATCGCTGTCGGCGCTTAGGCGCCGACCATCCGGCTCACGAGCTGGCGGAAGCCCTCTTCGACCTGGGCTCCTGTGCGTGCCGACGTGCGCAGGACCGGCATCCCCGATGGACCGTTGGCGGCGAGGAATGCGTCGTCGAGCGCCCACTGATCGCCCAGGTCGCTCTTGTTGAGAAAGAGAAGCGACGGGACGTCACCGACGGTCTCATCGGCCAGCGCGCGCAGCGACTTGGCGGTGAGGAGCGTCTCGGGGCGTGTGCCATCGGCGACGTAGATGAGTCCCGATGCCCCACGCAGATACGAGAGCCGAACGCGCTGAAATTCGTCCTCGCCCTGCAGATCCCACAGGAGGAGCGACACGGTCGTATCGCCCATCTCCACGAGCTTGCGGTCGATCTTCACGCCGATCGTCGCCTGGTACTTCTCGGAGAAGACGGACTCGACGAACCGTCGCACAAGGCTCGTCTTCCCGACCGAGGTGGCGCCGAGCATGCAGACCTTCCGCTGAACGACGGGCATGGCGAACGGACGGGAGACGGGAGAGGGGAGACGGGAGGGAAAAGCTACTGCTGAGACAGGGTGATGCGCAGGCGGACCTGCCGCAGGTTGGCACCGCCGTCGCTCGTGTCCGACGTGGCGCGCAATGCGGTAGGGGTGAGGCCTCGCGCGATGAGCGAGGCGCGCATGCGGGCGGCGCGGCCGGCACGCAGGGCAGCGTTGGTCAGCTCCGTCCCCACGCTGTCGGCCGAGCCGACGAGGTCGACGTCGACCGCAATGTTCGACGACGTACCATCGGCGATGAGGGCGCGGATGCGGGAGGCGAGTTCGGTCACGTTCCCCTCCTGCCCGGGGGAGGGTGTCGTGCTCCCGCGCGGGAACTCGATGGAGAGCGTCTCCAGCGAGTCGGCCTTCTGTCGCATCGCAACCATCGCCGAGTCCTGCAGCGTCGTCAGCTGCAATGCGCCCACCCCGGGGATGGCTCGTGCGAGTCGCTGCGCCTCGGCGCGCCACGCGGCCGACGCGACTCCTTCCGCAACGAGCGTATCGCCAACGACGCGCAGCGACGTCGTGGCAGCGGGGTTGAGCAACGCCCGTGCGCGCTGCACCACGAACTCGGGGCGGAGCGCGACGTACGGTTCCCACTTGGCGTCGAGGCGCGCAGAGTCGAGACCTGCGGCCGCAGCCAACAGCGCCGGATCTCGCGCGAGCGGGTCGCGCAGTCCGGTGACGACGAAGCGGCCGCCCTCACGTCCGGCTGAACCCACCACCACGCCCGGTTCCCGGCGGGCCTGGTCCACGAAGCGATCGAAGCGGCGCTGCTCCAGCACGCGTGGCACGGCGCACCAGCCCACGGCGGCGAGTACCACGGCCGCCAGAAGCCACGTGCGCCATCTCCCCTGTTGTCCCCCCTGCGCCTCGTGCGCCTGCGAGATGAGGCAGCGTTCGAGAATCCCGTCGCGCACGGGGAAGGCGATCCCTGACGCACGAAATCGCTCGAGGTCCGTCCCGTGCGCCATGTGCACGTCCTCGAGCGCTTGCGCTAGGGTCTTGCGGTAGCTGAGCGGGGGCTGCCCGCGGATCGCCGCCGCGAGGATGGCTCCAGGTCCGCTCTCGACCCACACGGTGAGGTCGCCGAGGGCGATCGAATCGAGCCCCTCGCCGTGCGCGACGCGGAACGAGTCGCGGGCGAAGTCGCCTAACGCGGTCATCATCGAGGCGACCATGTCCGGCGACAGCGCCTGCACGCCAATCGCGGTGCGGTGCTCGATCAGGAGCCCCGTCTCGCGGTGGATGACGAAGAGCTGCTCGACGCGGAAGAGAAGCGACTTGGAGAGGACGACCTCGCCGAACGACCGCCCGGTGCGCATCGCCTCGAGGCGCCACGCCATCCCGCGGAGCGAGACGGTGTGCTCCAGCGTGGTGTTGATCGACTGCACGAGTTCCGAGAGCGCATTGGCGATCGCGCGCCGGATCGCCGGCCCCATGACGGGGAAGATCGCATCGACCAGCGGCTGCGGGTCGGTGCGCACGGAGGTGCGGATCGCGTCGCCGACGACCGGACCGAGGGCGACGCCGAGGCGATCGTCGCTGTTCGAGCGACGGGTGACCGCTTCTGGGAGAAGGCGCGCCACCTCCTCGACATGCAGCGCAGGGTTGGCGAGCTGCCGCTCGATCGCCAGGAGCCGTTCCTGCTCGGGGGTGACCAGCAGGTCGCGCAGCTCCTGCCACCGATCGCCGTTCCCGAGGGAAACTTCGCGATCGGCGGAGACGCCACGGGCCCGCTGCACCGACTCGTCCATGCGCCGGCCCGCGCCTAACGCGGATCGCCGTCCGCTGCGAGGCGTTGGGCGAACTCGGTGAACATCGCGGCCAGGGCGGTGCGGTCGGCCTTGGCGTTGCGCAGCTCGTAGGCCTCGCGGCGCTGCGCGCCAACCAGGTCCTGGTGCCGGCGCTCGACCTCCTCGTGCAGCTGGCGGAGCTGGTCGTTCATCGTGTTGCGCAGCTCGCGGTGCTGCTGTTGCACCTGCTCGGCGAGGGCGGCGATGCGGTCGGAGAGCTCGCGGTTCACGTTCGCCGTCGCGTCCATCGCGTCGCGCACCCCCTGCTTGCGCTCGCGCTGCTCGGCCGAGAGCTCGCCGGAGAGCGTCTCCAGCTCGCCGCGCAGGAACTGCTCGGTCGCGGTGAGGCGGCGCTGCAGGTCCTCACGCAGCTCGCCCGCCTCGCGGAGGAGGCGTTCCTCCAGCTGGGCGAAGCGACGGTCGTAGTCGCGCATCTGCGCCCCGAACAGGATGTCGCGGATCTTGTCGACGTTTCCCGTGTCGGCG
>CAZWVG010000426.1:0-3856 GCA_964637355.1 uncultured Gemmatimonadaceae bacterium
GGGCATCCCCTCGGCTTGGTTCGACGTAGTTGCGAGTGACGTTTCGCTTGGGGCGCGGTGGAGGAGGGGAAGCCACGAGGGCTTCCCCTCCTCTTGTTTGGCGCAGTTGCGGCTGGCGGGTTCTTTTGGGGCGCGGTGGGATTGCTACGCGCCCAGTACTCTCCTCGCGGCGGCGTAGAGGCGGCTGTAGCGCTCCGCGGCGTTGGCCCAGGAGTTGTCCTCGCGCATTCCGCGTTCGCGCAGGAGGGCCCATCCCTCCTGGTCGCGATAGGCGGCGAGGGCGCGCGCGATGGCGTCGATGAAGTGGCTGGTCTCGTACGGATGGAAGCGAAAACCGTTCCCCTCGTACCCTTCCCGCACGGTGTCGTTGAGGCCACCGGTGGCGCGGACGATGGGGACGCTGCCGTAGCGCAGCGCGATCATCTGCCCCAGTCCGCACGGCTCGAAACGTGACGGCATGAGGAAGGCGTCGCTTCCGGCGTAGATGCGCTGCGCGAGCGCGGCGTCGAAGCCGATGTGCGCGGCGAGGCGATCGGGGTGCGCGCGGGCATAACCGCGAAATGCATCCTGCCAGTTGGCCTGCCCCGATCCCAGCAACACGAGCTGTGCATCGGTCTCGCGCAGGAGCCAGGGCATGGCGCTATGCAAAAGGTCGAGCCCCTTCTGGTCGACGAGGCGCGTGACGATGCCGAGGAGCGGGCGATCGGGATCTTCGGGGAGTGCGAACTCGCGCTGGAGCGACGCCTTGCAGTCGATCTTGCCGTGCGGGGCATCGGCACTGTAGCGCGAGCTGATGTGCACGTCGGTCGCAGGATCGAACGTGGTGGTGTCGATCCCGTTCAGGATTCCCACGAGGCGGTCGCGTCGAGAGCGGAGCAGCCCGTCGAGCCCTTCGCCGTACTCCGCAGTCATGATCTCCTCGGCGTACGTCGGACTCACGGTGCTGATGATGTCGCTGAAGACGATGCCGCGCGCCATGAAGTTGAAGGCACCGGCGACGCGCGGCCCGAGTCCGTTCTCGATGAGCCCACCCTCGGACAGGCCCGCGAGCTGCAACGACGCGGGGCTGCTCACCCCCTGGTAGGCGAGGTTGTGGATGGTGAAGACGGTCGCGATGTGCCCGAAGGTGTACGCGTAGTACGTCTTGATGTAGTTGGAGACGAGCGCGGCGTGCCAGTCGTGCGCGTGCACAACGTCCGGCTGCCACCCGCCGACTTCACGCAGGTGCTGCATGAGGTCGAGGACCCCTCGCGCGAAGAGCATGAACCTGCGGTGGTCGTCGCTCTCGCCGTAGATGGAGCCGCGCTCGAACGCGGCGGGGATGTCCAGCAGATAGAGCGGCGTCTCGCTCTCCACCAGGCGCCAGGCGCGCATCTCCTCGGCGCGTTCACCGATGGGGAGGAACGAGGCAGCGATGGGGCCGTCCATCGGGAGGCCGCGCTCGCGCATGACGCGGTAGCGGGGCATGACGACACGCACATCGTGGCCGGCAGCGCGCAGGGCGGCGGGGAGGGCACCGGCCACGTCGGCGAGCCCGCCGGTCTTGATCCACGGATCGACTTCGGCGGCGACAAAGAGAACTTTCATCCTGCAACCTTACGCTGCGCTCGCCCGAGGTGCAAAGTCTCTGGCGATCGACGGCCCAGCGTGACGTGCGGCGAGCGACCGGCGAATGCCGATGGTGCCTGCGCCACTGCGTGCCCCTTCGAAATCCAGCGGAGCCTGTTGAACATGCCTTCCACCCACCGCGGCGGCATCATCGCCCGTAACACGATGGCCTACGTCCTCGCCGGTGGGCGGGGATCCCGACTGCACGAACTCACCGATCGCCGGGCCAAGCCCGCGGTCTTCTTCGGCGGCAAGTCACGCATCATCGACTTCGCGCTCTCCAACGCCCTCAACTCCGGCATTCGCCGCATCGGCGTCGCCACGCAATACAAGGCGCACTCGCTCATCCGTCACCTGCAACGCGGCTGGAACTTCCTGCGTCCCGAGCGCAACGAATCGTTCGACATCCTCCCGGCGAGTCAGCGCGTGAGCGAGACGCAGTGGTACGACGGGACGGCCGACGCGGTCTACCAGAACATCGACATCATCGAGGCCTATCACCCCGAGTACGTCGTGATCCTCGCCGGCGACCACGTCTACAAGATGGACTACGAGCTGATGCTGCAGCAGCACGTGGACCAGGAAGCCGACGTGACGGTGGGGTGCCTGGAAGTGCCGCGCATGGAGGCGACCGGATTCGGCGTGATGCACGTGGACGCGCACGATCGCATCGTGCACTTCCTCGAGAAGCCGGCCGACCCGCCGGGAATTCCGGGCAACGAAGGAATGGCGCTCGCCAGCATGGGGATCTACGTCTTCAAGACGACGTTCCTCTTCGAGATGCTGCGGCGTGACGCGGCGACGCCCGGCTCGAACCGCGATTTCGGGAAGGACATCATTCCCTACATCGTGACGAACGGGAAGGCGGTCGCGCACCGCTTCAGCCGCTCCTGCGTGAAGGCCGACAGCGAGGTCGAAGCCTATTGGCGCGATGCAGGGACGATCGATGCCTACTGGGAGGCGAACATCGACCTCACGACGGTGGTCCCGTCACTCGACCTCTACGACCACAACTGGCCGATCTGGACGTACAGCGAACTCACGCCGCCGGCCAAGTTCGTGCATAACGATCCGTCACGCCGCGGCGAGGCGCTCAACTCGCTCGTGTCGGGCGGGTGCATCGTCTCGGGCTCGATCGTGCACAAGAGTCTCCTGTTCACGGGCGTGAACGTGCACTCGTACGCGCATCTCGATGGCGCCGTGGTGCAGCCCTACGTGAACATCGCCCGATCGGCGCGCCTCAGAAACGTGGTGGTCGATCGCGGCGTGCAGATTCCGCAGGGCCTGGTGGTGGGCGAAGATCCCGCGCTCGACGCGAAGCGGTTCAGGCGGACGGAGAAAGGCGTATGCCTGATTACGCAGCCGATGATTGATGCGCTGTAGAACTGCGAGACGGGAGACGGGGGACGGGAGACGGGGGTGCGGCGCGGCGTAGCCGCGCCGCGGGGTGCGCGACACTCTTCGGTCTCCGGTCCGCCGCGCCGGAGGCGTGGCACTCCCCTCTCGCGTCCAGAAAGCCCGAGAGGATCTGGTCCATTCGGTCGCGGTCGATGACCCCTCGCGAAGGAACGCTCCTCTCCCCCCTCGCACGCGGTCTCCCCGCCGCAACCGCCGCTCCGCAGGAGCGGCACTCCCGTCTCCCGTCCCCCGTCTCCCGTCTTCCTTCAACCGACGTCGAAATCTGCGCCCTCGCTCCGACTACTATCCGCCGGCGTCATTGAGTCGCCGAAACACCTTGGAGCTACACCATGCGCTACATGCTGATGATGCACGCCCCGCGCGGAGATGGTGGGTGGCAGGTTACCCAGTGGACCCCGGAAGATCTGCGCGCCCACATCGGGTTCATGAAGTCGATCAACCGCGAGCTGATCGCGAGCGGTGAGTGGGTCGATGCACAGGGACTCGCGATGCCGGGCGAAGCGCGCGTGGTGCGCGCGGGGCAGGACGGGAAGCCGGTGGTGACCGACGGGCCGTACGCCGAATCGAAGGAGTTCCTCGCCGGCTTCTGGATCGTGGAGGTCGCCAACACGCAGCAGGCGTACGACATCGCCGGGCGCATCTCGATGGCGCCGGGGAAGGGAGGGGCGCCGATGCACCTGGTGATCGAGGTGCGCCAGGTGATGAGTGCGCCGCCGGACGAGATCTGAGCGCTGGCGACGTGACACCTAACGGGTCACACGCGCCGCATGCGGTTCATGCGGCGCACGCCCCGCTCGCGCGCCTGCTGCGCGAGTTGGGGCCGCAGGTC
>CAZWVG010000427.1:0-485 GCA_964637355.1 uncultured Gemmatimonadaceae bacterium
TCGGAGCGCTCCTCGCGGCCGCCGCGAGCGTGGCGTCGAACGCGAGCGCGCAGGCGAGCGCCGCTGGTGCAACGCCGGCTCCCCCGGCGATCTCCCGTGGTGTGGTCGTCCTCCCCGAGACCGTCACCGTCGGGATGCCGTTCCGCGTCGTCGTGCGCGTGCGGGCGCCGCGCGGGAGCACGATCGACTTTCCGCAGGCACCCGACTCCGGCACCGCGGTCGAGGCGCTCGATCCCGTCGACGTCGTCCCGTCGACCGACACGACCGTGGCCGAACAGACGGCGACCTACCGACTCGCAGCATGGGATGTGGGGGCGCGCGCGATTCGCTTCCCCGATGTCGTGGTCCACGAGGCGGGGGAGGAACGCGCCGTCGAGGTTGGGCGACGCCTCTCGGTCTTCGTCGCCTCGGTCCTCCCCGCCGATTCCGCCGAGCGGATCCCCAAACCACCGCGTGCGCTCTATGAGTTCGGACCGCCATGGTGG
>CAZWVG010000427.1:495-3791 GCA_964637355.1 uncultured Gemmatimonadaceae bacterium
GGGCGCTCGTTGCGCTGCTCGCCATCGGCGTGGTCGGCGTGCTCTGGTGGCTCTGGCGCCGCCGACGCGTCGTCGCAAGCGTTCCGCTGCGATCGCCGCGCGAGGAGGCCGAAGAGGAATTCGACCGCATCGAGGCGCTCGACCTCGTGGCCAGCGGCGAGCGCGGGCAGCACGCCGCGCTCATGACCGACGTCGTGCGCACCTATCTGGCGCGCGTCCTCCCCGCCGCCGCACCGTCGCTCACGACGTCGGAGCTCCTCTTGCGGTTGCGCGGAGAAGGGCGCGTCCCGCTGGCGCGGCTCGCCCGCGTGCTGCAGGACGTCGATCTCGTGAAGTTCGCGGGGAGCGCCATCGATGCGTCGCGTGCGATCGCCGTGGGGACCGAGTCGCGCGCGATCGTCGACGCCGTGGACACCGCGATCGCACAGGCGCAGGAACGCGTCGAGACACGGGAGGCGGCATGAAGGGGGCGCTCTCCGCCATCTCCGCCGACTGGGCCTGGATGCTCCCGGTCGCGCTCGTCCTCACGGCCGTCGTCGTCGCACTCGTGGTTGTCGCCGTCAGGCGCAAGCGCGCGCGCCTCGCGCGGCTCGCGGAATCGTCGCTCATTCCTCGCCTGGCGCCGCCGGGAACGCTGACGACGTCGCGCTGGCGCGCGGCGCGACTCGGTGCCGTCGCGCTCCTCGCCGGCCTGGCGCTCGCCGGTCCGCGATGGGGAAGCGAGTCGGCGATCGTGACTGGTGAAGGGATCGACGTCGTCCTCGCCCTCGACGCCTCGCTGTCGATGCTGGCGACCGACGAACGCCCTAACCGTCTGGAGCGGCTCAAACAGGAAGTGCGCCGCTATCGCGACCTCGCCCGCTCCGATCGCGTCGCCCTGCTCGCCTTCGCCGGCAGGAGCTATATCCTCACCCCGCTCACCGTCGACGACGGCGCGCTCGAGCTCTTCCTCGACAACCTCGACCCGAGCATCGTCGGGCAGGCAGGGAGCTCGCTCGCCCGCGCCGTCGCGCAAGGGACCGACCTCCTCGTCTCGTCGAAGGGAACCAGCGATCGCGCCCTGGTGATCATGAGCGACGGCGAGGCGTTCGAGCCGGTGGAGGATGTGCGCGCCGCGGCCGCGCGCGCCGCGGAGAACGGGATCGCCCTCGTGACGGTGGGCTTCGGCACAAGCGCGGGCGCCACCATCCCGATCGTCGAGAATGGCGCGCCAGCGCTCAAGCGCGACGAGAACAACCAGATCGTCATCTCGCACTACAATCCCGAAATGCTGCAGGCGATCGCCGACGCCGGGCACGGGACCTTCATCGACGCCGGCGTCACCGACAAGGCGACGAGGGTACGCTCGGCGTTGCAGGGACTGCGTGCGACCTCGCGCTCCGTCGCCGCCGGCGCGTCGCGCGTGGCGCGCTTCCAATGGTTTGTCCTCCCGGCGCTGATCCTGCTCCTCTTCGACACCTGGCGCGCCGAGCGCCGACGCAATTCGCGCCGGGCACCCGCCGCGCTCCTCGCAACCGTGATGGCGGGGTGCACCTGGGCTGGCGGTCTCCCACGCGAAGGGGCGCGCGAGTACGCCGTCGGGCGCTACGCGCGTTCGGCCGCTCTGTACCGCAACGCGATTGCCAAGGGCGATGCGCGACCGCAACTCCTCTACAATCTCGGCACCGCCCTCGTCGCCGCCGATTCGCTCGAGTCGGCCGTCGAACCGCTCGAGCGCGCGAGCAAGCCCGAGGATCAGGAACTTCGCTTTCGTTCGTGGTTCAATCTCGGACTCGGCTACCTGCGCAAGGGACTCGCCGGCGCCGCCGACGCCGACAGCACGAAGGCCGCGCTCAAGACGACGCTCGAGACGTACAAGCGCGCGCTGATCCTGCGCCCCACCGATCTCGACGCGAAGTGGAACTACGAATTGGCGCTGCGCAAACAGGATGAAGGGGGCGGTGGGGGGGGAGGGGGCGGAGGCGGAGGCGGGCAGGGGGATCCGAACGAGTCGCCGAACGCCCCGCCGACCAACGGCGGATTGGGAGAACAGCAGGCGGAGCAACTCCTGAATGCCGCCGCGCGCGAGGAGCGTGGCGTGCAGGGGCGCAAGCAGCGCCAGAGCCGCCCGCAGCCGCCGCCAGGGGGGAAGGACTGGTGATGCGGCGCCCCGCGCTTCGCGACGCCGTGACCACGCGGTGGGTGGCGCAGTGCGCCATCGGACGCGCGTTGCGGCTGGCGGCGTCGCTCCCATTGCTGTTCGTGCCAACCTTCGCACGCGCGCAGCGTCCGGCCACCCCCACACAACCTGCAGACCCCGTGCCGGCGATCGTCCAGCAGGGGCGCGTGGATCCGCGGCAGGACGTCAACTTCGCTGCGCTCGCGCTCCCCTCGACGGTCTACGTCGGCCAGCAGGTCACCTACCAGATCGGCGTCTTTCTCTCGACCGAGGTCTCGCAGCGGCTACGACGCAACCCGGAGTTTGTCCCACCCGACGTGCGGTCGATGCTCGCCTACGACCTTCCCTCGAGCGCGCATCCGCTGCGGCGCGAAGAAGGAGGGCGCGACTTCGACGTTCACGTCTTCCAGCGCGCCCTCTTTCCGCTCACGCCGGGGACGCATGTCCTCGCCCCCGCTCGCCTCACCTATTCGCTCCCCCTCGCCAACACCTTCTTCAGTCGCGAGGAGACGCATTCGGCGCGAACCGGCGAGCTGACGGTCATCGCCAGGGAGCCGCCGCTCGACGGGCGCCCGGCCGGCTACGGTGGCGCCGTGGGGCGAATCGCCCTCTCTGCGCACGTCGACACCCCCACGACGCGCGTGGGCGATCCCGTCACGCTCGCCATCACCGTGCAGGGCGTGGGGAACGTCTCGCTCTTTCCCCGCCCGCGCGTGGCGCTCCCATGGGGGGATGCCGTGAGCGGTGCCGAGCACGTCGCGATCGATTCGGGGACGGCGCTCGTGCAGGGACGCAAGACGTTCGAGTGGGTGGTGACGCCACGTCGCGAGGGTGCGCTCGAGGTGCCGGCGCTGCGATATCCCTACTGGAATCCGTACACCGAGCAGTACGAGGTCGCCGTCACCGCACCGCAGTCGCTGCGCGTCGTTGGGGGAGCACTCGCCGCGGCGCCGGCGTTCGTCCCCGACTCCGTCCCGCGCCTCACCCTCCGCGAACGATACCGCGGGGCGATCTCTCCACCGCTCGCCGGCTCCCCTGTCCTCTGGGCGCTGCTCGGGATCGTTCCGCTCCCCGCCGTGGTCGCAGGGCTGCGCCGCCGCCCGCGCCGCGAGCCGTCGCGACCGGCCGACGAGCCCCT
>CAZWVG010000428.1:0-3787 GCA_964637355.1 uncultured Gemmatimonadaceae bacterium
CGTCAGCTGGCGCGTCTGCCCCACGTTGAGCGGGAAGTCGCCGGTGGTCAGCTGAATCTGGGCGACCGGGGCGATGATCTTGACCGATGCTTCGACGACCCGCCCGGTCACGGTTGCGCGAAAGAAGCCCTGGCCGACGGAAACCCCCGTTACCGCTCCGCTCTTGCTGTCGACCGTGAAGACGTCGGGAGCCGAGGAGGAGTAGGCGATCGGACGCCCGTCGCGGATCTCGATGTTGTTCTTGTCGAAGAGCGTGACCTGAAAGTGATTGGCCTCGCTCGTGGCGCCGTTGAAGAATGAGTCCTGCTGCGGGAGGATGCGCAGCGTCGAGATGGTCTGCTGCGCCACCGGCTCGGTGCACGACGCGGCGATCCCTGCAGCCAGAACGAGAAGCGCTGGTAGCACCAGGCGCGCGAGGCGTGCGGCGCGGCTCGAGGGGCCAGTCGAGGGTCGGGCAGGTGCGGATCTAGGCATTCGGCGGACGATGGTTTGATCCCTGACGGGAGGTCGGCGACCGAGCGGGGGGTCAGAAAGCGACACCCCGACGCGGGTCACCCCCGACGAGGGGGAGGTATGGACGCAGAAAGATGCCCGACACCGGTCGGGGTGCAGCAATGGAACCGTGCTACCCCCATACGGACGAGCAGGTTGCGGGGGCGATACGGGGGATGAAGCAAGCGTGGTGCCACGCACCGCCGCCAAGCTGGACGGGACGGTCAGCGGGCGCCGAACGCTTCCAGCTGGTCCTGCAGTTCACCAGGGTCGGAAGTGGGCGCTTCGCAGCGGGAATCGCGGCAAAGGTAAGCGGTCGCTCCCTCCGCGGGCGCGCCCCGCCCCCTCAGGAGTGCCATCTTCGAATCCACGTGTGGCGCGCCGCCGACGAGAACCAGCGCAGGGACGTAGCGCCCGGCGAGCACCTCCCCGAGCCTCCGGAACGCGTCGGAATCGCGATTTCCGACCAGCGCCACCTCCGTGGCACCATACAACGCCATGTCGGCCACCCCCAACAGGTGCCCGAACGCCGACGGGTGGGTGGCGAGCGCCTCTGCAAGTGAGTCGCAGTGCCGGCGTGCCAACTCGGCGCCGCGTGATTCTCCGGTGATCACCGACAGCCGCAGCAGCAAGTCGGCAACGAGCGAGCTCCCGCAGGGAATGGCGTTGTCGGTGACGTCGCGCGGGCGGGTGATGAGCGCTTCGTGATCGCTCGCAGTGTCGAAGAAGCTGGCCCGCTCCGCATCGAAGAAGCGGTCGAGCGTGGCGTCGGCGATCTCGAGCGCGTCGTTGAGCCAGCTCGCATCGAAGGTCAGCGCGTAGAGTTCGAGGAAGCCGAGCGCGACCGCGGCATGGTCTTCGAGAAATCCCATGCTCGACGCAACACCGTTGCGATACGAACGCACCACGCGACCGTCGCGCACCATGTGCGTGCGCAGAAACTCCCCATTTCGGATTGCGAGTTCGCGCAGCGAGGCAGCACCGAACACCCGCGCCCCTGACGCGAGCGCGCGCAGCATGAGCCCGTTCCAGGAGGCGAGGATCTTGTCGTCGAGCCCAGGCCAGATGCGCGTGGCGCGTTCGGCGTAGAGACGCTCGCGCGCGCGCTCGACCACGGCAGCAAGCTGGGCGAGCGTCAATCCGTGGCGACGCGCCACCATCGACGGCTCGTTAGGTACGTGGAGGATGTTGTGTCCTTCGAAGTTTCCCGAGCTCGATGATCCCCAGTACTCGCGCATGATGTCGGCGTCGGCGCCGAGGAGCGCGCTGAGCGCGCTGTCGTCCCACACGTAGAACTTTCCCTCTTCCCCCTCGCTGTCGGCGTCGAGCGACGAGTAGAAGCCGCCGTCGGGCGACGTCATCTCGCGCGCGACCCAGGCAAAGGTCTCGAGCGTCGCGCCTCGCACGTCCTGTTCGCCGGTGGCCTGCCAGAGCTCGACCCCTAACCGCGCGAAGAGGGCGTTGTCGTACAGCATCTTCTCGAAGTGCGGCACGAGCCAGCGCGCATCGGTGCTGTAGCGGTGAATCCCGCCGCCGACCTGGTCGTAGATCCCGCCGCGCGCCATCGCCCGGAACGAATGCAGCACGATGTCGAGCGCATAACCGGTCCCGGTGCGCGCCCAGTGTCGCAGGAGGAAGTCGAGCGTCATCGACGGTGGAAACTTGGGCGCGCCGCCGAAGCCGCCTCGTTCTGCGTCGTATGTGCGCGTCAGGACGTGATACGCCGACGCCAGCACGTCCGGGTTCGTCGCTCCGTCGCGCGCGTCGACCGCTGCCGAGTGGGCGAACATCTCGCGCAGCTGGCGCGCGGTGCTGGCGACCGCTTCTGGCTTGGTGCGATACGACTCGCTGATCGCCAGCACCAAGCGCTTGAACGACGGCATCCCGTGTCGCTCGACTGGCGGGAAGTACGTCCCCCCGTAGAACGGCTCGCCGTTCGGCGTGAGGAAGACCGTCATCGGCCAGCCACCGTGCCCGGTCATCGCCTGCACGGCCTGCATGTAGATCCCGTCGAGATCGGGGCGCTCCTCGCGGTCGACCTTGATGTTCACGAAGTGCTCGTTCATCAGGCGCGCGGT
The DNA here is from genome assembly GCA_964637355.1 of uncultured Gemmatimonadaceae bacterium. GTDB lineage: Bacteria > Gemmatimonadota > Gemmatimonadetes > Gemmatimonadales > Gemmatimonadaceae > SCN-70-22. Next base: position 2,571 of record CAZWVG010000428.1, read on the forward strand.
CGACTCGTCCTCGAACGACTCGTGCGCCATCACGTGGCACCAGTGGCATGCGGCGTAGCCGATCGAGAGGAGGATCGGCTTGTTCTCCGCCGTCGCGCGCGCGAGCGCCTCCGGTCCCCACTCGTACCAGTCGACTGGGTTGTCGGAGTGCTGCAGGAGATAGGGCGAGGTGGCCGAGGCGAGGCGGTTGGGCACGAAAAAGGACGGGAGACGGGAGACGGGGGACAGGAGTGCGCTACGCGCGAACAAGGTTGCGGGCGAGCATGAAGCCGGCGGCGGTCGCGAGCAGTCCGATCCCCAAACTCGTCGCAACGTACAGCAAAGCCTGCTGGTAATGCGCGTACTCGATCAGGTCGAACGTTTCGACGCTGAAGGTCGAGAACGTCGTGAAGGCGCCGCAGAAGCCGGCCGTAAGGAAGAGGCGCAACTCCGGCGAAAAGTCGGGGCGCTCGAGGGCGTACTGGACGATGAAGCCGAGGACGAAGCAGCCGACCAGGTTCACCGTGAGCGTCCCCACCGGAAACGACCCGCGCGTGCCGCGCTGCAGCGCGCCGCTCAGGAGATATCGCGCAACGCCACCGACGGCCGAGCCGAGTGCGACAGAGAGAATAGGCATGAAGTGCCGTGGAGCGAGTTGTTCACGGGTGTGGAGCGGCGCGCCTCGCTGGGTTCGCGCGCGAGGCTCACAGTAGTTAACTGCTTTTCACCGCAGAGGACACGGTGACGACAGTCGAAGCCGATGGCGCACATCGTCTGGCGTCAGCATGGAACGTCTCTAAAGAAGTGAAAGAACCGCGGAGTCCGCGGAGAACGCGGAGTCCGCGGAGAACGCGGAGTCCGCGGAGAACGCGGAGTCCGCGGAGGACATGCGGTGAGCGAATCGTCCGAGCCACCGCTATCCGAGCCAACGTGCACTTGCAGAACGAAATTGCGAAGCGATCGACGTGGGCGACGAAACCCTCCGTGTCCTCCGTGACCTATGAGACCTCTGTGGTTAACAGTTTTTTCACCAAAGAGGAGACAGAGGACACAGAGGACCACACGAACTCGGTCCCGGGCGTCGTCTCTCCTCCGCGAACTCCGCGGTTGACAAGCTTTTCAGTCAGCGCTGCGGATCGCCGGCGGCTCTCGCGGAAATTGGCGAGACGCACACAGACTTGGCCCCCTGCGCGCGTCTCTCGAGTTGTGCCCACCCTCGCGAATCCCCACCTTCCCCC
>CAZWVG010000429.1:0-3781 GCA_964637355.1 uncultured Gemmatimonadaceae bacterium
TCAGCTGCGCCGTCTCCAGCTCCAGCTCGAAGCCGCTGATCAGGTTGATGTAGAGCGCATCCAGGTCGCGCAGCAGCGGCTTGAGGCCGAGCCAGGGCCATGGCGGCACGCCCCCCGTGAGCACCTCGCTCCGTCGCTCCTCGGAGTGGTAGCGCAGCTCGACCCGGTTGTTGGGATACGGGACGGCGATCGCCTCGGCGTCGGGCGCCACGCGGCGCAGCGTCTTGAGGAACTCGCGCGCCTGCGCGTGCAGGCCGGCGCCCACGCGCGCCAGCGGTACCATCTCCCAATCGTTAGGGAGCGCGGCGTCGAGCGCCGAGAGCGCATAGGTGATTCCCCCCCACTCCTCCACCGGCGCACTCCGCGGGTCCCGTCCGTGGATCACGTCCCAGACGAAACTCCCGATGACCCCCAGCCGCTTCACGCCTGCGCGCGCGTCTGTTGGTTGAAGCTGGCCACCGCGCCGACGACGCCGGCATTTCCCGGGAGCGATCCCGGTACGATCCGGCAGGCATCCACCGCCGCGGCAAACGCGCGCTTCTTCACCTCGCGCCGGAGCGGCTCGAACAGCGTCTCCCCGGCCTGCGTCACCCCGCCGGCGATCACCACCACATCGGGGTTGAAGACGTTGAGGAGGTTGGCGATCCCCGCGCCGAGGAAGCGCGCCGTCTCGCGCACCACCTCCAGTGCCGTCGCGTCCCCCTTCTTCGCGGCATCGTACACGATCGCCGCCGTCAGATTCTCCAGCTGCCCTTCGACCAGCTGGTACATGATCGACTCGTGATCGCCGTTCAGCTGTTCGCGCGCGCGCTCGGCGATCGAGGGCCCGGAGGCGTACGCTTCGAGGCACCCGTAGTTGCCGCACTTGCAGCGCCGCCCCGTCACGTCGATCGTCGTGTGACCGATCTCGCCCGCCACGTCGCTCGCGCCGTGATAGAGGCGACCGTCGAGGATCAAGCCACCGCCGATCCCCGTTCCGATCGTCATTCCGACGACGTTCTTTCCTCCCTTCGCCGCCCCGAGCCACCACTCGCCTAACGTGGCGCAGTTCGCGTCGTTGTCGATCTTGACCGGCAATCCCACGCGATCGGCCACCGCGTCGCGCAACGGGAAGTTCTGCCATCCCAGGTTAGGGGTCGTGAGCACCAGCCCGCGCTCGCGGTCGAGCGGGCCGGGCGATCCCACGCCGACGCCGACGAATGCGTCGCGCGTGATCCCTTTTGCCTCCATCGTCTCCTTGATCGCCGTCTCGATCATCCGCGCGATGCGATCGACCACCGCGTCGGCCCCCTGCTCGGAGCGCGTCGGCTCCGAGCGCGTGGCAACGTCTTCGCTCCCATCCTCGGCCACTGCGCCCACGACGATGTTCGTGCCGCCGAGATCGACGCCAATGACGAAACGGGATTGGAGGGGCTGAGTCATCTGAAGACGAGAAGACGAGAGGACTACGGGGCCAAGTGGAGTTTGCGGAGGGCCAAATATGTCCCGAGGACGAGGATCATGACAGCGAAGCCCTGCTTGATGCGCGCTTGCGGTACGTGGCGGCTGGCACGCGTTCCGGCGAGCGCGCCGATCGCCGCCACTCCCGTGAAGCTCCCCACCAGGTTCCACACGATCGGCACCTGCCCGATGTAGCCAAGGAAACCGCTGAGCGAATTCATCGTGATGATGAGGAGCGAACTTCCGACTGCCGTTCGAATCGGGATGCGCGCCAGCAGAACGAGCGCCGGGACGATCACGAAGCCGCCACCTGCGCCGATCAGCGCCGTGAGGGTGCCGACGCCCAAGGCCTGGATCGCCAGCCCGACGGTGAAGCGCGCATCGCTGGCGTCTTCCGCGGCGCCGCTCGCCGCTTGTCCGGTGGGCGCTGGCCGGAGCGAATCGCGGAGCATCAGGATCGACGCGGTCAACGCGAAAATCCCGAAGAGCGCGAGCTGCACCCCTTCGGGAACGTGGCGTGCGAGGCGTGCCGTGACGAACGCGCCGATCATCGCGCATCCCCCGAACGGGATCGCGACTCGCAAATGGACTGTCCCCTGGCGCCAGTGGGTGAGGAAGCCGACGAACGCGCTCATTCCGACCACGGCGAGGCTCATCGCGATCGCCGGCTTCGTCGGGACAAGAAAGACGTAGAGGAAGATCGGGAGTGCGAGGATCGACCCTCCGCCCCCGAGCAGACCGAGCACCCCGCCGACGAGGAGCGCGAGGACCATCCCCAAGACCGGGTGCGGAATCCCGCTCATGCCGCCTCTCCCGCCTCGGCGCGCACCTCCAGCACCGCCAGCTCCACCTCGGCGACCGTGAGATCGCGCATGCAGTGCCAATGCCCCAGCGGGCATTCCTGCGGCCCGTGCGCGTGGCAGGGACGGCAGGCGAGCATCTCCACCTGCGCGACGCGACGTGCCTCGGCGAGCGGGCCGAAGCCAAGTGCCGGCACGGTCGGGCCGAAGAGCGCAACGCTCGGCGTATTCATCGCCGACGCTAGGTGCAACGGCGCCGAGTCGTTGCTGACGACAGCCTGCGCGCGACCGAGGAGTGCGGCAGAGGCGAGGAGCGAGAGTTTGCCGGTCGCGTCGATGGAGCTGCCGAAGGTCTCGGTCGCGATCGCTGCGGCGAGATCCTTGTCGGCGTCACTTCCGAGTACCACCACACGCCCGAGCGCACTCAGTCGTCGCGCCAGCGCGGCATAGTACGGCCAGCGCTTGGTCGCCCAGACGGAGCCGGGCGCCAACGCGATGAGCGGTTCGCCGGCGTACCCGAAAGCGTCGAGGAGGCGCTGGGCTGCTTCGTCGTCGTCGGCGCCGGGGTGCAGGGAGGGGCGGAGCGCGCTTGCAGCTGGCGAGGGCGCACCGTTGCCTGCCGCGAGTCGCCACAAGCGTTCGGCGTGGTGCTGATCCGCGCGATGTTCACGTCGCTCGGTGTAGAAGATCCGCCCCGCCGAGGTGTCGAAGCCGATGCGCTGCTCGAATCCTGCGGCAAGGGCGAGCGCCGCACTGCGCAACGATCCCTGCGCGAGATAGGCGACATCGGTCGCCCCCTGCGCGTGCGCGAGACGCGCGACCGCACGAAATCCCCCAACCCCCGAATGCGCCCCGCGCTTGTCGTACCGGTACACGTGCCGCACCGCGGGATGGTTCGCCAGTAGCTCCGCATTCGCAGGTGTGGCGACCACGTCGACGGGCCCACGCTCCGCGAGAAATCGCAGGAGGGGTGTGGTCAGCACCATATCCCCGAGAAACGAAGTCTGAACAACGAGCGACCGAGTCACGAGGAAGTGGCTCCCGATTCCCGCCACATCAAGTTTGTCCCCCGCGTGCCCGTGCCGTTCACTCGTCTTCTCGTCTTCTCGTCTTCAGATAACTAGGACTTGAGGTCAGTCGACTTGCAACACCGCCAGGAACGCCTCCTGCGGAATCTCCACCGCCCCCACCTGCTTCATCCGCTTCTTTCCTTCCTTCTGCTTTTCGAGGAGCTTGCGCTTGCGCGAGATATCGCCGCCATAGCACTTCGCCAGCACGTCCTTGCGCAGCGCCTTCACCGTCGTGCGGGCGATCACCTTGGTCCCGATCGCCGCCTGGATGATCACCTCGAACAGCTGGCGCGGGATCAGCTCCTTGAGCTTGTCGGCGATCTTCCGTCCCCAGTCGTACGACTTGTCGGTGTGGATGATCACCGAGAAGGCGTCGAGCACCTCGCCGTTGATCAGCATGTCGAGCTTGACCAGCTTCCCCGGGCGGTAGTCGGCCATCTCGTAGTCCAACGACGCGTAGCCGCGGGAGAT
>CAZWVG010000430.1:0-3775 GCA_964637355.1 uncultured Gemmatimonadaceae bacterium
CACGCGCCGCGCCACGTCGGCGAGGAGCATCGATTCCTTCTCGCCCTGATGGAAGAGCGTGTTGAAGTCGCTTTCCCCGATCAGGCGCGCGAGCTGATCGTTGGCCGAGAAGTCCGCCGCGGTGAGTGAGGCAAACGCCGTGACGTCGAAGGTGGGGCGGTCGCCGGCAAAGGTCACCAGCTGCCCGCTGCGATCGACGAGGAGCGCACAACGCGTGTTGCTGTCGAACAGGAAGCGTTGCAGCACCTGCGTGAGTGCCGTGTAGTCCTCCTCCGTGAACGACCAGCTCGAAGCTCCGATGGGCATGCGCATCCGGTTAGGCGTGCTTCACTCGTGCGTCAGAACGTACATCAGGCGAGCGTCCGCTCGACGCTGCGCAGCATGCGGCGGGCGCGGCGGCGCAATTCCGGCTTTGGCTCCCAGGCGAGGTACTCGCGCAGGAGTGAAACGGTCTGCTCGTCGACGTGCGCGCGGAGATAGCCGAGCGCCGCAAGGCGGCGCACCGGGTTCCCGCTGAACAGGCTCTGGCGGTCCACCCGCTGCTGACGGCTCCAGAGTGCGAAGCCGGCGACAAAGCCGCTCAACACCCCGAAGGAGAGCATCGATCCCCGGCGCATCAGGTCATCTCCCGGCGCGCGGAGAGCGCCTGCGCGATCGTGATCCCGTCGGCGTATTCGAGGTCGCCGCCGACCGGGAGCCCACGCGCAATGCGGGTGACCCGACGCACGTGCGGCGCCAGCACCTGTTGCAGGTACAGCGCCGTCGCTTCGCCTTCCACGCTCGGGTTCGTCGCAACGATCACTTCGGTTACAGCTCCACCGGCAGTCCGGCGTTCGAGTGCCGACACGGTCAGGTCCTCGGGACCGACCCCGTCGAGCGGAGAAATGCGCCCCCCGAGCACGTGATAGCGTCCCCGGAATTCGCCGGCGCGCTCGATTGCGCCGATGTCCGCCGCCTCTTCGACGGCGCAGATGACCCCGGCGTCACGTCTTGGGTCGCGGCAGATGGAGCACTCCTCATCCTCGGTGAGGTTGTAGCACACCGCGCAGGGGTGGACGCGATCGGCCAGCGTCTCCAGCGCGCGGGCCAGTCGCACGCTCCGGTCCTTCGGCTGCTTGAGGAGATGGTAGGTCAGTCGCAGTGCCGTCTTGCGTCCGATCCCGGGGAGCTTCGACAGCTCGGCGGCGAGTTCGTCGATCGCCGACACGATCAGAACGGGAGCTTGAACGGGAGGTTCATTCCGCCGGTCAGCTTTCCCATTTCGGCCTGCGCGACCTCGTTCGCCTTCTTCTGCGCGTCGGCGACGGCGACGACGATCAGGTCCTCGAGCATCTCCACGTCGGTCGCGTTCACGATCGACGGATCGAGCTTGATCTTGCGGATGGTCCCCTTTCCGTCGGCCTCGACGGTGACCATTCCTCCCCCGGCCGTTCCGGTCACGGAGCGCTGGCCGAGCTCCTCCTGCATCTCCTGCATCTTGGACTGCATCTGCTGCGCCTGCTGCAGGATCTTGAAGATGTCTGCCATGATTTCGTATGTGAACCTTTGCTCGAAGTCAAACGCAAAAACTACTACCGATTATCAGCTTACGAGATCCAAATCCAGTTCGTCGATCGCTGCGGACAGGACGGGGTCGCGCCGCCGCAGGGCGAGAAGTGTCTCCGACTTGATCGATTCGGCGGTCATGCGCTGCGGCCCCTCTCCCGCCCGGTCCGGGGGGAGGAGTTGTACCCGCGTGACCCCGGCGATGTGCTGGCCGAGAGCGGTCGTGAGTTCGCGCGACTTGGCGGCGAGGTTTTCGAACGAGCCCTGCTCCTCGACCTGGAGCGAGACGACCCCAGACGCCGTGACCGCGCTCGGGATGACCGCTTCGAGTAGCGTCCCGATGATCGGGCGCTCGCGCCGAACCTCCGAGACGATGTCGTCCCAATGGGCGGTGAGGGCGTTGAGGTCGAGTGCCACCAGCGACGCCGCGGACACAGCGGAACGCCTCCCATCGGCGGCCTCGCGCTGAGACGAGGGGCGATCGGGAGCGGGCTGGGGGGGAGCCTCGGGCGCCGAAGACCACGGCTCGGGGCGAGCGACTCGTTCGGGTGGCGCGACAGCCGTCGCCCCCCCGGTGGCTCGCGGTGACGACGACTCGAGCGTTGCGCTTGGAGCGGATCGCCCGGGAGATGCGTCCTGCACCACGCGTTGCCCGACTGGCGTGTCGCCGCGCGAGGGAGGAGCGCTCGCGCGCCGTCCCGGGTCACTCGCCACATGCTGACCGGGGCGGCTGCTCCCCCGCGAATCTCCCGACGAGGGAGACGGGCGCGTCGGTGCTGGCGGGCGCGGCGCACCGCGCCCTCCGCTCCCACCGCCACTCCCTTCCCCGCCGATCTCGCGCAGCACTTCCTCGAGATCGAGCGTCCGGTCGAGGAGGGCGAAGCGCACGAGGAGCGTCTCGATGAGGAGTTGCTGCTGAGCGCTCCGCCGGAATCGCGGTTCCAGCTCGGCGACTGCGTGCAGCATCCGCACGAGGTCGCCCGACGCGAGCTGCCCCTTTCGCGCCACCAGCGCCTCGCGCGCGGCAGCGCTCACGTCGACGTCCTGGGCGCCGAGGGTGACGGCGAGCTGCGCGCGCAGCATGTCGCCCAAGCCGCTCAGGAATTGCCCGAGGTCGACGCCCTGATCGACGAGTCGCCCGACTGCGCCGAAAACATCGCCGGCGCGTCGTTCGGCGATCACGTCGAGCACCGCGATGAACTCGTCCTCGGCCACGAGTCCGAGCGCCTCGCGCACGCGCGTGGCGGTCACACCGCCGTCGCCTAACGCCAGCACCTGGTCGGTGAGGGAAAGGGCGTCGCGCATCGAGCCGTCGGCCGCGCGCGCGATCATCCCCAGCGCCTCGGCTTCGGCATCGATCCCCTCGTCGGCGAGGACGGCCTGCACGCGCTCGCGAATGTCGGCCGGCCCCATGCGCCGGAAGTCGAAGCGCTGAAGTCGGGACAGGACCGGTGCTGCCGCCTGGGCGATTTTCTGCGGCTCGGTCGTGGCGAAGACGAAGACGACGCGCGGCGGTGGCTCCTCGAGGATCTTGAGGAGCGCGTTCCACGCTTCGCGCGTGAGCATGTGCGCTTCGTCGACGATGTAGACCTTGTAGCGCCCCTCGCCCGACGGCGCGTACATCGCGCGCTCGCGCAGGTCGCGTGCGTCATCCACGCCGCGGTTGGAGGCCGCGTCGATCTCGACCACGTCGAGCGAGGCCCCGCCGCTCCAGATGCGCGTGCAGCTCTCGCACTTTCCGCAGGGCTCGCCGTCGGGCTGCTTGTTCTCGCAGTTGAGCGCCATCGCCAGCACGCGCGCGAGCGTCGTCTTGCCGACGCCGCGCGGTCCGCAGAGAAGGTAGCCGTGCGCGACGCGCCCGCGTGCGATCGCACCCTTGAGCGTGTTCGACACGTGCGACTGGACGGCGACGGTCGCGAAGCTGCGCGGCCGGTATTTCCGGGCGAGAGCTAGCACATCACTGGAGATCTGAAGACGAGAGGACGAGAAGACGAGGGGTGGGGGCGCGGCGGCGACGGAGGTGGACACGTCGTATCGTGCAAGTTGGCCACTGTCCTCTCGGGGCGCGAGGGCCGTAAACACGAATCGCGCGGGGCTCTGTGGCCGTTGCCGGCTCGAGCACCCGCGCGATACTCCAGGTCTTACGGAGCAACGAAAGACATCGCGTACCGCTGCTACCTTCGGGGTCCTCACGGGGTTGGCGCGCTTTCGCCCTCCGGGACCTGGAGCA
>CAZWVG010000431.1:0-3743 GCA_964637355.1 uncultured Gemmatimonadaceae bacterium
CCGCCGCCCCCCAATGTGCCATCGAGGACGTGCCGTGCGTTGCCTAACAATTCAGCCACCTCGCGCGCGAGGACCGGCGCATGGTAGGCGCTCTCCCAGTTCATGCGGCCAGTAGAGGGACGCGTCATACTAGCCGCGCTCCGAATGATGCGTCAAGTCCATGTGCCTAACGGAGTTATGCACATGGCGTACATTGCTTCGCGGCACGTCGCGAAGGCGGACAAGAAAACGAGACGCCCGCCACCGCAACTGCGGTGGCGGGCGTTGATCGGTGAGCGCATTCTCAGCTTCGACCGTCTACTTGCAGAGTGTCTTCTTCTGGCTGTCGGCGTATGGCGTGAACTGCTGGAGCGCCTGCATCAGCTGCCCGGCCTGATCGGGGAATGCGCGCGCGCCCTGCGGAATGAGCAGGTTCGCATTCACCAGCGCGTCGGACGCACGATTGGCAACTTCGCAGCTCTTCGTCTCCTGGTTCTTCGTCAGCAGCGTCTGGCCGATGACCAGGTTGATGACGCCCTGCAGGAACTTCGACGTGGGCGACGCCTGGACCGAGTCGGAGTAGGCGAGGATCTCGAGGATCGGCGCCGCGGCGTCGGGGTCCTTCGGATTCTGCGCGCTCCACTCCTTGTACATCTTGTTGCCCTGCGTCAGCGCCATGCCGCTGATCGTCTCCTTGCTGTCACCCGCAGTGTCCGCACGCTTCAGCGCGGCCACCATGCTGTCCGGCTGATTCGCTTCGCCGAAGGCCTGGGCGATCATGAGGTTCGCCCCTTCGATCTTGGGATTGATCGCGACGGCCTTGCGGAGCGCGACGAGCGACTGCGGAATCTGTCCGGCCTGGCGGAGGAGCTGCCCCTGCAGCATCAGGAGCGCCGCATTGTCCGGGAACTTGGCGGTACCGCGGCCGGCCACTTCAGCGGCCTTGGCGGTGTCGCCGGAGAGGACGTACGCCGACGCGAGGCGCGTGAAGAACGAGGTGTCGGCGGCGGCCGTGTCGGCCTTGATCATCTCCTCGCCGATCGACGCGGCAGTCTTGTACTCCTTGAGCGCCAGGTAAATGCGCCACTGCAGGCGGATGAGCGACGGATCGCCCGGGTTCTGCTTGACCGCTTCGTCGATGATCGGGCGCGCAACCTCAGGCTTGCCGCTCGCGGCGATGACGTTGACGACGGTCTCGGTCAGGCGCGCGTTGGTCGGGTCGAGCGAGAGGAGCGTGGTGAGCGACTTGATCTGCTGCTCGTCCATCTTCTTCTCGCCGTACGCGTCCGACACGAGGGCCAGGGCACGGCGGTTGGTGGGATGGAGACGGAGCACGTCCTCGGAATACTTGATGATCGAGTCGGCCCCCCACTTCTGCGAGTTCGCGATCTCCAGGAGGCAGACGCGCGACATCACGGAGTTGGAGTAGTCCTTGATTCCCTTCTGCGCATCTTCGATGGCGTCGGCCCACTTGCTCTGCCGCGCATCGAGCGTGCACTTCTTGATTTCGTCGAGCGGCTTGCGGGCGTCTTCGATCGCCTTCGAGACACCCTTGGCGATGTCGCCGAGCTTGGGGCCGGTCACCTTGGGAAGCGGCTGCACCATGCCGTCGCCGCGCACGAGCAGGAGTTCGCCGTCGAACTCATAGCCGTCACCGGTCTTCACCACGCGACCCTCGACGTACTCCTCGGCGCGGATGAGATTCGCCAGCTGCTTCGCGTCGTTGGAATTGAGCGGCTCGGTCTTCGAGTAGCCCGACTGCTCGAGCGCGTTGTCGATGTCGGACTTCGGAATGATCCAGAGCGTGCGCATCATGAAGTCGCCACCCATGCGCTCGCGCAGCTGATCGGCCACCTGCGCACCGAGCCCACGCTCGGGCGACTTGAGAACCGGCACCATGAAGCGCGGACCGGGTGACTGACCTCGCTGCAACGTTTGCTGCTGCGCGCCGAGCTCCGAGGAGGAGCCCTGAATCGCCAGCCCAATCAGGATCGCCGCCGTCAAGCGGCCATGGCGCTGCCAAGCCGTCACTCTGATGTCCTCCAAGGGGTTGTACATGACCTACACCACCCCAATCTGCAGGGTCCGTGGATGAAAGCTGCTACGAAAGCGAGAGAATGGGCGAAGAGGGATTCGAACCCCCGACATCCTGCGTGTAAGGCAGGCGCTCTAACCAACTGAGCTATTCGCCCGCCGACTACGTGCCTATTTGAGGATTGCCATCGGTACCAGCACGCAGTAGCCGACGACGAGAAGGATGGGTGCAATCGTTTCCCCACCACGCCAGAGATCCCAGAATCCAGCAAGAATGGTGAGGAGCGCAAGCCCCCAAAACAAAAGTGGCCGCGAACGCGGCGACGGGCTCGATTGTGCCATAAGAAAGTAAGGATATGGACGCCCGACACACAGTGTCAAGCGCAATACGCCGCGGCGCTTACGTCGCGTCGCTCTGCGGCGCTTACGTGGAATCCTCCGTCAATGTTGGGCCATCGCGCGCGCTTGGCGCCACCTGATTGAGTAGTTGTTCGATCGCGCTGTCCCGTTCGCGACGCTCGGCCTCGGCATCCGCTGCGAGCATCGCCTTCAGTCGCGCCTTGTCACGCCGTCGTCGCACCACGTAGAACGGTCCCACGAGGAAGATCAAGACGGCTGCTACGATTGTGACGTCGGTCACGAGCGCAAGCGCGCCGTAGCGCCGCCGCGTGCGATCACGAAAGCGCTGCTCGAACTGCTCCTGTGTCAGCCCGTAGGCGCGCCGCAGCGCGCGGTCGAACGCCCCCTCCTCCTTCCAGTAGCGCAGCAGAAGCGTGAGTCCCTGCCGTTCGTCCAGCTCGGCCAGCTCGGCGACCGCACGGTGGGCGAGCGCGTACGCAGCGTCGGCGCGGAGCGAGCCCGAATAGAACCCCGAGTCGAGCGCCAGAAGTGAAGGAACGCCCCGCACGGCGAGCGCCAGATTCGCCGAAATGACCTGATCGCGATTCCATTCCCCGGCGGCGTAGCTCGCGTACCCTTCGTCGAACCACCGCGTCGGCAGGGATCCCAGGTATTCATGAAGCGCGAGGTGCGCCAGCTCGTGCCGCACAACCTGCAGCGGATCGCCGGCCTGTGACGAGGCGTTGCTCCCCTGCATGACGATCCGGCGCTCGTCGGGGATGGCGAACGCTGCCCCCCACTCGGCGGCCCCCGTACCCACGAGTTCGCGGAACGCACGCCGATCGGGAGCGACCTGGATCAGGATGCGTTCGGCGGGACGCGGGAGCCCCGGAAAGGTGTCGTGCGAGGAGGCGGCGGCGAGCAGCGAGCGGGCGAGCGCCTCGTCGCTGGGAAACGCATCGACCGAGAATCGGCCGCGCTCGATGCGTGTAGCGCGCAGTTGCGCGCCAACGACCGTCGGACTGAGCGCAGCTGAAACGAATGCCGCCAGTAGCACGAGTGCGCGCGCGAGCATCGCCGTCGTGGCTCGGCTCGGGGGCGCACCTGCTCCTCGCGCCCCTCCGCTCAGTTGCGGGGTGGCTCTCCCCCGTTCTCCACCTGTTGCGCGATCTCGGCGCAGCGCTTGCCCCATGGACTGAACTTGTTCGCGCGCGCTCCGTCGCGCCACGCGTTGAGGGCTCCCGCTCGGTCGCCAGCGAAGTAGATCGCGCGCCCGAGTTCGTAGTGGGCCTCGATCAGGTTCGGGCCGAGGGCAATCGCCTTGCGCAGGAAGTTCTGCGCGTCCTCGTACATCTCGCGCTCGAGGTACAGGAGGCCGAGATAGTAGTGCG
>CAZWVG010000432.1:0-3738 GCA_964637355.1 uncultured Gemmatimonadaceae bacterium
GCGCCCGGCATCCAACCATCCGCAGCCGGCGGTGATGCGGAGCGGCGTCCCGGATGATGCGGCGTCGCGAAGGGCGTCGGCGACGTGGGCGGTCGTCGCGGGTTGGTCGGAAGCGCCGAGCGACGCGGGGCCCCCCCCCAACAACACGTTCGCACCTTTCGCGTCGATTCCCATCATCCTTCCGTTGCTCATCGTATCCTACGCGCGCAACTCGGCGACCTGCGCCCATTCGCGGCAGGCGTGCACCGGCACCACCTTTCCCGGGTTCGCGCGACGCTCCGGGTCGAACACCGATCGCAGGCGGCACATGGCGTCCAGCGTGTCGTCCGAGAAGATGAGCGACATGTAGTCGAGCTTGTCCAGCCCGATCCCATGCTCTCCCGTCACGCTCCCGCCAGCCTCGACGCACGTGCGCATGATCGCCTGCATTGCCCGATGCACGCGTGCGCTCTCGTCGGCGTCATTCGCGTTGTAGGGGATATTGGGGTGCAGGTTGCCGTCGCCCGCGTGAAAGACGTTGCAGACGGTCAGGCGTTCCCGCTCGGCGATCGCCGCGATCGCCTGCAGCACGTCGGGAAGCCGGGTGCGCGGGATGACCGCGTCCTGCACCACGAGGTGCGACGATACCCGCCCCATCGCGCCGAACGCCTTCTTTCGCCCTTGCCAGAGTCGCGTGCGCTCCTGCTCGTCGCGCGCCACGCGCACCTCGCGCGCTCCCTCGGCGAGACAAAGCGTGCGAAGCGTCGCGGCGTCCTCGTCGATCCCTGCCGCGAGCCCGTCGATCTCGATGAGGAGCACCGCGGCGGCGTCGACCGGGTAGCCCGCGGCATAGACCGACGCTTCGACCGCCTCGATCGTGGGCTGGTCCATCATCTCCAACGCCGCCGGGACAAAGCCCGCCGCGATGATCGACGATGTCGCTCGCGCCGCCGAGTCGACCGACATGAAATCGGCGAGCAGCGTGCGTACCGCCTGCGGGTTGCGCGACAGTCGCACCGTCGCGTCGAGCGCGACGCCGAAGCACCCCTCACTCCCGATGAAGCTCCCCAACAGGTCGTAGCCGTTCGACTCCCCGTCGCTCGAGCCCAACGTGACGATCTCGCCGTCGGGGAGGACGACGGTGAGCGCGACCACGTGATTGAGCGTCACGCCGTACTTGAGGCAGTGCGGTCCGCCGGCGTTTTCGGCGACGTTTCCTCCGATCGTGCACGCGGCCTGGCTCGACGGATCGGGAGCGTAGTGCAGTCCGTACGGCGTCACCGCCTTCGTCAGGTGCACATTGACGACACCGGGCTCCACCACCGCCAGGCGATTCTCCACGTCGACCGAAATGACCTTGGTCAGCCGATTGAGCCCGAGGAGAACGGCGCCGTCGGCGAGCGCGCCACCGGAGAGGCCGGTGCCGGCTCCCCTCGGCACGAACGGGACCCCTTCGCGAGCGAGGAGGCGAACGACCGCGACCACCTCATCGCGCGCGCGCGGAAAGACGCCGAGCGATGGCTGCTTGCGGTAGCCCGGCAATCCGTCGGTTGCGTAGGCGAGGAGTTCGCTCGGGCGATCGAGGAGCTGGCGCTCGCCGACGATCGCCGCGAGCGCGCGCGCCAATGCCTCGCGGGTCATGGCCACGCTTTCCCCGCGCTCCCTGCGTCAGCCATGCGCGCCGTGCCCGTTGGTGCGCGCGCGTGTGTGCACCTGCAAGCGCTGTTCGAGCGTCACGACGAAGGGAGCGAGCGCCGATTCGAGCTGCTTGAGCCGATCGAGCGGCGAGCGCGTCGCCAGGAGGCGCTGCTTGTCGTCCAGGTCGAAGTCGAGATGTCCGGCAATGGCGAACGAGAGCCCGGAGGCGTCGTCGGGAAGGACAGGGAGCGGGGTCTCGTTGTCCTGGATGGCTCGCGAGGCGTTGGCTACCCGTACGAAGAGCGCACGCAGACGGGCGGCGATCGGCGCCATGTCTTCCTCGCGTTCCGGCTCATCCTCGAATGGTGTGACCTCGGCGACGTGGTATGGTTCGGGCGAGTCGACGAATCCCGCCAGCGCGAAGCGCGTTGTCCCGAGCACGAAGATGTTGGAGCGACCGTCGGGGAGAGGCTGCGCCGAGTCGATCCGCGCCACGCATCCGACGGTTCCGGCGGGAATTTCCCGCTCGGGTACGTCGGGGGTTCGGCACACGATCCCAAACTCCTGCGTGCCGGCAAGGGCGTCGGCGAGTAACTGGCGATACCGCGGCTCGAAGATGTGCAACGGCTGGACCGTCCGGGGGAGGAGGACCAGCGGAAGCGGAAAGATTGGCAATCGAGACGGCGAGCGCATGGGCCGGAACGGCAATTCGTCAGGCGAGGAGGCGCCCCGCGCACCTCGTCTCGCACGTCGTGCCAGTAACTGGTCGCGAGGCGCACGGTCGCGCCTTCGCCAGCGCCGCGTCAGGTCGCGTTGCCCTGCAGCACCCGCTCGACGACTTCGCGAAGGGTAGCGAGTTCGAACGGCTTTTGCAGCACGACGCACTCGGCGGAGCGCACGAACGCGGCGGCCTCCTCGCTGACCAGGTCACCCGTCGAGAAGATCAGACGCCGCAGGATCGAAGGGTACGAGACCTTCAGGCGCTCGTACATCTCCATCCCGTTGATTCCCGGCATCCGTAGATCGGAGACGACGAGGGCGAATCGCGGCCCGTCGGTTTGTTCGCGGTCGAGATCGAGGAGCGCGAGCGCCGATTCGCCGTTCGCCGCCTCCTCGACTGCCCAACCCATGCGAACGAAGAAGCGCCTGAGCGCGATGCGAATCGTGACCTCGTCGTCCACGATGAGAACGCGAAGACTCGCACCCGACCCGGAATTGTCGCTCACCGAACTCTCAGGGTTCACGATTGGATCACGGCTCCCTCGAAGCTGTCGCGATTCACGACAGTGTTCAGGACATAATAAAGGGCGGTCCGTGATGCGGATATCGGCAGAGTCTGATTCGATATGGAGGAAATGCAAACGACGGCCGGAATCATCCCGGCCGTCGTTCGATACGATCGCTGTTGACGGTTCGAGCGCTAGGCGACCGACCAGAAGCCGGCGAGGGCGCGTCCGTCGGGGGACTCGCGAAGCTTTTCGAAGGCACGCTCGCGGATCTGGCGGATGCGCTCGCGCGTGACGCCCATCAAGGCGCCGATGCGCTCGAGGGTCATCGCCTCGGATCCTTCCTCGAGACCGTAGTAGAGGTAGAGGATCTTGCGCTCGCGCGAGGTGAGGTACTTCCGGAAGACGCGCTCGATGAACTCGCGCATGAGCTTGTAGTCCGTCACTTCCTCGATCTCGGCGCCATCGACACCGGCGAAGCGCTCGCCGAGCGTGGAGGCATCGCGGTCGCTACGATCGATCGGCGCGTCGAGCGACACTTCAGTCGCCGACATCTGCCGGGCAGAGCGTACGTTTTCGGGGGTTTCGCCGATGAGGCGGGCGACTTCGTCATCGGTGGGGTCTCGGCGGAGCACCTGACCGAGGATCGTCTCAGCGCGGGAGAGACGAATGAGCTGCGAGTTCTGATTGAGGGGGATGCGGACGGAGCGGGTTTGCTCGGCGAGCGCTTTGAGAACTGCTTGTCGCACCCACCAGACCGCGTAGGAGATGAACTTCACTCCCTGGTCCGGGTCGAACTTTCGCACCGCTTTGAGGAGCCCCTCGTTGCCGATCGCCACCAGTTCGCTCAGGTCGAGTCCGTGCCCCTGATACTTCTTCACGTAGGAGATCACGA
>CAZWVG010000433.1:0-3732 GCA_964637355.1 uncultured Gemmatimonadaceae bacterium
TCGCCTCTCGCTTCGCGACGCGATCGCGATGGTCCACCAGTGCGGCGGCATCGCCGTGTTGGCGCACCCCGGCGGCGAAGGGACACTCACCAGGCTCACCGCCCTCAAGGCCATGGGGCTCGACGGCGTCGAAGTGCTGCACCCCAGTCACTCGGCCGAGGACCGCAAGCGTCTCCTCGCGATCTGCGAGCATCTCGAACTCGTGCCGTCGGGTGGATCGGACTCGCATGGCGCGCCGGCCGGTGCGCGCGCGATCGGTGCGCTCCCCGTCCCGCTCGAGTGGCTCGAGCGGCAGGAGGCGCGCGTGGCGCTTGTACGCACGATGAGCGAGAGCGCGTGCGACGGCGACACGGTCGGCGCGACAATCGGCGCCGCCTGAGGCTCTCGTCGTGACATCTGCCGAACGTCCCGTCGCCCTGGTGACGGGCGGCGCCAAGCGACTCGGCGCGCACTTCAATCGGATGCTCGCGAAGCGCGGCTATCGCATCGCGCTGCACTTTCACACGAGCGACGACGAGGCGACGGGGCTCGCGCGCGACATCGGTGCAGCTGGCGGTGACGTGCACCCGTTCGAGTTCGACCTGACCGCGCCGAGCGCGCCGGACGATCTCGTACGCAACGTCGTGCAACACTTCGGGCGGCTCGACCTCCTGGTGAATTCGGCCGCCGGGATGATGCGCACACCGCTTGGTAGCGTCACAGCGGAGCAGATCGATGCGGTCTTCGCGCTGAATGTGCGCGCCCCCTTTCTCGTCGCGCAGGCGGCCGCGGCGCACATCGCCGACGGGGGGAGCATCGTCAACATGGCCGACCTGGCCGCGTTCGAAACGTGGGGCGGCTACATCCCCCACTCGATGTCGAAGGCAGCGATCGTGCAGATGACGCGCGCGCTCGCGAAGAAGCTCGCCCCGCGCATCCGCGTCAACGCGATTGCACCTGGGGTGGTGCTCCTTCCCGAAGGATTCGACGAACGATCCGCAGCGCATCTGCAGTCGACGACGCCCCTCCGTCGCATCGGCGATCCCGCCGACGTGGTGCGCGCCCTCGAGTATCTCCTCGACGCGACGTTCGTGACCGGGGAGATCCTGCTGGTCGACGGCGGGCGGCACGTGCGGCGCTGATCAGGATCGGCAAATCCCCGACGCGATCCGCGCGCGAATGCGCGATGCGAGCGATGTGCGAGTCCGCGACGTTCCTGTGCGCGGGAACGAAGCGCGGCGCGACCGGACTCGTCGGGGGAGCGCAGTGACACTCGGCGGTACCACGCGCGCCGCCGCGGGGTGAGATTACCCCTCGCGCGAGCTGCGCCGGACTCGAACAACCCTGGGGACTCGAACGTGGGGACGCACAACTACGAAGTGGTGATCGTCGGAGCCGGACCTTCCGGAATGACGGCAGGACTCTACGCCGGCCGGTCGATGCTTCGCACCGTCGTCCTCGAGCGAGGCGCTCCCGGTGGTGAACTGCTCAACACCGAGATGATCGAGGATTATCCCGGCTTCGAACGCGTCGATGGGTGGGACCTCGCGCAGAAGTTCGCCAACCACGCCGCGAAGTTCGGCTGCGAGTTCCACACGCGAAACGTCGTACAGATCAAGCGGCAGGATGACGGCTCGTTCGAGACGCTGTGCGACGACGGCGAGATCTACCGCTCGCCGACGGTGATCGTCACCGCGGGTGGGACGCCGATCAAGCTCGGCATCCCCGGCGAGATCGAGTACGCCGGCAAGGGCGTCTCGTACTGCGCCGTCTGCGACGGTGCGTTCTTCAAGGGACATGTGATCGCCGTCGTCGGCGGCGGCGATGCCGCGTGCGAGGAAGCCGACTACCTCACGCGATTCGCCGAGAAGGTGTACCTGATCCATCGCCGCGATTCGTTCCGCGCCTCGAAGATCGTGCAGAAGCGCGTATTCGAGAACAGCAAGATCGAGGTTGTCTGGAACACGGTCGTCGAGGAAGTGCACGGCGATGAGAAGGGGCTGGTCGATCACCTCACGCTGCGCGACACCGTGCACGGCGGCACGCGCGAGTTGGGCGTGACCGGGATCTTCGTCTTCATCGGCTTCCAGCCCAACACGACGATCATCGCCGACCACGTCGATCACGACGCCACCGGCTATCTGATCACCGACTGGCACATGCAGACGACGATCCCCGGGCTCTTCGCCGCGGGCGACGTGCGTGTGCAGCTGACGAGGCAAGTGACGACCGCGGTCGGCGACGCCACCACCGCCGCGGTGGCTGCCGAGAAGTACCTCACCTTCCTCAAAGATCGAAAGAAGGGCGCATCCACCGAGGGCGGCACGCCGTGAGGATCGAGCGCTTCGTTGTCGGACCGTTCCAGGAGAACTGCTACCTCGTCGCCGACGAGGCAGCGAAGGTCGGTGTCCTGGTCGATCCGGGCGACGAAGGGGATGCCTTGCTCGACGCGGTCGAAGAGGCCGGGCTCGAACTCCAGGCCATCTGGCTCACCCACGCGCATCTCGACCACATCGGTGGGATCGCGGCGATCCTCCGTCGCAAGCGGGTCCCGGTCTACCTGCACGACGAGGACCTCGAGCTCTATCGGCTCGGTCCCGAGGCGGCCGCGCACTACGGCGTCCCGTTCGAGCTCGGTCCGCTCCCCGATCGATCGCTGCACGAGGGTGACGTCGTGCGAGTGGGCGAGCTTGCGTTCGACGTCTGGCACATGCCGGGGCACGCGCCTGGACATGTGATCTTTCTCGGCCACGGCATCGCGCTCGGTGGCGATGTGCTGTTTGCCGGATCGATCGGGCGCACCGACCTCCCGTTCTCCGATGGCGCGATCTTCCAGGAGACGCTTGCGCGTATGGCGACGCTGCCACCGTCCACCGTCGTCCTTCCCGGACACGGTGACGACACGACGATCGCCGTCGAGCTGGTCGAGAACCCCTTCCTCAACGGACTCGCCCGCCCTCTTCGGCGGTGAGCGTTCAATCATGGTGACTCGTCTCGCACCGCTGCTCTGGCTTTGGCTCGGCGCTGCACTTCTCTTCGTCGCGGTCGTTGCGCCGGCGGCCTTCGCCGTCCTCCCCACTCGCGCGCTCGCCGGGCTCCTCGTCGGTCGTGTTCTCCCAACCGTCTTTTGGAGCGGCGCCGCGATCGGACTCCTCATGGCGATCGCCGAGTCGGGGTGGCGTCGCTACGCGGCGCTCGCGGTACTCGCCTTCGCGCTGGTCGCACAGGTCGGCATTTCGCCGCGCATTCAGCGGCTCCGTGCCGAACTCGGTCCAGACATCGAAGCCGTCGATGCTTCGGACCCTCG
Source organism: uncultured Gemmatimonadaceae bacterium (assembly GCA_964637355.1). Classification (GTDB taxonomy): domain Bacteria; phylum Gemmatimonadota; class Gemmatimonadetes; order Gemmatimonadales; family Gemmatimonadaceae; genus SCN-70-22. Next base: position 3,287 of record CAZWVG010000433.1, read on the forward strand.
ACGCCTGGCGTTCGGACGACTACACGCCGTAAGCGTCGCCCTCCTCGGCGGAGCGATGCTCGCCGCCGCAGCGCTCGCTCTGGTCCCGCGTCGCTCCCCGACGGCGGAGCGCCCGGTCGGCGCGGGGGCGGGGGACATGTCGCCGCACCCGCGTCCGAGTGCCTGAACCGCGCGTGCGCTCCACCACGCGCGCGACTTTTCTCCCCGTGTGGGGAACACCTGCGGGGTGCGGTGTCCAACTGCTGCGCGCCCACCATCCGCGCCAAATCCGCCCCTCACTCTCCGATTGCTGATGCCCTCTCCTCGTCAGGCACGACTCGTCCCTCGCGGACTCCTCGCCCTCGTGGCCGCCGTTGCCCTCGTCACGGCGTGCGACACGACCAGCTCCTTTTCGCCGTCGCAGCAGCTATGGGGCTTCGTGTACCTCAACGCGCTCAAGACCAGCG
>CAZWVG010000434.1:0-3730 GCA_964637355.1 uncultured Gemmatimonadaceae bacterium
CTGCGCATTCTGGTGACGCGCTACACGGTGCGCGGGTGCCGCAGCACGCGCTACAATGCGTGGATGCCGAACCTAGCCCCAAGTGAGCCGCTGCTGAAGGCGTTTCATGCGAAGCGCATCGACTGGGAGGACTTCAGCCGCCGGTATAAGGAGGAGCTGTTTGAGGAGGCGCGGATGGATGCGAAGAACAAGCGCATCAAGAACTACGGCCAGAAATTTACCCTGCGACTGATCAAGGAGCTGGCCCGAAGACAGCCGGTGACACTGATGTGCAGCTGCGCTGAGGAGGAGGTGTGCTGCCACCGGCACCTGCTGAAAGAAGTGATTGAGTCTAAGAAGGTGTGAGTGGGGAGCCGTTCCGCACCGGTTGAAGTGCGTGCTACAAAACAAAGTGGCGGGAGTGTGAGAATAGCAACATGATCGTGCGCGATGCCTGGCTGCTCAGCCCGCAGGCGACAGCTGACCTATGAAGAATGCGCTAATGACACCGAACTCCCACCGCTCGGTTTAGTTCAATCGAAACTTTTGCCCTAGCGTCTGCTTTTTCTCAAGCCTCAATTAAATCGATTCCCTTGATTCGTTGAAACGACCAAAAGCGCGCATGACGCAGCAATAGCTAAAATAAAGAGGTTCGGGGCTGCCGAACCTCTTTCCCATTCTGACTCATGCAGCCAGCCCGACATGGGTGTCGAGCAGGCCGTGAAGCGCTTCCGTGCGCTTGGGCAGTTCAGCGAGGCTGCCCTCCTTCAATGCTTCTGTGAACGCATTGAACAGGCTCCAGACATTCCTATCCTCGAAGGCTTGATGCTTCGGCTCGCGCCATTCGTGAAGCACGAGCGGAATGAGTCGGTTGCTGCACACACCGACATCAGTCGCTCGGATAATAAGATCGTGGGCATTGATGTCGGTGATTTCTGCTTCCTTGTAGGCAGCAATTCTTTTGTCCTGATGGTGCCACTTTGCGAGCAGGAGGCCAATGGATCGGCTGACAAGTTGCGGAAGATCACGAACAATGTGACGGGTGTGTTTGCGGCCGAATTTGATCTCGCCACTGAACGAGTAGGGTAGGAGCGCCAGATCCTGTGAAGGACCTGGCTGCTCCCCCCTCCGAACCGAACGTGCGTCTTTCAACGCATTCGGCTCTCTATCGAACATTGCCATCTCAGGCTTTGCGCTGAAAGCTGGGAACGCTGCCCTGTGGTTTCCAGTCGGGATTTTCGGACCTGTAGCGCTTCCACCGGGCAGGTGACAGCAGCATGACGGCCTTTTCATCCCGTGAGATTCCGAGGGAGGTGCCCATTTTCAGGCGGGTGTAGGTATCGGTGCGTTTGGCGCGATTCTTCGCCGCCAAGGTCTTAACCAGACTGTCTTTGCACAACCAATGGAGTTGATTGCCGACGTGCCTCCAGTTCTTTGCACGTGAGTAGTAATTGCTCACGCCTCGCAGTTCCTGGATATAGCGCCGGATGATCTCCTCCTCTGACAGATGAAGCAGAGGCACTCTCTTCTGTGGCTTCCGATTCTGAAGATCGTCGATGTAGCCACGCTCCCAAGCGAACTTGAGCGCACGTTCCATCGGCCATTCCAGCGTCGCCACTCCGACCATCATCGACCGTCTGGTTCCGCCCCGTGTCCTGCGGACCCGGTGAGGACTGCTGACGATCTTGATGTCGTAACCGAGGAAACGCGTTCCCTCGGCAGCGTGAACAATGCCTGTCTTATCATCTGCAAGTTCCACCTTCAGCCTCTGTGTCATGAACACGTTGAGGTCAGCAAGGATTTGCTGGGCGTCTGCTTTTGATCCGATGATGCTGATGACAAAATCATCGGCATATCTCACAAAGCGCATACGTCTGAAGTTTGGATCATGGGTCTGCGTGGTTTGGCATTGAAGGTATTGAGCCTTCAGTTGCCGGATCAGCGGTTCGAGCTTCTCGGCTTCATCGAGTCGGCCTTCGACCTTCAGGTCGCGGGAGCGATAGAGCGCACGCTGGTACCGTCCATACAATTGCTTGTATTCCGGGTTGCGCGCACGGGTCACTCCTTTGTTGAAGGACTGGGCTTTCTGTTTGAGCCACTCATCGAGTTCATGCAGGTAGATGTTCGCGAGAATGGGAGATACCGTGCCTCCTTGCGGAGTGCCGCTGTAGGTGCGGTGGTATAACCAGTCTTCGAGGCATCCGGCCTGCAGGAAAGAGCGAATGAGCTTGAGGAAGCATCGGTCTTCGATCTTGTTGGCCAGCAGTTCCATGAGCACGTCGTGATTGATGTTGTCGAAGCATCCGCGGATGTCTGCTTCGATAATCCATTTCGTGCCGTTCCAGTTGTGTTTCAGCTCGTCGAGGGCCGTGTGGCAGGAGCGCTCCTTTCGGAAGCCATGCGAGTGGTCTGAGAAGACCGGCTCGTAGATTTCCTCCAGAATTCGCGCCACCATGGCTTGGACGAGCTTGTCGGCAGCCGTCGGTATTCCAAGTGGACGGAGTTTTCCGCTTTTCTTGGGTATGTAAACCCGGCGTGTCGGTTTCGGGCGGTATTCACCCTTGCGGAGTGTTTCACGGATGAGGTCCATTCTATCGCAGATGTCGGCATGGATTTGTCCATCGACCCCGGGAGTAGCGGCCCCTTTGTTCCGGCTGATTTTGCAACTCGCCTCGTTCCAAAGATCGGGATAGTTGGTCATCAGTTGAAACACTCTCTGCACCTTGTGCCCGTTGCGTGAGCACTGAGATAGTCCTTGAAGTCGTTTTATCGTTCTATCGGTCAACATTGGTTGTCCTCCATTGAAACGTTCTTCTTGGTTGTTCTGACTGTCTCCCTCCCCCCGATTGGCGCGGGCTTTTCCCTCCGATTGCTCGTCGGTTATGCCTTTGCTTCGACCAGCATTGCGGCTGGCTGCACCCGGCGTTAACCGGGCACGTTGGGTACTATGGAGACTCCGTCGCCGTGCAGGAGTTGCATCCTGTGTAGGCGATCCCGTGGTACATGAATCATGATGATCGTGAACATGTAGGCGCCCCGTTCGACCTTTGTCCGGCTTATTGCCGGCACCGTCCCCTGGCTGATGCGGCTCGTTCAACCTGTGAGAACGAGTGTCATGGGGATGCTGCTCCTTATCTGGTGTGGGCAGTGAGTGCGATCCTCCGGTATGGGTCTGGGGTTCAGGCAGTTTAGCTTTCGCCATATGTTCCTCTCCTTGCCGCTGACTCTTGGGAATATCCAGATTCCCGCACAGCGGCTTTCCAACCATGCTATTGTCCCCCGCTTCTTTCGAAGTCTCATCCCGTTGCCGGGCCAAGGTTAGGTTGTTGGAGTCATTCATTTTCAGCTAGAATGGCAGGGCTGCCCCTGCGTTCATGATTCACGCCTCACGGCGCACCAAATTGTCACAAACCAGAACCGCAGCTCCGGCGACGATGCCGGCGGGGAAGGTCTTGTCATGACTATTACGCAAGCCGAGCACCCAGCAGTAGTCGTTGCTGGCCTTCTGAGCATGGACCTCCATAAGGCCGAAGTAGCGCTGTCCCTCGTGGGACAACGAATGGGCCTGGGTGCCGATGTGCAAATTGGTTGTGGCCAGGGCTCTTTGCACAGTGGTGATGAGCTGATGATGAGGGATGGGACACCAGCTCGCGGTGGAGCGTGGTGTACGCACCTTGCCGACCTCTTCAAGATCCACGCTGTGTGCGCCGCAGTGGAGGATCAGATTGGGATGACGGGGCATGGTGATGAG
>CAZWVG010000435.1:0-3728 GCA_964637355.1 uncultured Gemmatimonadaceae bacterium
GGCAGATTGGCGCCCTTGGCAGCCACCGCCAGGAGGCCGCGCTCGCGCGTGAACTGGGATACGACGCCGTGCTCCTCTCCCTCGGCGCCCTCGCATCGGCGAGCGACGACGCGCTGGTGGACCACTGTCGTGCGATCGCCGAGGTGATGCCAGTGATCGGCTTCTACCTGCAGCCCGCGGTTGGAGGGCGCGTCCTCTCATCCAGCTTCTGGCAACGATTCGCCGAGATTCCTGGCGTGGTGGCGATCAAGGTCGCCCCCTTCAATCGCTACCAGACGCTCGACGTCTTCCGCGCCGTCATCGCCGCGGGGCGTGTCGACGTGGCGCTCTACACCGGGAATGACGACAACATCGTCGCCGACCTCCTCACGCCGGTAACGTTCCCGTGCAACGGTGCGTCGGTCACCCGCTTCTTCGCCGGCGGGCTGTTGGGGCAGTGGGCGGTCTGGACGCGCGCCGCCGTCGCGATGCTCGCCGAGCTTCAGGCGCTTCGTCACGGTTCCGCGGCCGACACTGACGCAACGCGCGCCGACGGCATCGCGCGCTGGCTCGCCCGCGGCGCAGCGCTCACCGATGCGAACGCCGCGATCTTCGACGCGTCGAACGGCTTCGCAGGGTGCATCGCCGGGATACACGAGGTGCTCCGGCGGCACGGGCTCATGGCCGGGACGTGGTGCCTCGACCCCCACGAGGAGTTGTCGCCCGGGCAGGCAGAGGCGCTGGACCGCGTGTGGCGCGACTATCCGTGGTTGCGCGACGACGAGTTCGTCGCCAATGGGCTCGCGCGCTGGCTCGGCTGACGCGCGCGAGCCCCTGCCTCGGCCGACACGATGCGCCGTGACACGAGCTGGCGCCTCGAGCCCCGCACTACCGGACCGCCTAACGAAACGTCCGAGGGCGCGCGCGGCGCGACCGCCCGCCTCCCGCTCAGACGAGCTGCGCGTGCCAGGACGATGACGCCTTCCGGGCGAATCGTTCGCGCACCGCGCCGGCCGTCGTGACCGTCGTATCGAAGACTTCGGTGTCGCCGTCGATCTCTCCCGCACGCGCACGCGCCGAGAAGGTCGCCCGGTCGACGCACTGCACGTCGCCGCGCGCATCGCGATAGAAGACCCGCCCGCCGGCCACCAGCGACGTGCCTAACGAACGCTCCAGTCCTTGCAGGATGCGGAACAGCGCGTCGATCGAGCACCCCGACGCGCCGGCTGTCGACTGGTCGACGCCAACCACCAGGAAGTGCTGGTCGCGCCACTCGCGCGCGCTGGTGAGCGGCGCCCCGTGCGCCGCCCATTGCGCGAGATACGCGTCCACGTGACGAAGGAGCGGCTCCGAGAGCTCCTCGCCGAGCGCATCGCCCGAGCCAAAGACCCACACGCGCGCATCGTCGGGGAGCGCGTCGAAATCCACCATCGGCATGCTGATCATCTCCCGCGGGGACGAGGCCCCGCTCATCGGCGCTGCAAGTTAGTGCGCGGAACACGTGGTGTCGGGCGCCATGACCGGGTGCGATGGCGCATGCCGCATTTCGCCGGATGCGCGCTTCGCCGCCCTGAGCTAGCCATCGCCGTCGCCTTCTGCGCGACCAAACAGGAGGTGCAGGTGCGCGAGATCGTCGTGGCGCGCCAGCAGGTAGACGTGGTCACCGGGCTCGAGGATCGTCGCGGGGGTCGGCGCGACCAGTTCGACGCCGCGCACGACGAGCGCGACCGCGCTCCCCTCGGGAAGCGGGAGGTCACCGATCGGGACACCGGTGACGGCGAGCGCTTCATCGACAAAGTACGACGACAGGCGAGACGCAAGCGGCGCAATGCTCTCGATCTCGAGCACCGCCGGCGGGCGCGGTGGCTCGGCACTCTCGAGGCGCAGCCAGCGCGCCAGCGGCGCACCGGTGACGCCATGAAGCACGACGCTCACGGCCACGACGAAGAAGACGAGGTCGAAGATGCGCTCGGCGCCCGGCGCGCCGGCGAGCACCGGCACTGTCGCCAGGATGATCGGCACTGCGCCGCGCAGCCCCATCCAACCCACGAAGGTGATTTCCTTGAGCGGATACCCGAACGGTGCGAGGCAGAGCGCGACCACGAGCGGACGCGCGATGAAGGCGACGAAGAGCCCGATCGCGATCCCCGGCACGGCCACGTCGCCCAGCCGCGACGGGAACAGGAGAAGGCCGAGCAGGACGAACATCGCCACCTGCCCGATCCACGCGAGCGCGTCATGCACGCGCAGCAAGGAGGCGCGATGGGGAATCTCCTGGTCGCCTAACGTAATCCCCGCCGCGTAGACGGCGAGGAATCCGCTCCCGCCGAGGAGCGTGGGCAAGCCGTAGGCGAGGAGCGCGAGGGCGAAGGTGAAGACGGGGTAGAGCCCCCCTGCCGGAAGACGCACCCGCTGGAGGATGCTGCGCCCCGCCCATCCGAGCGCAACGCCACCGATGGCCCCAACCGCGACTTGCAGGACGAACTCGCGGACCGTGGCCCAGCTGGCGAGATCGCCGAGGTGGCCGAGGTTCGCGGTGACCAGCGTGGTGAGGATGATCGCGACCGGATCGTTGAGCCCGGACTCGGCTTCGAGCGTGAGCCCGACGCGCCGTCGCAGGTGCACGCCGCTCCCGCGAAGCACGGCGAAGACCGCGGCCGCATCGGTCGACGACACCACGACGCCGATGAGCACCGACTCCGCGACGGGGAGCCCGACCCAGAAAGCGCCAAGCGCGGTGACCGCCGCTGTCCCCAACACGCCGAGCGTGGCAAGGGCCGTTGCCGGACCCGCCACGCGGCGCACGGACGCAATCGACGTGTTGAGTCCGCCGTCGAAGAGGATCACCACCAGCGCGGCCGTCCCCAGGCGGAACGTCATCGCGTAGTCGGCGAACGCGATCCCGCCGATCCCGTCGGAGCCGGCGAGCATCCCGAGCGCGAGAAAGAGCGCCGTGAGCGGAATCCCGAAACGCGCCGTCGCCCGCCCCGAGACCGCCCCCAGGAGGAGGAGGACGCCGCAGGTGGCGAGGAAGAGCGCGGTCGCGAACGGCTCGTGCGGATGCATGGCCCAATATGCACGACGGCGGCACGCGAGCGAGTCGCGCACCGCCGCCGAGGATCGGCCGGTCGCCTAACGGGGAGGCGCCGAACCGGTCCCGATCGTTCGCGAGCGAGTTACGGCTTGATCGCCGGGAGCTGGATCAGTGGCGTGCCGCCCCCCGAAACCTGCGGCATCGCGCCGTTCCACTTGTCGATCAACCGATACTGCACGAGCGTCGGCGTGAGGCTCTCGGCGAGGAGTCGGTTGGCACGTGCCTGCGCCTCGGCCTCCGCCGTGATCGCCTTCGCACGCCCCGCTGCCTTGATCGAGTCGCCGCGCGCCTGGAATTCGTTCTTCTGCAACTCGTTCTGCGCGGTCAGCGCCTGCTGCTGCATCACGTTCTTGGTGTTGATCGCATCGATCACCGATTGCGGCGCGCGGAACTCGTTGAGCGTGAACTGCTTCACCATGATCCCGTACTGCATCAGTCGCTCCTGCAGCAGCCCCTGCACGCGCGAGACCGTCTGGGCCTTCTTGGGACCCATGATGTCGGCGATGGCCTCGTCTCCAACGACCTCCTGCAGCGCCTGACGAATCGTCTGCTTGACGTAGCCGTGCTGGATGGTGGTGATGTCGGTGCGGAACGTCTGGTAGAGCGCCGGCACCTTCACCGGGTCGATCTCGAACGACATCGCCACGTCGAGCGA
>CAZWVG010000436.1:0-2418 GCA_964637355.1 uncultured Gemmatimonadaceae bacterium
CGCCTAACGCCGATACTCCGACGACTTGCGCAGCGCCTTGGTGCAGGCCGGCCAGCTGCTCGGCGCGCGGAATGGTCCCGAATCGCTGGCGCTGGAGCCGCGGTCGAACCCACGTCGATCGCGGCTCAACGTCTCCGGGTCCTCCGATGCGAGGTAGGCGAGCATCGCGGTGAGCACCGCGTTGTTGCGCAGGTCGTCCACGACGACCTTGTCGTAGGTGTCGCGCTGCGTGTGCCAGGTGTACGTCCCGTACGACCAGTCGAGCGCGCCGAGGCCGAAGGCGGGCGCCCCATAGCAGACAAACGACGCATTGTCGGAGCCGCCGCCCGACGGGGCGCCAGGGAAGTTGAGCGTCATGTTGCGGGCGATCTCGGCGGGGATGCTGACCATCCAGCGCGCCAGGTTGCCGCTGGCGGTGGTGAGCCCCGACGCCGAGAAGTTGATCACGCGTCCGGTCCCGTTGTCCTGGTTGAAGAGCGCCTGCATCCCCTTCACCACTTCGGGATGGTCCTCGGAGTAGGCGCGCGAGCCGTTGAGCCCCTGCTCCTCCCCCGACCAGTGGCCGACGAGGATCGTGCGCTTGGGATTGGGATAGACCTGCTTGAGGATGCGCATTGCCTCGAGCATGGTGATCGTCCCGGTGCCGTTGTCGGTCGTCCCGGAGCCCCCATCCCACGAGTCGAAGTGCGCCGAGAGGACGACGTACTCGTCGGGCTTCTGCGACCCGGTGATGCGGGCAACGGTGTTGAAGACGGGCACCTCGCCTAACGCCTCGGCGTCGGCGCGCACGCGGAGCTTGGGGCCCTGCCTGCGATCGGCGAGACGATAGAGCAGCCCGTAGTCCTCGCAGGAGAGGTCGACCGAGGGAACCTTGGTCGTGCGCGAGTCGAACACCTTCTGCACGCCCCACCCGCGCGACCAGTACGACGCGACCACGCCGGCGACGCCGGCCTCCTCGAGCCGAACCCCTAACGTTCCCGTGCCAAGGCTGGTCGTGTAGCCGGTCGCCTGGATGCGCTTCTGCCATGCCGTGGTGGCGGCGGTGCGCGCGTCCTTCATGTGCTCGAAGGTGGCCGGGAGCGCGTACTTCTCCCAGTTGTCATCGGGGCGGCAGGTGGGCTGCAGCATCGAGACGAGGACGAACTTTCCCTTGGCCTGCGGGAGCCAGCGCACGAACTCGGTCGAGTCGGCAAACTCGGGAAGGACGACGACGTCGCCGATGACGTCCTTGTTGCCGGTGCCGCCGCTCCAGGCGAGGAGCGTCCCCTCGAGCGAGCGCACGCGCGGCTCCATCAGGTCGATGTGGGAGGCACCGCGGCGCCACCCCTTCCAGGTGCCGTACTGCTCGTTCTTCGCCTCGATGCCCCATCCGGTGTAGGTGGAGACGAGCCAGTCGTTGCCGCGCTTTTGCCCGGGGGTCCCGGTGAGGCGCGGGCCGATGGAGTCGCTCAGGACCTGGATGAGGCGATCGGCCTGCGAGCGGTCCATCCCTTCTTCCCAGATCTTGCGGATGACGGGGTCGCTGGTGGCGTAGCTCTGCGCGCCGAGGAGCGGCGCGGCGATCGCGGTGAGACAAACGGCAGAGAGAAGACGACGCATGGGGGGCATGGGTATCGGGAAGAGGCTGGCGGGAGAAGAGTCATGCGGCGCCCCGGATCGCTCCGGGACGCCGCATCGAATCAAGCAGTCGTGCAGTGCGCCTGTCGTGTCGCGCGATGCACGTGCGGGCGAAGGTCAGCGCCCGTCCATCGTGGCGCTGGTCACGGCGTCGCCGCTCGCATAGATGCCGTTGAACAGGAACTTGAACGTCCCGGCCGGCGTGGCGCGGAAGGTGATCTCCGGACCAAAGAGATAGAGCATCCCCTTGCCGACGTGCGCCTGGGCCACGGCAACGCCCCCCTCGAGGTACCCCTGTCCCCACGCCCATCCGCTCCGCAGCGGATGGTCGTCGGCGTACCAGGCGACCGGGCGTACCCCCTTGAGCGCGGCGTCCGGGCCGAGGCGGAAGGTCGGCGAGTCGTCGAAGAAGACGTCGGTCGTCGGGTTCAGGCCGTAGGCAACGGGGACGGTGTTGTCGACCGCCGCGGCGAGGATCGACCCGGGAACGTAGAACTTCTCGCGCGGGAGTTCGCGCTCCACGCCGGCTGGCGTCTTCTCGACCATGTAGTCGTAGACCGGGAGGCCGAGCTGGCCGGCGAGGTTCGTCGACGTCCCGACGGTGATGATCGTGCCGCCGGCGTCGAGGAATTGCTTGAGCTGCGGGATCGTCTTGTCGGCGGTCACGCTCCCCAGCCACGGGCGGTACTGCGCGGGGATGTCGTTAGGCTGCGGCTGGCGGTTGAAGCGCGCCATCATCGTCGAGAGTTCGCTTCCGCCACCACGGTTGGCGGCCGGGATCGCGCCGCTCACGAAGACGAT
>CAZWVG010000436.1:2428-3721 GCA_964637355.1 uncultured Gemmatimonadaceae bacterium
TCACGTCGAACGGGAACTCGAACTGCTCGAAGAGCCAGCGTGTGTGCCCGGACGGCATGGACCCGCCGTACGTGTCCCACAGGGCGATGCGCTTGGCCGAGACGCGCGTGGCGTCGCCGGGCCCGCTCGTCGTCCCCTGCGCAGCCACGCCGAGCTCCTTGGCGCCACGCTCGACGATCGCCTTGCTGGCGGCCGTTGCGGCGATGTAAAACGAGCCCGGTGGATGCGACACGCTACCGGTGCTCATCGACTCGTTGACGCGATAGACCGCGACGCCGCTCTTGAGGGCGCGATTGACGACGATGAACGCATCGTTGATGCGCGGGTCGATCACGTAGCCCTTGGCGCCACCAGCGCTGGCGATCGTTTGGGCGGGGACCGTCGCCATCCCGTCGATCCGTTCGCAGGGGCAATCGAAACCGTCGAGCATGCGGTCGAACTTGACGCCCATCTGGAAGGCGAGCGTCCAGCCGGCGTTGTCGTACGGCGGCTTGGGCGGGCCACCCGGGTAGGCGAAGTCGTTCGGGTGATCCTGCGGCTCGAACATGTCGAGGACGTACGGGCGGAAGGCCTGCGCCGTCTTCACCACGTACGATCCGGCGGGATACTGCTTGCCACCGGCGCTGAAGCCGGAGGTCGCGCGCATCACCGTGATGTTGCTCTTGCGTAGGGCGTTGACGAACTTCGTCGCCGTCGGGAAGTCGGCCTGGTCCGACGGGATGATGAAGCCGCGCGGGTCGCGCTTGGCGGGGTCACGCAGCTCCTGGAAGTACTTGGTCGGCACCGTCCCGCCGAACGGATTGAGCGCCGCCGAGAGGCGGTCGCGCCCGTTCCCCTGCGCATTCGCCGCCGCGCGGTCCTTCGCGATCTCGGCGTTCAGGTCGGCGATCTCGGTCGGCGTCGTGGTCCACGAGTCCTTGCTCCCACGCTCGATCGCGTTCTTCCCCATCCGGTAGATGTTGAAGAGGAAATCCTCCTTGCGCTTCGAGGCGATGTCGAACACCGCGTAGTTCGCCGTCACCGAGTAGTCGATCGACTGGCGGAAGTGCCAGGGTTGCGGCGCGATCGGGAACGGAAGGTCGGCGCGCGGGAGCTGGTTCGCCGGCACGAGCGGAATCTCGATCGGCGTCGGTGAACCGATGGTCTCGGTCAGGAGCCCGATCATGTTGTGGAAGTAGACCGCAGTACGCAGCCCACCGTTCCACCACGTCGAGTAACTCGAGCCGGAGCGCATCGTCACGCCGGGCTTCCCCTCGACCGCAAAGCGCGTGTGCATCGCCGCGCCCACCATGT
>CAZWVG010000437.1:0-3682 GCA_964637355.1 uncultured Gemmatimonadaceae bacterium
TCGGCAACAACCCGATCGACCCCGCCAGCACCGCCGCCTCGTCGGTGAGAATGTCGCCGAACAGATTCTCGGTCACGATCACGTCGAACCGGGCAGGATTCAGAACCAAGTGCATTGCGCACGAGTCCACGAGGACGACGTCGTACGCCACTTCGGGAAACTCCTCACGCATGACCCGCGCTGCGACAGAGCGCCACAAGCGCGACGTCTCGAGAACGTTGGCCTTGTCGACCGACGTCAACTTCCCGCGTCGCGTACGCGCAAGCCTCGCCGCCACGCGCACGATGCGCTCGATCTCCGGCACAGTATACGTGCAATCCTCGGTCGCGACTTCGACGCCATCCTCGCGCACGAACCGCTTCTTCTCCCCGAAGTACAGCCCCCCGGTCAATTCGCGCACGACGACGAGATCCACATTCGCCAGGCGCTCGGGCTTGAGCGGAGAGAAGGGGAGCGCGGCGGGATAGACACGCACCGGACGAATATTCGCAAACGTCCCGAGCAATCGCCGAAGCGCCAACAGCCCGCGCTCCGGCCGCTCGGCGCGACTGGGATCATCCCACTTGGGTCCCCCAACTGCGCCAAGCAACACGGCGTCGGCGCGCTTGACGAGATCCACGGTCGCGTCGGGGAGCGACGAGCCGGTGGCATCGATCGCCGCGCCCCCGATCAGCCCCTCCTCGACCTCAAACGTATGTCCGAACTTCTCACCGACCGCCTGGAGAACGCGCACTCCCTCGGCGGCGACCTCTGGGCCAACGCCGTCGCCGGGGAGACATGCAATGAGAGCGTGCACGAATATGTGATGTCAGGAGGTGGTGCTGCTCACGGCCGGATGTGCGGACTCGTAGCGCGCGATCTCGTCGCCGGCACTCAGCAGGTAGCCCATCTGGTCGACGCCCTCGAGGAGGCAGTGTCGGGCGAAAGGAGGAAGGGGAAAGGGATGCGTGGCGCCGAAGGCTTCGAGGCGCATGGCGGCGACGTCAACGCGGAGCAGGGCATCGGGAGACTCGCGAAGAGACTGCACGAGAGCAGAGTGTGCGCCGGCGTCGATCGCTACGGGGACAAGCCCGTTCTTGAGCGCGTTGTTGCGAAAGATATCGGCGAACGACGGAGCAATCACCGCCGCAATGCCGAAGTCGGCGAGCGCCCAAGGCGCATGCTCGCGCGACGAACCACAACCGAAGTTGCGCCCGGCGACGAGGATGCGGCGTTCTGGCGCACCAGGGACGTTCAAGGGGAAGTCGGCGTTAGGCGTCCCATCGGCCGCATATCGCCAGTCGGCGAATACGTGCGTCCCCAACCCGCGGCGTTCGGTCGTCTTGACGAAGCGCGCAGGGATGATCTGGTCAGTGTCGATGTCGTCGAGCGGAAGCAGTATCGCCGCGGACGACACTTCGGTGAGCGCAGGCATGTCAGGCGAGGGTACGAACGTCGGTGATGGCGCCGACGACGGCGCTGGCGGCGGCAGTCAGTGGCGAAGCGAGGAACGTGCGCCCGCCCTTACCCTGCCGTCCCTCAAAGTTGCGATTGCTGGTGCTCACAGCGGCCTGTCCGGGTTGCAGCTGGTCGCCATTCATCGCGATGCACATCGAACACCCGCTCTCTCGCCACTCCCCTCCGGCTGCGCGCACCACCGCATCGATCCCCTCGGCTTCGGCCTGCCGCTTGACCTCCTGCGAGCCTGGAACTACGAGCAGCCTAACGTGCGGCGCCACACGACGCCCGCTAAGCACACCGGCCGCGGCGCGCAGATCGCCGAGCCGGGAGTTGGTGCAGCTTCCGATGAAGACGACGTCGATGCGCTGCCCGGCGATCTCCCGCCCGCCCGCAAGCCCCATGTAGCGGAGTGCCTGCTCCTGTTGTGCGCGGTCGCTCCGGTCGTCGATCTCTTCCGGCGAGGGGACGGATGCGGTGACGGGGATAGTCATCCCGGGATTGGTCCCGTACGAGACCATGGGCTGCAACGCCGAGGCGTCGATCTCCACGGTGCGGTCGTAGCGGGCGCCAGCATCAGTCGCAAACGATGCCCAGCGCTGGCACGCGGCGTCCCACGCTGCTCCCGTGGGTGCGTGCTTCCTCCCTTGGAGCCAACGGTAGGTCGTCTCGTCAGGCGCAATGAGCCCGGCTCGCGCCCCAGCCTCGATCGACATGTTGCACACCGTCATCCGCCCTTCCATGTCGAGCGCACGGATCGCCGAGCCGGTGAACTCGAACACATGTCCCTGTCCGCCCGCGACGCCGATCTTGGCGATCACGGCGAGAATGATGTCCTTGGCCGAGACGCCGGGGCCGAGTGTGCCGTCGACTCGCACCTCCATGGTGCGAGGGCGCGACTGGAGGAGGCACTGGGAGGCGAGGACGTCGGCGACCTCCGATGTGCCGATCCCGAAGGCGAGCGCACCAAAGGCGCCGTGCGTGCTGGTGTGCGAGTCGCCGCAAACAATGGTCATCCCCGGCTGGGTGAGCCCGAGCTCGGGGCCGATCACATGGACGATCCCGCGCGACGGGTGGTCCATCCCCAGGAGCGGGACACCGAACTCGGCGCAGTTGCGCTCCAACGTCGCGAGCTGCGCGGCGGCCTGCGCGTCGGTGACGTGCAGCTGGCGGGTGCCGGGGGCGAGCACGGTCGGGGTGGAGTGGTCCATCGTCGCAATGGTGCGGTCGGGGCGACGGACCGGGATCCCGCGCTGGCGCAGCTCGGCGAAGGCCTGCGCCGAGGTGACTTCGTGGACGAGGTGAAGATCGACGTAGAGGATCGCCGGTGCGTCGGGAGACTCATCGCGGACCAGGTGCGCGTCCCAGATCTTATCGATGAGGGTGCGCGGCGTGCTCACTGCATCGTCAGCGTTGCTTCCGACGGTTGACGAAGAGGTAGGTGTCGTCGTAGCGGTCGTCATGCGCGGCTCCCAGCGGCGATCGGCGCGACGTGCGCGGGTGTGTGAATCGGCGCACGATCGGTCGCCGATTCGCCGGTCGAGCTCGCGCGTGCACGCAGGAGCGAGTTGAGCGCGCTCACGTACGCCTCGGCGGTAGCAACGAGGATGTCCGTGTGGACGGCGAAGCCGGTGAAGCGAGTCCCGTGGCGTTCGTCATCCTGCGGGTGCGCGTGCGTGACCACTTCGTCCTTGGCCCGCAGGCGAACGGTGACGCCGCCGATGGCGTTGATCCCCTCCGTGATCGCGTCGACGGAGAACTCGACTAGCTCGGCAACATCGCCGACGACCTGGTTGATCGCGGCGCAGACCGCGTCGACCGGCCCATCTCCCTGCGCCGCAGCAACGAGCGGCGCGCCGTCCGGGCCGCTCAGCCTAACGGTAGCCGTTGGGATGGCGTGGGTGCCTGACGAGACCTGCACAAGCTCCAGACGATAGATCGCCAGCGCGCGCATCGTCTCGCCAGCGACAATGGCCTCGATGTCGCGATCATCCACGACCTTCTTGCGATCCGCGACGTCCTTGAACTTGGCGAAGACGCGCGAGAACTCGTCCTCGCTCAGATGATGCCCGTTCCCCTCGAGATGCTTGCGCAGCGCGTGGCGGCCGGAGTGCTTCCCGAGCACGAGGCGGCACCCTTCGAGCCCGACGACGTCGGCGCTCATGATCTCGTAGGTCTGGCGGTGCTTGAGGACGCCGTCCTGGTGGATCCCCGCCTCGTGGGCGAAGGCGTTGCCGCCGACGAT
>CAZWVG010000438.1:0-3636 GCA_964637355.1 uncultured Gemmatimonadaceae bacterium
GCTCCCGCAGAGCGCAGCACGCCGCCTCGCCGGCGGGTGGGGGCGCACGCGCACGCTCCCGACGGCGCCGACGGAGAGCTTTCGCGATTGGTATCGCACGAACCGGCCACCGTCATGAGTGCGCGCGACGAGATTCTCCGGGCGGTTCGCGACGCACGCCTGGCGACGTTTGGCGGGAGCGCGCGTCCCGCGCTCCCCGCGCTTCCTCGAGGTGCGACCAACGATGGCGTGACGCGCGACGATCTGGTCGAACGCTTCACCGCCGCGACGCGGGCAGCGGCCGCGCAGGTGGAGCGCTGTCATCGCGCGCAGGTGGAGGCGCTCGTTCGGTCGTGGTTTCCGCAGGCGGAGCGCGTGCTCTCGATGGCCGCGGACGTCCAGGGCAACATGGCGCTCACGGACGATCCGCATGCGCTTCATGCGCTCGACGTCTTCGTCTGCGAAGGAGTGATCGGTGTCGCGGAGAACGGCGCGATCTGGCTCCCGTCGTCGAGACTGGGGGTGCGTGCGGCGCTCGTCCTCGCGCACGACGTGGTGGTCCTCCTCTCGCGCGACGCGATCGTTCGCGACCTGCACGCCGCATACGGTGCGGTCGACGTGTCGGCCGAGGGATTCGGCGTCTTTCTCGCCGGCCCGTCGAAGACCGCCGATATCGAGCAGTCGCTGGTCATCGGTGCGCACGGCGCGTGCACGACGCGCGTGGTGCTGCTCGACGACTGAGTGGAGCGACCCTTCGGCGCTCGTGCGAGTTCAGCCCCGCGACGTGTCGCGGGCGCCGGCAGCTGCAAGGCGCGTTGGCTGCGACGCAGTGGCGCGACGCGCCGCGGTCGAGCGCAGCCTGGCTCCCCTAGAGCAGTTCCTTGAGTCGCGACAGTTCGATGTTCCCGCCGCAGACGATGGGGACGACCGTTGCGCCTGGCGGGAGTGTGAGGCGTTCGGTGAGGAGCGGGACGACCGCCGCCGCGCCCGCGGGCTCGGGCACGACCTTGCAGCGCGACATCAGGACGCGCATCGCCTCGACGATCTCCGCGTCGGGGACGATGAACCAGTCATCGACAAAGGCCTGGCAGTGCGCGAGGTTGCGCGTCCCCGCAAACGGGGCGGCGAGTCCGTCGGCGATCGTGTCGAGCGAGTCGAGGCGCTGCGGCGAACCGGCGGCAAGCGACCGCGTCATCCCCGCGGCCCCCTCGGGTTCGACGCCAATCACCCGCACGTTCGGCCGGCGCTGCTTGATGGCCGCAGCAACACCCGAAATGAGTCCGCCGCCCCCGCAGGCCACGATTACAACGTCGACCTCGGGAACCTGGTTGATGATCTCCATCCCCACCGTCGCCTGCCCGGCGATCACCCGCAGGTCGTCGAATGGGTGCACCAGCGTGAGCCCGCGCTCGCGCTGCAGGTCGAGCGCCGTCTGCAGCAGGTCGCCCGACGTCTGAATCACCTCGCCGCCATACTCGCGAGTCGCGGCGACCTTCGACGGGACCGCGTTCGCCGGCATCACGATCGTCGCCCGCATCCCGAAGCGCGCCGCCCCCCACGCCAGCGCCTGTGCATGATTTCCCGCGGAGAGCGAGATCACGCCGCGTTCGCGCTCGTCGTGCGTGAGTTGGCGCAGCGTGTTGATGACGCCTCGCGCCTTGAACGAGCCGGTCTTCTGGAAGAGTTCGAGCTTGAGTACGACCCACGCTCCAGCACGTCGACCGAGGTACGACGACCCCATCACCGGAGTCATGTGGACGTGCGGAGCGATCGCCGCCTGCGCTTCCCGTATGGCGTCGAGTGAAACGAGCGGCGACGGGGAAGGGGCATTCATGGCGAATATGTATGCGCTCTAATCTGCATTCGCGCCATGCAGATTTCCGAAAGAATGTGCAGATGACCGCGGACGCGCACGCGGGTCGTATCGGGATGCGGGGTGGCGCGTCACCTTGAGGACACTGCCCCGCCCCCCTACCTTCCCCGCTCCATGGCGCCGTAGCCAAGTGGTAAGGCAGCGGTCTGCAAAACCGCTATTCGCCGGTTCGATTCCGGCCGGCGCCTCTCGACAAGCTCTCCCAAGAGCTTCTTCAACCGTATTTTCGATCGAAGAACCCGCGCGCGTCTCCGGCTCCCGCCGCGAGACGCGCGCTTCTCGTGCGGGGCGCGCGCTCCTCATGTGGGCGCCCGTTCCTCACGCGGGAGTCGTACATGCGCGCCCTCACCCTTCGTGCCGGCCCCGATGCGCTCCGCCTGATCCGCGAGCGCGGCCTGCGCGCGCAGGATATCGACATCCTCCCGGGCGCCTCGGGGGGCGCCAAGTGGCTCGTCCTCGCCGGGCTCGATCGCTTCCTGTTCGGGACTTTCCTCGCCGAACCGCGCTCGCGCCCCCTCCATCTCATCGGGTCGTCGATCGGGAGCTGGCGCATGGCCTGCCTCGCCCAGCGCGACCCGGTCGCTGCGCTGGACCGCGGGCACCGCGCCTACATCTACGACCAGCACTACTCGCGGCGCCCGTCCACCCGCGAAGTCACCGAGGTCCTCACCCGCGCGCTCGACACGCTCCTGGGCGAGCGCGGTGTCGCGGAGATCCTCGCGCATCCGTGGGCGCGCCTGCACATCATCACTGCCGAGGGGCGCGGGCTGGCGGCGAGCGAGCGCCGTTTGCTCCTGACGGCGTCGATCGCCATCGCCGCGGCGGGAAACCTCGTCAGCCGCAAGTCGCTCGCCCTCCAGATGCGGCGCAACATCTTCCACTCGGCGGGCGACGTCACGCCGTTCGCGCACCTGTCCGACCTCCCGACGGTGCATCACCGCCTCACGTCGGAGAACCTTCGCCCGGCACTCCTGGCGTCGGGGTCTATTCCACTCCTGCTCGAGGGCGTGCGCGTTCCCGGGACGCCGCGCGGTGTGCACTGGGATGGCGGGGTGCTCGACTATCACCTCGATCTCGACTTCGGCCCGGGCGACGGGCTCGTGCTGTATCCGCACTTCTACAGCCACGTCGTCCCCGGCTGGTTCGACAAATCGCTCACCTGGCGCCGCGCGCGCGGCGACAACTTCCGCCGCGCGCTCCTCATTGCGCCTTCGGACGAATTCGTCGCCTCGCTCCCCCGCCAGAAGATCCCCGACCGCAAGGACTTCTACGCCATGGACGACGCCACTCGGCGCCTAACGTGGCAGCGCGTGGTGGACGAGAGCGCACGGCTCGGCGACGAGCTCGCCGATCTCCTGGCGACCGGGCGCATCGCCGAGCGCGTCGAGGCGTGGTGACGCCCGGCGCGCCCGGCCGGTGACCTAACGAGTGAGCTTGGCCCCGGTGAGCAGGGCGACAGCGCCCAATGTGGTCTGCGCCGCATTGAGTCCCAGGCGAAAATCCTTGTCGCTGTAGGTCGAGTAGAGGTCGGTCACCTGGTGCCAGTTCGGGTCCCACCCGGCGCCAACCTGCGCGCCGCGCTCATTCTCGCGCAGCGAGATGGCGGGGATCAGGTCCTGGAACGGCCCCGAGTCGGTGTTGGTCATGTGCGGGCCGACCGTCGCCGGGTAGTCGGTCGCGTACTTCTCGTTCGCCGCGTGGAAGAACCAGGCGAGCTTCGCCGATGCTTCCGCCATCTTCGAGTTGGACTGGAACTCGACGTTCACGTCGGCCTCGGGGCGCTG
>CAZWVG010000439.1:0-3629 GCA_964637355.1 uncultured Gemmatimonadaceae bacterium
GCGGACTCGCGCAGCGCTGGGGCGACTACGCGCGCGGCGTGCCCACGGCGGCGTGGCGTTTTCGGGCGTTAGGCGGCGCGCCGTGGGAGCCGGCGACCCGCGATTCGGTGATCGACGAGGTGCGCGACGCGATCCTCTGGCGCGCGGCGCGCCCCGACGACGGGCGCGCCGGGGTCGACTTCACCGAGCGCGCCGAGCGGCGCGCGGCGTGGGAGTACTGCGCCGCCGGGCACTGACACTCAGCGCCCGTTAGGCTCGTGCGCGGCGCACCGTCGCGCCGGTTCGCATCGGTCCGACTAACCAGCAGCAGCTGATCCGGGCATCGGACCCGCCGGCAGCGTCGCGCCCGCCGCGCCGGTGGGTGGCGTGGATGCGTCGGTCGCGCCGCTCGGCGGTCCCTCTCCCGGACCCGGTTCCACCGTCTGCTGGATGATCGTGCGGGTGGGAAAGGCGAACGAGATCCCCAAATCGTTGAACTGTCGCAGAAGTGCGAGGTTTATCGCCTGGTGCGCGTCCATATAGACGATGTACTCGGGCGACGTGACGTAGTAGACGGCCTCGAACTCGAGCGACGAGTCCATGTAGCGCGCGAAGTGCGCGCGATCGAAGCGCGTGTTCGGCGTCGCCTCGATGATGGAGCGAATGATGGATGGCACGCGTTCGACGAGCGCTGGCGGCGTGTCGTACGTGGCGCCGATGGTGAAGACGACGCGACGCTCGATCATGCGTCGCAGGTTGCGCACGCGGCTCTTGAGCAGCTCGGAGTTGGCGAAGATGACCTGCTCGCCGCCGAGTGCGCGAATGCGTGTGGTCTTGAGTCCGATGTGCTCGACCTGACCGACGAACGTGTCGACGGCGATCGTGTCGCCGATGTCGAACGGCTTGTCGAGCACGATGGAGAGAGCAGCGAAGGCGTCGCCGAGGATGTTCTGCACCGCGAGGGCGACCGCAATGCCGCCGACGCCGAGCCCCGTGACGAGCGCGGTGATGTCGAAATCCCAGACGTTCTTGAGCGCGAGGAGGATGACGACGAGCCAGATCACCACCTGTGCGACGGCAGCGATTGCCTTGAAGGTCGCGGAGGTCGCGCGCTCATCGCTGCCGGCGCGTGAGCGAGCCCACTTGGCGAGCCAGAAGGTGATGAGTCCCGTCGCCCAGCGGGCGAGTTGGAGGAGGAAGGCGATCGTGGTGAGATCGCGGATTCCCTCGTGGACGGCGGGGAGGAAGGTGAGGAGCGGCGATCCGGCGCGGATCGCGAGGGCGGCGATGAAGTAGAGGCGCGTCCGCTCGATGAGATCGACGACGAGGTCATCGAGATCGGTGGCGGTGCGTTTGGCGATCGCGGCGAGTCGGCGCCCCGCCACGATCTTGATGGCGAGGAGGAGGAGCGCGACGCCGATGGCGACACCGGCGGCGGTCAGCCAGTCGGCGATTGGATTGCCAAGTAATCGTTGTTCGAACGAGGTCGCGAATTGCAGCATGCGGAATCAGGTGTGCGTATGCATGAAAGCTACCGTGTGTCGCATGGACATTCGACGCAGGGGTCCGTGAGGTGGTGCGAATGGTTGCGATTGGATCACGTGTCGTCCCGGAAATGGGACGGGCGATTCATCCAACTACAGGCAGATACCGGCCTTCCGTCCCTGTTACAGCAGACGTCGCAACATCGCGGTTGACGCACACGGGCCCGTTGATATTGTATGCAATGTTTCGCGCAGCCTTAGCGCGCGGGCGGGGGATGCGCGACGTCCCTCGCCCGCGTCCCACCGCAATGGCGCTGCGCACTGTCCGCACCACACGGATGCAGTTGCCCACCACTCACGCAAGAGGAACCATGCACTCGACTCGTTCTCCAGGAAATCGGACGACACGGCGATGGCTCCTGGCGCTTGCCTTCGGGGTTCTCCCGGGGTTGGCCCAGGCACAAGGAACGGGAATGTTGCAAGGCACGGTCGTCGACCGCGCATCGGGGGCGCCGGTGAATGGCGCGCGCGTGCAGGTTGTCGGCGACGCGGCGGCCGGCGCGAACTCCGACGATGCGGGGCGCTATTTCATGCGCAACGTTCGTGTAGGGTCGCAGACGGTGCGCGTGACGCGCATCGGCTTCCGTCCCGAAGTGCAGACCGTCACGATCGCCGCGAATGACACGGCGACGGTGAACTTCCGCATTGCGGCATCGGCGGTCGAACTGCAGCAGGTCGTCGTCACCGGCACCGGTGGCGCGGTGGAGAAGCGCAAGATCGGCGCGTCGATCGGCTCGATGGACGTGGCCGCGCAGCAGGACATCATGCCGGTCAACAACATCTCGAACGTGCTGGCCAACAAGGTGGCCGGCGTGCGTTCGGTCGGTGTCGGCGGTGGCGTCGGTGGCGGGCAGGACCTCCGCATCCGCGGTATCGCGTCGTTCTCGCTCAACCAGCGTCCCGTCATCTACATCGACGGCGTGCGCGTGGACTCGAAGGCGAGCGAGTGGACCACGACGACCGGTGCCTCGACCGCGTGCTGCTCGTTCACCGGCGGCAACTCGGCCGACCGCCTGAGCGACATCAACCCCAACGACATCGAGCGCGTCGAGATCCTCAAGGGCGCTGCAGCTGCAACGCTCTATGGATCCGAAGCGACGAACGGCGTCATCCAGATCTTCACCAAGAAGGGACGCGGTGAAGGGAAGACGCAGTGGAACCTCGGTTACGGCACCGGCTTCAACCGCCTGCGCGAGAACCTGCCGACCAAGACCTTCCCGCGCTTCACGGGTCCGGATGGCACGCGGGCAAAGGACGCGAACGACCTGATCCAGAACGGGCCGTTCAACTCGCTCGACATCAGCGGGCAGGGGGGGACGACGCGCTCGACCTACTTCGTGTCGGCGTTAGGCTCGAAGGAAGTCGGCTCGATCCAGCCGAACGACCAGACCAAGGGCTCGCTCCGCGCGAACGTCACGTTCGTCCCGAACGACAAGCTCACGGTCGAAGTGCGTTCGCAGTATGCGCGCAACAAGATCAACGAACTGCAGGCCGGGAATAACTGGACCGCCCTTCTCGGCAACGCGATGAACGGCAACCCGCGCAACGCGACCAAGCAGCGCCCGTACGGCGAGGCCTGGATTCCGGTGGCCGACATCCAGAAGATGGAGACGATCTCCGACGCCGACCGCTGGACCGGCGGCGTGACGCTCTCGTATGCGTTCAACCCGAACTTCACGAGCCGGCTCATCGTCGGCACTGACGCCGTCAACGAGGAGAAGTCGCGCTTCTTCCCGTATGCTGGCGCCTACGGCCCGGCCGGCGTGACCAACGGGCAGAAGAACCTCGGCGTGCGCACCTACCGCACGACGACGGTCGACTACCTGTCGAACCTCAACTTCAAGCTTCCGTTCGACATCGAGTCGAACCTCTCGTTCGGCGGGCAGGGCTTCTGGGAGTCCGAGCGCCTGAACCTCGCCGTCGGCAACGTGTTCCCGGGCCCCGGCGTCTCGACGGTGGCCGCAGCGGCCGTCACGAGCGGTGGTGAAGCGTTCACCCAGACGATCAACCTCGGACTGCTCGCGCAGAACCGTTTCGCGTGGAAGGACCGTCTCTTCGTCACGCTCGGCCTGCGCATGGACGGCAACTCGGCGTTTGGTGCCGATT
>CAZWVG010000440.1:0-3622 GCA_964637355.1 uncultured Gemmatimonadaceae bacterium
CGCCCGGCTGGTACTCGCGCACCTCGGCGAACTCCATTCCCTGCCCCTTGAAGATGGAGCGGTATTCGCCGGAGAAGAGCGAGTTGACTAATCGCCGAGTGCGGAGCTCCACGAGCTTGACCTGCCGCATCACCTCCGGTGTGAGGAGCGATGGGCGCGCCACGCTGGTGGGCGCTCCGGTGAGGCGCCGCCCGCCCTGCTGCTCCATCGCGGCGCCCCCCTTCGTCACGGCGCCTCGACCGTCTCGAGGATCCGCTTGACGATCTCCTCGCTGGTGACGTTCTCCGCTTCGGCTTCGTAGGTCGTGAGGACGCGGTGGCGGAGGACGTCGGGAGCGATCGCCTTGACGTCGTCGGGGGTCACGTAGGTGCGCCCGCGCAGGAAAGCGTGCGCGCGCGAGGCCTGGGCGAGCGCAATCGTGGCGCGCGGACTCGCGCCGAACTCGATGAGTGGCGCCAGGTCCTTGAGCTTCGACTCGGCCGGGGAACGTGTGGCGTGCACGATATCGACGATGTAGTCGACGATGCGCTCGTCCATGTACAACTCGGTGATGCGGTGCCGCGCCTCCATGATTGCCTGCGGCGTCGCGATCGGCGAAATGGCGATCGGGTCGCCGCTCGCCATGCGCCGCATGATCTCCTTCTCTTCCTCGCGCGACGGGTAGCCGACGCGAAGCTTGAGCATGAAGCGGTCGACCTGCGCCTCGGGGAGCGGATACGTCCCCTCCTGCTCGATCGGGTTCTGCGTGGCGAGGACGAGGAAGGGTTCCTCGAGACGGAAGGTCTGCCCGCCTAACGTCACCTGCTTCTCCTGCATTGCCTCGAGGAGCGCCGCCTGCACCTTGGCCGGTGCGCGGTTGATCTCGTCGGCAAGGACGATGTTGGCGAAAATGGGGCCGCGCTTGATCGAGAAGCTCCCCGTCGACTGGTCGAAGACCTGCGTCCCGAGGACGTCGGCGGGGAGGAGATCGGGGGTGAACTGGATGCGCTGGAACGTGGTGTGGATCGTTTCGGCCAGCGTGCGCACCGTGAGCGTCTTGGCGAGTCCCGGCACTCCCTCGAGGAGGACGTGTCCGCCGGTAAGGAGGGAGATGAGGAGGCGCTCGACCATGTATTCCTGACCGACGACGCGCTTTCCCACTTCGCGCTCCACCGCCTGCACCAGCGCCATGTCGGTTGCTGCCTGTGTTGCCACGTGCGCGTTCTCCTTGGGAGTTGGACGTTCAGGAGGCTCTTACACCCTGCGGCTTTCCGGTTCCTCGGCGCGCTTGCCTCGCGTCCTCCTGTCGAGGCGCGAGGGCGGCTCATCGCTCAGACGCTCAATCCGAGCGCGAGCGGCGCTTGGGAGGGGACACCTTGGAACGCGCTCCCCCTCTCGCGCCAGTGGCGCGTGACGGACGGTCTTCGTCGTTCCGCCGGCTGGAGCGACGGTCGCTGGGGCGGCGCGGGCGTGGCGACGAGTCACGGTCGGAGCGCGTGTCGTCGCGCTCCCCTCTCTCGAACCTCGACGACCCCCGGCCGCGCGCAGCGTCTCCGCCACGCGAAGCGTCTCCGCCACGCGCAGCGTCTCCCCCGCGCGCAGCGTCGGGACGGCGCGACGACTGCTCGCGGCGCGGGGAACGCTCG
The DNA here is from genome assembly GCA_964637355.1 of uncultured Gemmatimonadaceae bacterium. Lineage (GTDB taxonomy): Bacteria > Gemmatimonadota > Gemmatimonadetes > Gemmatimonadales > Gemmatimonadaceae > SCN-70-22. Next base: position 1,626 of record CAZWVG010000440.1, read on the forward strand.
CGGTATGTATCCGCGTCACGCTGCGAAGAGGCATCGCGTCGGGAAGACGCGTCGCGCCGGGAAGAGGCGTCGCGCGGTGAAGATTCGCCGCGCCGTGAAGGCTTGCCCCGCGGTGAATTCTCGTCGCGACTTGAAGAGGAAGCGCGAGGTGAAGATCGGCCGCGACCTGCGGACGCATCGCGCCGCGGCCGCTCGTCGCGCTCAGACATCTCGCGCCGCGATGACCGAGGACGCTTCGAGTCACGCCGAGGCGCGCTGCGCGAGTCGGCGTCGTCGCGCGGAGCTTCCCTGTCGTCACGGCGTCGCGGAGGCTTGCCGGCGGGGACGTGCGTCCCGGTGAAAACCTCGAGCATCGCCGCCTCACGAGGGCTCAACTCGCGCCAGCTCCCTGTCGCGAGTTGGCCGATGCGTACCGGACCGAATTGCGTTCGAACGAGATGCGAGACCTCGAGCCCAAGCGCCGCACACAATCGACGAATCTCGCGGGTGCGCCCTTCGCGGATCGCGATCTCGAAGCCCCAGTGGCGGTTCTCCAGCGGATGCACGTTCACCCACGCCGGCGTCACCACTCCATCCTCGAGTTCGACGCCGGCGCGCGCGGCTTCGGCCGCAGCCTTGGCGTTCCCCCGCACGGTCGCCATGTAGACGCGCTCGATCTCCGCGCTCGGATGCGTGAGGCGATGCGCGGCCTCGCCGTCGGTCGTGAGGAGGAGCACGCCCTCGGTGAGGAAATCCAGGCGCCCGACGTACGTGAGCGACGGAACGTCAGGGACGAGCTCGAAAACGGTTTGCCGCTGCCCCGGGTCCTTTCGGGTGGTCATGTACCCGGCGGGCTTGTTGAGGACAAACCAGGTGCTGCGGGGCGGCGCGAGGTCGACGGGCTTGCCGTCGAGTTGCACCTGGTCGCGCCCCACCTCCACCAGCTGCCCCACCTGCGCCGGCTGACCGTTGATGAGCACGCGCCCCTCGGCGATCATCGCCTCGGCGTGGCGCCGCGATGCGACCCCCGCGCGCGCGAGAGCGCGATGGATGCGCATCGTCTCGGCCATTACATCGCTCGGGGTTCGGCGCGAAGTGCGACGGCGAGTTCGTCGGCGCGGGGAAGTTCTTCGAGGTGGCGCAGTGCAAACTGCTCGAGGAACAGCGGTGTGGTCGCGTAGAGGAGCGGACGCCCCAACCCTTCACCGCGCCCTGTGACGTCGATGAGCCCGCGCTCGTGCAGCGACTTGAGGACGCCGCCGACGTTCACGCCGCGGATCTCCTCGATCTCGGCGCGCCCGATCGGCTGCCGATAGGCGATGATCGCCAACGTCTCCAGCGCAGCAGCCGAGAGGCGATGCGGGCGCACCGCCAGCTGCGCGCGCTCGATGGCCTCGGTGTACTCGGGGCGCGTGAGGATCTGCCACCCCTCGCCCAGTTCGACGAGCTCCACACCATGGCCGTTGTTGTCGTACGACTCGCGCAACTCATCGAGCGCCGACTGCACGGCAGCCGGCGACGCTTCGGGATCGAGCGACGCGAGTTCTTCGCGGGGAACGGGGCGCGCGCTCGAGAAGAGCGCTGCCTCAAGCAGCTTGGCCAGTGGATTCACGAGTGATGAAGACGTTGGCGAACGGAGTCGCTTGCTGAAGTTTGAGCTCGCCGCGGCGTGCCAGTTCGAGCAGGGCGAGGAGCGCCGAAAGGATCTCCCACCGCTCGGCGCCCTGCCGGACTACATCGCGCCAGCGGGCGCGCTCCTTGAGGAGGAGCACGCCGCGCACCGTGGCGATCGCCGAGTCGACGTCGAGGGCGCGCGGAATCACGTCGTGCACGGCGGGATCCTTCGCCACGCGCAAGACGCGATCGATGGCCGACAGGAGCTCGGCGAGCGAGAGGGCGAGCGGCGACGGTGGCGGCTCGATCCCCGACGGCGGCATGTAGGCGCGGGCGAAGCGTGCGCGCCGCTCCTCGGCGAGCTTCTCGAGGACGTCGACGACCTCGCGCATCTGCTGGTACTC
>CAZWVG010000441.1:0-3622 GCA_964637355.1 uncultured Gemmatimonadaceae bacterium
TCCGCCACTCCCGTCACGCGGATCGCTCACGCGGTACGGATCGCCAAAGTTGAAGATGCACACCACGCCTGGGTGCGGGACCTCGAGGCGCGTCAGCACGCCGACGTTGCGCTCGACACTCCCCGCATACGTCCCCTGCACGAACGGCCGGAGCGCGGGCGAGGGTTCGCCAAGCGCGAGTTCCCATTCGCCGAGCGGCGACGACATGCGATGCACGCGAATGGGAGACCTCGTGGGAGCAGCCATGGGCGACGCGACTAGGTCCTGAGCACGGCATCCGGCGCGACGCGTGCCGCTCGGCGTGCCGGCATGAGCGCACCGGCGATCGCGACCAGGGCCACGAGCAACGCCGTAGCCCCGAGCGTCACGACATCGAACGCTCCGATGCCGAAAAGAAGGCCGCGCAGCGCGCGCGCCGCAAGGAGCGCCAGCGGAAGCCCCATCAGGAGCCCGGCGACGGCGAGTCGCGTGCTCCAGCGGGCCACGAGTGCGACCAGCGTCGCCGGCGTGGCGCCGAGGGCGAGGCGCACGCCGAACTCGGTACGCCGCTGCTGCACGCCGTAGCTCACCACGCCATAGAGTCCGGTGATGGCCAGGAGGAGCGCCGCGCCACCTAACGCGCTCAGGAGGATCGTGTTGGCGCGCTCGAGCGCCTGCGAATCGCGCAGGCGCTGGCGCATGGAGCGCACGTCATAGAGCGCGAGCGTCGGATCGACGCGGGCCACCGCCGAGGCGAGCGCCCCCTGCATCGCCGTCGCCGACTGCGTGGAGCGCGCGACGATGTTCATCTCGCGCCCGCTCCACTCCCAGATCTCTTCGGGCGTCTGTGGGAGCGGGATGAAGAGTTGCGGCTGCGGATCGTTGCGGAGCCCCCAATCGCGCGGGTCACGCACGACGCCGACCACTTCCCACGGATACGGCGTCCCGCTCGAGTCACGGAAGGGGGAGCTGGTGCCGGCGATCCGTTGGCCGATGGCGTTGGCTTCGATTCCGAGTCGGCGCGCGAGGCCCTCGGAGATGACGACGGCGCGCGGCGCGTTCGCCCCATCCGCATCGGAGAAATCGCGCCCGCGCACGAGCGTCATCCCTACCGACGCGAAATACCCCGGCACCGTCAGCCGCAACGCGGCATTCACCTCGGCGCCCGCGCCGCGTTCGCTCCCGACGACGTAGAAGCCGCTCCCGCCGCCGCTGTTACCGTCGAGGGGGATCTTGGAGGAGATGGCGGCGCGCTCGCCTAACGCTTCGCGCACCGACGCCAGGATGCGCGCATGGCCCGCCTGCACCGCTGGTGCATCGGGATAGCCGCTCACCGGGAGAGCATATCGCGCGGTGATCACGCTATCCGAGGAGAATCCTGGAGCGACGGCGCCGAGTGCGGCGGCGCTCCGCACGAGGAGCCCGGCTGCGAAGAGGAGGACGACGGTGACGGCGAGCTCGCCGATCACGAAGGCTCGACGCCAGCGCTCGTTGGCCGCGCCGCTGCTCGTCCCGCGCCCGCCGTCCTGCAGCGCGCCGCGCAGGTCGAGCGCGGTGGTGCGCCACGCCGGGACGAGTCCGGCGAGGAGCGCGGCCGCGAACGTGAGGAGTGCAGCCACCGCGACGGCGGGCGCATCGAGGTGCACGCGGGCGATGCGGGGGAGTGTGGGCGGGAGGATCGCGACGAGCATCTGGATCAGCCAGGTCCCGAGGAGGATCCCGACGGCTCCACCAATCACGGAAAGCAGGAGGTGCTCGGTGAAGAGCTGCCGCACGAGTCGCCCGCGCGAGGCGCCGAGCGAGGCGCGGAGCGCCATCTCCCGGGCGCGTCCGGCGCCGCGGGCGAGGAGGAGGTTCGCCACGTTCACGGCGCCGATCGCGAGGACGGCGAGGACGGCGAGGAGGAGGAGCGCGAGACGGTCCCGGAACGGTGTCGTGAGGTAGTCGCCCAGCGGTTGCACCTGCACGCGCAGCGGGTGCTCGCGCCGGTCCGGTCGCGCGTCGGACGACGTGACGATGGATTGCAGCTCCTGCTCCGCGCCCACGACGTTAGCGTTTGGCGCGAGGCGCCCCACGACATCGAGGAACGGGGTGATGTTGGTGCGCAGCCCGTCGGGGAGGCGGTCGGGGATCCAGAAGTCGCTCGCGTCGCTGACCACGTCGGCCGACGGCGGGAGGATGCCGACGACCGTGCGTGCCGTGCCATCGAGGGTGATCGACTTCCCGACGATGTCGCGGTCGCCGCCGAAGTCCCGGCGCCAGAGTGCCGTGCCGATCACGACGACCGGTGCTGCTCCGCTCGTGTAGTCGCGTGCTTCGAGGCGACGTCCCACCGTTGCCGCGACGTCGAGTGTCTCGAAGAATCCGCGCCCGACGAGCAGACCATTCAGACGCGCGGGGAGCCGTTCGCCGGTGAGCGTGACCGCGGCGGTTCGTACCGTCGCCAACGCTTCGAAGCGGGCGGCTCGCTCCTCCCAGGCGAAGTAGGTCGCCGGACTCACGCCGTCGCTCCCCTCATCATCGAGCGTGGTCACCCAGACCACCTGCTCCGGAGCGGGAACGTCGAGCGGGTGCAGGACGACGGCGTTGTAGACCGAGAAGAGTGCGGTCGACGCGCCGATGCCCAATGCGAAGATGCCGATCGAAAGGAGGGCGAAGGCGCGGTCGCGAAGGAGCGAGCGCGCCGCCAGGCGCACGTCGCGCACGAGGTCGCGGAGTGCACTGGCGCGCGCCTGCGAGGCGTGATGTGTGCGGTCGATCTCGAGGCACTCCGATCGGAGCGTCGGGACGTCACCGAACATTCGCTCGGCCTCGGCGCGCGCCTCGGCCGGCGAGAGCCCGCGCTGCTCGAGCGCGCGGGTGCGCATCTCCAAATGCAACGCCATCTCGTCGTCGAGGTCGCGCACCAACTGTCGATTGCTGGGTGGGAGGCGAAAGCGGGCGCTCACTCAGGCCGGCTCCGCCGAGGTCTGCGCCATCGCCTGGGCGACCGCGGCGACGTAGCGCTCCCAGGTGGACTGTTCGGCGCGCAGCGCGCTGCGTCCTTTTGGGGCAAGGGCGTAGAACTTGGCGCGCCGGTTGTTCTCGGAGACCCCCCACTCCGGCTCGATCCACCCGCGCGCCTCGAGGCGGTGCAGGGCGGGGTAGAGCGTCCCTTCCTCGATGAGGAAGTGGCCGCCGGTGGACTGATTGATCCACTCGGCGACGCCGTAGCCGTGGCGCGGTCCCCAGGTGAGCGATTTGAGGACGAGGAGGTCGAGGGAGCTGCGGAGGAGGTCGGCGTCTGAAGCCATGCGCGTCGAGGCGAATTGACCGAGTTCGAGGGGCAATTCGTGCGCCGGGCGTCCCGGGGCGCGTCTCCCCTTGGCACGCAAGGGAAGGTGCGCGCGCTCCCATGGCCTGTCAAGGGGGAAGGGCGGGGATCAGAAGACGAGAAGACGAGAAGACGAGACGGCCGGACGCGTCTTCCTTCGGGGTGCGAACCTCGGGCGAATGCCTAACGTGTGCTGGTCGCGTGTCCGGTGACCTCGCTGTGCTACTCGCCTCCTCGCCCTCTCCCCGCCGCCCGCTGCTTCGCCGTCGACAGAAACCCCGGCTCCAGCTCCAGCAGGTTCGAGATCTTCCGCGTGAGATAGTGCTCGTG
>CAZWVG010000442.1:0-3572 GCA_964637355.1 uncultured Gemmatimonadaceae bacterium
CGACCTTCGTGGTCGACGCGCTCTCCAACCTCGGGCAGGAGATCGTGATCGGCGGACTTCTGTCGCTGGCGGTGATCCTCCTCTTCCTCCGCGACTGGTGGATGTCGGTGGCGATCGGGACGATGATCCCGCTCTCGGTCCTCCTGGCGCTCGTCCTCCTCCAGGGGATGGACGTGACGGTCAACGTCCTCTCGCTCGGCGGGCTCGCGTTAGGCGTCGGGCTCCTCGTCGACAACGCAATTGTCGTCGCCGAGGCGGCGGCGAGAAAGCGGGAAGAAGGGATGCCGCTCTTCGAGGCGACGGTCGAGGCGACCGAGGAAGTGAGCGGTCCGCTGATCGCCGGGACGCTGACGACGCTCCTCGTCTTCGGGCCGATCATCTTCGTCCGCGGGCTTGCGGCAGCGCTCTTCCGGGATTTGTCGCTCTCCGTCGTAATGAGCGTGGGGGCGTCGCTGGTGCTGGCGCTGACGCTGATGCCGGTGATGATAGTTGGGAGAAGACGAGAAGACGAGAAGACGAGGTCGTCGGCGCGAGTGCCGGTACACGATCCCAATTCATTGCTTTCGCGCGTTGGGCAGTGGTCGGAGCACTGGTACGAGCGGGGGATGGCGTGGTCGCTACGCAATCCGTGGCCGGTCTTCATCACTTCCATCGTTTCGGTCCTCGTTACGCTCTGGGTTCTTCCACGAATGCCGCGAGAAATCCTGCCGCAGGTCGACGAAGGGATCGTGGTGGCGTCGCTGCACCTGACTGAAGGGACGGCCATCGAGGCAACCACCGCGCAGGTGGGGCGCGTGGAGGATGCGGCCAAGTCGTTAGGCTCTGCGGGGATCTACTCACGCGTCGGGATCGCCACCGACGAGGAGATCCTCGCGGGCGCCGAGCCGGGTTCGTCGGCGACGGCACAGCTGTTGATCCCGGTTCCCGAAGGCCAGCGCGCTGCCAACTTCGCCGACAAGCTACGAACCACGCTCCCCGACCTCGCCAAGGGGGCGCTGGCGCTCGACCTGGCAGGTCAGTCGGAGTTCGGATCGCTCATCGGGCGCGAAGGGCGTCTCGTTAGGGTCGAGGTGAGTGCGCGTACCCTTGCCGACGCCGCGCGCTGGGCCGACAGTGCACGCGTCCTCCTTCGTGCCCTCCCCTCCCTCGCCGACGTGCGTGACCCCAACGGCGGAACGCAGCCGGTGGTCGAGGTGACGCTCAACCGGCAGCTCCTCGCCGAGCGAGGAATCGCGGTGGACATGGTGGCCAATGCGCTGGCCGGCGGACTGGGGGGCGTGGCGTCGAGCGATTTCCGCGAGACCGATCGCCGCACGCCGATCTCGGTGCGCTTTGCCGGCGAGAAGAACGAGGACCTCGCCGAGGCGATGGCGACACCGGTCAAGGGGATCCCGATTGCCCAACTGGTGACAGCGGAAGAGAAGCAGGCCCCGATCGAAGTCGTACGCGTCGGGCAGCGCCCGGTCGCCGTCGTCGAAGGATTGATCGAGAGCGGTGGCACCGCGACGGCATCGGACGACGTGCGCGCGGTCATGTCGCGGCTCGCCCTCCCGCCCGGCGTTACTTGGGAAATCTCCGGCGCCAACGCCGAGCAGGAACGCACGACGCAGGAACTCTCACTCGTTGGCTGGCTGTCGGTCGCGCTCGTCTTCCTCGTCCTCGCCGGCGAGTTCGCGTCGTTCACCGTTCCACTGGTGGTGATGCTCACCGTTCCGCTGGCCGCGGTCGGTGGGATTCTCTTCCTCTGGATCACCGGGCAGTCGATCAACGCCGTCGCGCTCATCGGCATCGTGGTGATGATCGGGATGGCCGACAACGAGGCGGTGGTCAAGCTCGACGCGATCCGGCGCTTCCGTGAAGCCGGCCACTCGATCGAGGAGTCGATCATCCTCGGCGGTCACCAGCGCCTGCGGGCGATCGCGATGACGAGCATCACGACGATCACCGGCGTGCTGCCGTTGGTCTTTGGATGGGGGAGTGGTGGAGCGCTCTATCAGCCACTGGCCGCCGGCGTGATCGGCGGGAGTGTGAGCGCGCTCCTGGTCACGTTCTTCTTGCTGCCGACCGCCTACGCGCAGCTCGAGAAGAGGCGCGAGCGGCGCGAGCGGAAGGGGGACGGGAGACGGGAGACGGGAGTTCTGCCGGCGCCCGGGAAGGAGGCGTCGTCATGATCCCGGCAGCCGGACCATGGCGCCCGACTCCAGCGTCGGAGCCTTCCGGACTCCGCGGACTCCGCGGACTCCGCGGTTTAAAGGCTTTTGAACCGCGGAGTCCGCGGAGATCGCGGAGGAGTGACGGCGCGCGTTCTGGGAAACGGCGCAGATGATTGGCGCTGCCGTCTCCCGCCCCGCCGTCGTCTGGTCCGCCGCCGTCACCTTGCTGCTGGCGGGACTCGTGGCGTTCACACGCCTCCCGCTCGCGACGCGCACCACGGTCGAACTCCCGCAGCTCTCGATCTCCACCACGTGGACCGGCGCGTCGGCGGAATTGCTCGAGATGTACGTCTCCTCCCCGATCGAGGCGGCGATCCAGTCGGTGCGCGGGGTGCGGAAGACGCGCTCCGAATCCTCGGAGAACGGCTCGAGCATCACCGTCGACCTTGAGCCCGATGCCGATGTGCAGATCGCCCGCCTCTCGATCCTCGAGCGCATCGAACTCCTCCGAAAGGACTTCCCGCCCGGCGTGACCACGCCGCGAGTGAGCAACTACGTCCCGCAGGAACTCTCCGAGGAGGATCTCCTCACCCTCACCATCTCCGGCCCCTACACCGCCGGAACGCTCCAGAAGATCGCCGACGAGCAGGTGGAGCCTCGGCTGAGTGCGGTGCCGGGCGTGGGGAACATTCGGGTGCAGGGGGGGACGGAGCCGGGGGTCTCGGTGACGTACGATCCGGCGCTCCTGCGCCAGCTCGGGATCTCACCGCAGACGTTAGGCGACGCGCTCACCGGGGCGCGGGTGGTGCGCTCGTTGGGGAACGACCAGCGCGGGACGACCGAACGGCCGGTGGTGATCCGCGACCAGCCGAAGGTTGTCGAGGATCTCGGGAACCTTCCCATCGTCGGGCGCGGCGGGCAGCCGTACGCGTTAGGCACGCTGGCCGCCGTGCGACCGGAGGAGGACGCGCGCGGCTTCTTCTTCCGCATCAACGGGCAGCCGGCGATCGCCATCGGCGTCTCGCGACTCGCCGGCGCCGATGCGATCAAGACGTCCGGCGCGGTTCGTCAGGCGATCCGCGAGATCGAAGCGCGCCTCCCCACCGCGGCGCGCCTGCAGGTGGTCTACGACGACTCCGTTGAACTCGCCCGCCAGCTGAAAGACCTCCTCATCCGCGGGTCCATCGCCTTCGGGCTCGTCCTCGTCGTCCTCCTCGGGCTCCTCCGCGACTGGCGCGGGACGGGACTGGTGATGCTCAGCGCGTCGGTCTCCGTCGCCGGCACCGCGCTCGTCCTCTACATCCTCGACGTCCCGGCCAATCTCCTCACCCTCGCCGGCCTGGCGATGGGGGTCGGGATCCTCGTGCAGGACGGGTTGATCGTGATGGACCGACTCGGCACCGTCCCCGACACGCCGGA
>CAZWVG010000443.1:0-3571 GCA_964637355.1 uncultured Gemmatimonadaceae bacterium
CCGGCGGCGTCTACGCCCGCACGCTCAACGCCGTCGCGCGCGACGCGGCGGGGAACGTGCTGTCGCGCCCGATCAGCTGGGCCTCGCAGACGCAGTCGGTCGCACAAGCAGACCTCAATTTGGGGGTCGTGACGGGCGTGGGGCTCGGGACGTCGCAGGTGATCGCGAGTTCCGGCGGTGTGGCCGACACGATCCTCGTGACGGTCGACCTCGTCCCGATCTCCGCGCCGTCCACCGTCTCGCTCGCGTCGACGCAGGTCGATTCGGTCATCTCGGTCGCCGGGCAATCGCGCGCCTACACCGCCACGCCGCGCGACTCGGCCGGCAACGTGATCAGCGGAACTGCGTTAGGCGGCCGCACCCCCACGTGGTCGGTGACGTCGGGGCTCGCCACGCTGTCCGCCAGCGGTGCGTCGGCGACGGTTTCACCGGTGGCTGGCGCCAGCGGCAGTGCGACCGTGACCGCTGCCTACACGACGACAGCGCCCACCGCCACGCTCAAGGTCCTGGTTCCGGCCAAGACCGTCCTCTTGCAGCTGTCGAGCGATTCTCTGCTCGCCGGCAGCTCCGTGAACCTCTCGGCCACGGTCGTCGACGCCAGCAACGCGGCGATCCCCGGGCGCGTCGTGCACGTCTCGTCGAGCAACACCGCGATCGCTGCCCTTACGGCGAATTCCGGCACCCCCACCCTGTCGACGACGCTCAACGGCGTTGCCGCACCGGCTGGCCGCAACTCGATCACCCTGCTCGCCACGTCGCCCTTCGATAGCGCGTCGACCCCGAACGCGTTGACCCCCGTGACCGCCAGCGCGACCGTGCTGGCGCCGGTATCGAGCATCGTCGTGACGACGCCGCCGGGAACCGACTCGATCTTCGTCAACGGCACCGTGCCGGCAACCGCCACGGTGAAGGACGCGAGCGGCAACACGCTGGTTGGGCGCCAGGTGGCCTGGAGTACCGGCAACGGGCTGATCGCGACCGCGGCGCAGAATGGTGTGATCACCGGCGTTGCCGCGGGGAGCACGACGATCGTCGCCACCGAGCTGGTGAGCGCGATCGCCGGCACCAAGTCGCTCAAGGTGCAGGAGCCCGTGAACAGCGTGTCGCTCACCGCTGGCGACTCGTCGATCTTCGTGGGGCAGACGCAGGCCACCACGGTCGTGCTGCTCGATCGCTTCAACGCGCCGCTCACGGGGCGCTCCGTCAGCTACAACTCGAGCAACGCGTCGGTCGCGACCGTCTCGAGTGCCGGCGTCATCTCGGCGGTGAGCGCCGGGAACAGCAACATCACCGCGACCTCGGAAGGGAAGACGTCGACGGCGATCCCCTTCGTGGTGAGCCTGGTCCCGGTAGCGTCGGTGACGGTGGCATCGACGAACCAACCGCCTAACGTCTACCCGACACACACCTGGCCTGCCGTCGTGCAGGCCTTCGACGGCCCCAACGGAACCGGGAACTCGCTTGCGCTCACCCAGCGCACGATCGCGTGGAGCAGCAGCAATTCGGCCATCGCGACGGTGAGCGCGGGCTCGCCCGGCAACGCTACCATCACTGCGGTCGCGCTCGGGACTGCCACCATTTCGGCCACGGTCGACGGAATTCCGGCGGGAACGCCGATCTCGATCACCGTGAAGCCGGTGCCGGTCGCTTCGATTTCGCTCTCGCCCACTTCCGGTTCCATGTTCCGGCGTGATACGGTGATCGTATTCACCGCCACGCCGCGCGACTCGGCCAACAATGCGCTGAGCGGAAAGACACTGTCCTGGTCGACGTCGAATCCGGTCAAGGCGTCGATCGTCGACGCGACGACCGGGCTCATCGCCGCGAACGATTCCGGCACGACCACCATCACCGTCACCGCCCCCGGCGCAGGCGTCGGCGGGTCGTCACCCTCGCAGAATGCCAGCCTCCTCGTCACGCTCCTCCCGATCAGTTCCGTCGTGCTGACGCCTAACAACACGCCGCTGCCGACCAACACGTCGACCGCGCAGATCACCGCCGACGTGATGGGTGGTACCACGACGACGCGTCCGCTGATCGGACGCGCCTGCCAGTCTCAATCGAGCGCGCCCGGCATCCTGACGGTGTCACCCACGTCGAACATCGTCACAGACTCCAATGGTCAGGTGCTGCTCACGGTCACCGGCACGGGAGCCGCGACGGGAGGAACCGTTACCATCACCTTGACCTGCGACCCTGGAACCAGCGGCGAGAAGTCCGGGACCGCCACGGTGGTCGTGCCATGACGAGGCTCTCTCGCCTCCTGGCCATTGCCATCACCTGCGTCGCTAGCCACACCGTCCTCGAGGCCCAGCAGCAACCGATGCGCCTCCCCATCAAGACGGGGCTGGCCGCCTCGGGTGTGAGCGGGTGCGCCGCCTTTCCGCCGCCGGCGCAGGTGCGGGCCTCGTCGCCTAACGCCGACGCCGAGTCGAGACAACTGATCGACGCCGCCCAGGATGCGGCGCTGCAGGGCGACCACGCCGCGGCGCGCGACGCCTTCGCCAAGGCCGCGACCATCGTCCCCGGCAATGCGCGTGTAGCCTACTACCTCGGGCGCGAACACGAGTCGCTCGACGACCATCCCGCCGCGGTGCGCGAGTACTGCCGGTATCTCGCGCTCTCCCCCTCCGCCTCCGACGGAGACGAGGTGCGCGGGCGTATCGTGCGCCTCACGCCGGCGACGGAGCTCGCTCGCGTGGACGAGGCCCGCGCCAACTTCCGGTCGGGCGTCGCTCTCCTGCAGCGCCGTCAGTACCTCGCCGCCGATTCGGCGTTCGCCTCCGTGGCGCGGCAGGTTCCGGCCGCGCCCGAGCCGTACTACAACCGCGCGCTCTCGCGTGCAGCGCGCGGCGACCGAACCGAGGCGATGCAGGACTTCGAGAAGTATCTCGAGCTCTCACCGCAGGCGTCGGATCTGGTGCAGGTGCGCGGATCGATGGCGCGGCTCCCCGATCGCGTCTACAGCCCCGGTCAGGCGTTCAGCGCGGGGATTCTCGTACCGGGAATGGGACAGATGTCGACCGGACGCCCGGTGCTCGGCGTACTGGCACTCGGTGCGGTGGCGGGCGCGGTGGTGGTGGCGTTCTTGTCCAAGGATGAACTGGTGACGGAACGCTTCACCGATCCGTTCGGCAACAGCTACACCGACTCCACGACGCGCACGACGCACCCGCTGGCGATCGCCGGACTTGCTGGCGCCGGGGCGATCTGGCTCGGCGCGGCGTGGGAGGCGTCGTCGTATGCGAGTCGCTCTCGCTCGCGCGCCGAGTCGATCATCGCATTCCGCGAGGCGGGGAAGCTGGACCTGGCAGTACGTGCGCTGCCGCGCAGGCGCGTCGGGATCGTGCTGCAGCTGGCGCTCCCTGGCGACAACTGAAGCGGCTGTCGAACCGACGACTGCATCGACAACCGAAACGACAGCTGCATCGGCCGCTGAAATGCCAAACGCCCCGCGATCCGAGAGGATGCGGGGCGTTTGTGTATTGGAAATCGAGCGAGATGCAGTGCGAGGTTGCGACTACGCGAGCCATTTTCGTCCGTGGGGTTTGTGGCCCGTGGGACTACTCGT
>CAZWVG010000444.1:0-3564 GCA_964637355.1 uncultured Gemmatimonadaceae bacterium
GCTGCCTCGGGTTCGTCGAGCGAGAGATTGAGTTGTACGAAGTCGAGCTGCTCGGCGCGCAGCACGCGTTCGACGTCGTCGTGTGCCGATGCCTGGTAGTGCGTGACGCCGATGTACTTCACGCGTCCCGCATCCTTCCACGCGCGCAGCGTGCGAAGGTGCGTACGCCAGTCCAGAAGGTTGTGGACCTGCATCAACTCGATGCGCGGCACCTTGAGCAGGGAGAGCGACTTCTCCATCTGTGTCACGCCGGCGCGCTCACCCGACGTCCAGACCTTGGTCGCCAGCCACAACTTGTCGCGCAGCTTGGCTGCTTGTACGAGGTCGCCGACCACCGCTTCGGAGGAGCCGTACATCGGCGACGAGTCGATGACGCTCCCCCCTCCGTCGGCAAACGCGCGCAGCGCCTCGGCGCAGCGTGCGCGACGCGTCGCATCGTTCCCCACGTCGAAGCTCTGCCATGTGCCGAGCCCCACCGCGGGAATGCGTTCGCCTGACGACGGGATCGGTCGTGAAAGAAGGGGAAGCATCGCCTGCTGTAGGTGTTGGAGAGACCCGCGCCCTGACGCGAGTGCGAGATCGCGCTCGCGACCTAACGCGAGCGCGAGGGCGCTGCTGCCTGCACCGTGCAGAAAGCGACGTCGCTGCATTCTACTCCGTTCGGAGGGCCACCATCGCATCCACGCGCGAGGCGCGCCAGGCCGGAATCATCGTCGCGAGGAGCGCCACCGCGCCCAACCCGAGCGCCACGACAAGAATCGTGATGGGATCGCGCGGCGAAATGCCGTACACCAGCGGACGCAGCGCGCTCCCGAGGAGCGATACCCCCACCGCTCCGACAGAGATCCCGATGGCGGCCAGCGTCCCCCCCTGCCGCAGGAAGTGTCCGAGGATCTGCCCGCGCGAGGCGCCTAACGCTGACCGCACACCGATCTCCCGGACGCGCTCGCCTACCATGCCGGAGAGCACACCGAAGATCCCCACCGCCGCCAGCACCAGCGCCGAGAGAGAGAACGCCTGGAACAAGCGCTCGGCGAAACGCCGCTGCATCGCCGAATTGTCCACGAGTGACGACAGCGTGTTCACCTCGGCGATCGGCATGGTGGGATCGACATCGTGTACGACGTCGCGCAGCCGACGCGCGAGTGCCGACGGGTCGAGCGTCGAGTGCACCACGAGGCGCATGTAGCTGTCGGCGAAGTGGTTCTGGTCCATCGGGAGATAGAGTTCCGGCATCAGGTCGGCGTCGAGCGAGAGGTGACGCACGTTCCCCACCACCCCGACGACGGTGCGCCAGGGCGAGTTCACCGGACCGATCTGGACGCGCGCACCGATGGGATTGCGATCGCCGAACTGCTGGCGGGCCAGCAACTCGTTGATCACCACGACGGGGGCGGTCGTTTGCCCGTCGCTCGGTTCGAGGAATCGTCCGCTCACCAGCGGAATCCCCATCGTCTTCGCGTAGTCGGACGTTACGGCAAACCGAAAGGCGTCGCCGTTGGCCACCGGTGGCGCGTCGCCCGTCGATTGCCAGCGCACACCGTACGAGTCGAAGTCGTTGGAGAGCGGGAGCTGTGAGGTCAGCGCCGCGTCCATGACGCCTGGCTCGGCGCGCACGCGTTCGATCACGCTGCGCCACACCTGCCAGGCCGATGTGTTGTCCTGGAAGCGCGCCCCTGACCCGCTCAGCGCCAGCGACAGGCGATCGTCGGTGGCGAAGCCGAGGTCGACGGCGAGGAGGCGCCGCACGCTTTGTACGAGGATGCCGGCGCCACCGAGGAGAAGCAGCGCGAGCGAGAGCTCGACGACGACGAGCCCACGGCGTACCACATCATGGGCGCCGCGCGCCACGGTGCGCGACGATGCGGCGAGTCGATCGCGGAGCCCGCGCGCTTCGATGAACAAGGTGGGGACGAGCCCGCTCACCACGCCTAACGTGACGGCGAGCGCAGCGGCGAGGAGCGTCGCCGACACCCCGAGCTTCACCTGGTCGATGCGCGGGAGCGACGCCGGTGCGAGCGCCACGAGAGCACCGATGGCGGAGTGCGCGAGCGCGAGCCCGAAGAGCGCGCCGAGCGAGGAAACGAGAAGCGCCTCGATGAGCATGCTGCGTGCGAGTCGCCAGCGATTGGCGCCGAGTGCGGCGCGGATCGTCGATTCTCCACCGCGTTGAATGGTACGCGCGACGAAGAGGTTGGTGGTGTTGGCGAGCGCGATGAGGAGGAGGAGCGCGGCGGCGCCGAGGAGTGCGTAGAGCGGCCCCTTGGTCTTTTCGACGAGCTCTGCGCGGAGCGGGGTGACCGAGATCCCGTGCGTGTCGTACACGTCGGGATAGGTCGTGCGCATCGCGGCGAAGATGCCTTCGACGTCGCGCGTGGCAGCGTCGAGCGGGACCCCGGCCTTGACGCGTGCCACGCCTTGGAGGTGACGGCAATCGCGGCAGGCCGAGCCGGTCGAATCGGCGTAGCGCAACGGTCGAATGATCTCGCTGTGCGCACGCTGGACATTCTCGAAGTCCGGCGAGAGAACGCCGATCACGCGATAGTCGACACTGCCGAGTTTTAGGGTGCGCCCGACGATCGCAGTGTCGCCGCCGAAGCGCTGCTGCCAGAACTGATGATCGAGGATCGCCACCGGCTCGCCGTTTGGCGTGTCCTCCTCGGGGGTGAAATTCCTCCCGATGACGACTCGGCTCCCCATCACCTGGAGCCAGCTCGACGAGACGGAGATCCCGGTAAGGCGCGATGCCCCCGACTCGTCGATGAGGGTCGGCGTCCAGTACGCCACTTCGGCGACGGCTTCGAACGTCGAGGACTGGCGCCGGATGTCTTCGACGGTCTGGAATCCCAGGCGCCCCTTGCTCCCGTCGCCGAACGTCTCGCGCAGCGTCACGATGCGATCGGCGTCGCGGAATGGGAGTGCGCCCCACAGCGCCGGTCCCGCCACCGCCGTGATCGCGCAGGCGGCCCCCACGCCTAACGCGAGCGTCAGGCTCGCGGCGAGCGTGAAGCCGGGGGTGCGACGCAGCCGGCGCATTGCCAGCGAGATGTCGAAGCCGATATCGGTCATGAGCCCGCGTGTGAAGGGAATGCTGTGGTGATCGTGCTCGCGGCGCGCGCTGGCGGTCAGCGTTTCGCGCCAGAAGCGGCGGCGCGCCTCGGCGGTGTTCCCCGATTCGTGGAAGCGCTCGACCAGGTCGCCGACGAGGAACTCGCGCTCGTGCTCGGGGACCCGGCGCTCGAGGAGCCAGAGGGCGAGGCGCGGCGGATGTCGAGGATTTCGTTCGCGAGGCGACGACACGTCACCCCTCCAACTGTGCGGTGAGCCCGTTGGAGAGCGCGCGCATCGCCTGCCACGCCTCGGCGATCGCCGCGCGCCCCTCGGGGAGCACGTCGTAATGGCGCCGCCGCCGCCCCCCGCGCTGCGGGAGCGGATCGCCCACGCGCGAGCTCACATACCCCTTCTCCTCGAGCCGGGCGAGCGCCGTGTAGACGGCACCGAGTGAAACGTCGCGCCCGGAGCGTTCAGAAATCTCCCGCTGGACTTCGGCGCCGAAACCATCGT
>CAZWVG010000445.1:0-3483 GCA_964637355.1 uncultured Gemmatimonadaceae bacterium
GTCGCAGGTCATCGACCAGCGCGACCTCACCGAGTGGATCGTGCGGCTGGCCGAGGACGGGACGCGCGGCGACTTCAACGCGACCGGTCCGACGACGCGCATGACGTTCGCCGAGATGCTCGCAGGGTGTCGCGCCGTGACGTCGACGCCCGTGAGCTTCACCTGGGTCCCGGAGTCGTTCCTCGACGAACAGAAGGCGCGCATCTGGAGCGACATCCCCGCGTGGGCGCCGGGCGACGTGCTGATGTACGTGAACGTGGCCAAGGCGGTGAAGGCCGGGCTCACCTACCGCCCGTTTGCTGTCACCGCGCTCGACACGCTCGTGTGGGACAAGTCGCGCCCCGCGGCCGATCGGGCGAAGCGGGCGGCGGGACTTCCGCGGGCGCGCGAGGCTGAAATCCTCGCGGCGTGGAAGGCGAAAGGGCGTTAGGCGGCGAGCGACGCCGTGCGCGCACGGACCGTGGGCGCGCGGTAACTCTCCGCGCTCAGTGCCTCTCGAGCACCCAGACGACAGCGGTCCGCGCAGGTACGCTGATCACTCCCTGGCTCGCGTCCCATGTGGCGCTCGCCGCGCGCGTGTCGGCGGCCTCCAGCGCGCGGTGCACCGGATGGAGCGTATACGAACGCCCCGCCAGCTCAGGCAGCACGAGCCGATGCGAGACGGTGTCCACGTTGATCGCGTAAAGCACGCCGTCGTAAATCGCGTCGGGCATCATCCGCCCGTCGATCTCTCCCACGATCACCGTGGGATCCTGCGATGGGCCAGTGTTGTGGAAGTGGAGCCGTGCCTCGATCTCGCGCGCGGTGCGCAGGCGAAAGAGCGGCGTGCTGCTCCGGATGCGTAGGAGATCGAGTGTCGCGTCGCGCGCGAAGCGGATGTCGTCGGGCGATGGTGCGATCGACGGATCGGCGAGTCGCGGGCGCATGAGCTCCCAACTCGCGCCATTGTCGCGCTGGGGTGGAAGCCCGCGCGCGAAGCCGTTGTCGCGCAGCGTGAAGTCGAGTCGGTTGAACCAGTCCCCCGAGTCGTAGCTGTTGCGATCCATGCTCTTGCTGCGCAGCAGTTCCTGGCCGGCATGGAAGTACGCGATCCCCTGGCTGAACGCGACAATCGCCGCGCCGAGCACCGAGACGCGCGCGCGATCCGCACGCGAGGTGCCGAGCGGAAGCTTGAAGACGTTGAGGTCGAAGAGCGTCTGGTTGTCGTGATTCTCGACGTAGTTCACCACGTCGCCCGGCTCGGACACATAGCCGGCGGGCTGGCCGCCGCCGTATGAGAGCGACGCGAGCGCCTGCACGTGACCGTTGGAGTCCTCCATCCGGAAGCCGCGGATCGTGCCCGCCAGCCCCACGCGCACCATGTCCGCGACCGGGCGCAGCTCGGCGGCGCCGGCGGGGGGCGCCATGTCGTTGCGATCGTAGGCGAGCCCGTTGATGTACCCCTGCCGCTTCACCTGGTCGTCGCCATTGTCCCCCGCGCTCCCGCCGCGCACCGCGTCGCGCCCGCGATCGCTGAACGTGGCGATCCCCGACCCGTTGAGCGACAGCTGCGACGCCTGCACGAAGCGGCGACCATCCGCGACTTCGCCGAAGTTCCACCCCTCGCCAATCAGGTGGATGTGGCGCCCCGTCGCCGAGTCAACCGCCAGTTGCAACCGCTCCATCGCGGCGCGCGGCTGGTGCCCCATGAGGTCGAAACGAAACGAGTCGATGCGATACTGCGTCGCCCAGGTAACCGCCGACTCGATCATCAGCTTGCCCATCATGCGATGTTCGGTCGCGGTGTTCGAGCAGCACGTCGAGTTCTCGATCGCACCGTCGGCGTTGAGGCGGTGGTAGTACCCGGGGACGACGCGGTCGAGCACCGAATGCGCGTGCTGCCCACCGGCGCTCGTGTGGTTGTAGACCACGTCCATCCCCACCCGCAGCCCCAAACCGTGCAGTGCCTGCACCATCTGGCGGAACTCGCGGACGCGCACGCGCGCGTCCATCGCATCGGTGGCGTAGCTCCCCTCCGGGACGGTGTAGTGATACGGGTCGTATCCCCAGTTGAAGCAGTCACGATCGGCGCTGGCCATCACGGTCGCCTGCTGTTCCTCACTGGCCGGACCGCCGCTCACTTCGGGCGTGATGCATCCCTCCTCGGGAATCGTGGCGATGTCGAACACGGGGAGCAGGTGCACGTCGGTGATCCCGGCCTCCGCGAGCGCCTTCAGGTGCCGCACGCCGAAGCTCGAGGGCTCGGCGAAGGCGACGTACTTCCCGCGGTGCGCCGGCGGGACTTCCGGGTCGCTCATCGAGAAGTCGCGCACGTGCAGTTCGTAGATCGCCAGATCGGTGGGCGCCTTCACGCGCGTGGGCGTGGCGTGCTGGCGCCACCCCGCGGGCATCAGGTCGCTCGCGGCCAGGTCGAGAACCGCGCTCCGCTCGGAGTTCGCCGAGAGGCCGACGGCGTACGGATCGGTCACCCGGTTCACCACTACGCCCGCGCTGGGCGCAAAGACGGTGACGAGGTAGCGATAGTACTGTCCGCTGAGCGACTGGTTGAAGCGCACCGACCACGCGCCGGTGCGCGCGTCGCGCGTCATCGGGATGCGACGCGTGGCGTTCGCCGTCGGCGACGGATAGATGCATAACGAGACGCTCTCCGCCGTCGGCGCCCAGAGGCGAAAGCTGGTGGCGCGCGCGTGCAGGCGAACCCCCAGGTCGGCGATCGACTCGGCGCTGGCGAAGCGGTCGTCGAGCGCTCCCGCGAGTTGCGTGCGCGTCGCATCGAGTACGTTCCCCTCGGCGTCCTCGCGTACGAGCACCAGCTGGCCACGATAGAGCGCGTCGAGCGCAGATTGCGAGACGGGGACGGTGAGTGTCGCGCCCTCGGCCAGGTAGCCGAAGCGAGCTCGCACCTCGGGCGCGAGCTCCGCGCTCACCCCGCGAACGCGCACGCGTGACTGCGCCCCACGCACCGGCGCGCCGTGTTGCAACTGCAGCCGTGCGCGATCGCTCCCGTAAAGCACGTAGCGTCCATCACTCGGGGCGCCCGGCCAACGGATCGTGCGCGCGTCGAGCCAGATCGCTCGCGCGTGCGGCGGCGCGCTCGCGTCAACCGGATGCAGCACACGCGCGAACTCCGCTCCGTCGCACATTGCGCGCGGCGCCTGGACCTGTCCCATGACCGATTGAGGAAGAATGAGGAGCGCCGCGCTCACGAGGAACCGTCGCGCGATGCGAGGCGCTGTCACGACAGCACGCCCGGGTGTACGTGGTTGCGGCTGACGGTGCACGCGGCGCGAACGCGCCCCCCCGGCGCGCGGCACCTCAGGGCGCAACGCGCGGCGCCGGCTCGGCGTCCTTGATCGTCCCGGTCTCGCCGAAATGCCGCTCGACGCTCGTGAGATACGCATCGATCGTCGACGTATGCCCCATCACGAAACGTGACACGAAACGAAAGAGCGGCGAGTAGACCTCACCGTGCTCGGTGATCGT
>CAZWVG010000446.1:0-3461 GCA_964637355.1 uncultured Gemmatimonadaceae bacterium
GCGCTAACTCCTGATAGCTGTTTACGTTCCGACTCTTGGCGCGAACATAGGAATCCTTGACTACCCTGTCAAGCGACGCCACCCGGCACACCCTCGCCCAGTACCCTACCCTCTGACCGCCGTTCCGTGACGCGATGCCGGTCACAGTATTCGAGGAACGGGATCAAGTACTTGCGCGAAGTGCCCAGGATCTCGCGTAGCTCGGAGGGTCCGTAGACCCGTCCCGGCTCCATGCTCCGGTGTAACCTCCCGACCAAGTCCCGCACGCTCTCGGCCGAGTAGAATCGGTCGCCTTCAACCGGTACGACGAGCCGTTCCCTTTCGAGGATACGCAGGAGAGGCGTGGGATCGTTGCCCCCCCGCTCACCCCGCAACTCCGAAACGGTCGGAGGCTCGGCGGCAGCGCTGCGCAGCCGTTCGAGCAGCCACGCGCGCTCCCGCTGAACGGAGTCACTCATGACCGGCGTCCACCCTGACCGGCGGAGTCCGCCTCCCCCTGTTTCGACCCCACCGTCGACCAAAAGGGTTTCCACGGCGCGCGCAAAAATCGGTTCGGGGGCGCGCACGGCCGTGCGAATCGCGGAGCGCGGTGCCCACTCGTCGAGCGGATGCTCGGCGTGGTACGACGCCAGCGCTTCGCGGATACGAAGGCCGACTGCCGCAAGCTGCGCGCGAGCGTAGAGCGTATCACCATCGCGCACGATGTCGCGCAGCGCGGCGAGCGCCTCATCGCAGCGCTCAGGTGCAAGTCCAAGCCGAACCGGGAGCGATGCGACTGCGATCCCAACCTCTCCGGCCTCGTCGAGGAGGAGGGCGAGGCGGCTCGCATCGTCGAGCCCGGTTGGCCACGGGCGCGGGCGCCGAACCGCCGGCGAGGGATCGGCAATGATTCCGCCGCCGATCGTCGTGGCAGGCGACGCCAGGCGCAGCACGAAGCGGTCGCCGGCGCGCGCCACGATCGGGGCGCTGAGCACGACACGCGCGCCCCGCGTCTCGCCAGGTGCAAGCATCCCGCCCGCGACGACGACGCGCGCGCCAACTTCCGAGGTTCCCAGGTGCAAGCGCACCCACTCGCGCGGCCGGATGGGGCGTGCGACGTCGCCGAGGAGCGTCACGTCGGCGCGCAGCGCGCGCGACTGCACCCACGCGCCGTCCTGCACGAGCATCGCGCCGCGGGCGACGTCCGAGAGCTCGATCCCGGCCAGCGCCACCGCGGCGCGCGTCCCGGGTTGGAGCGATCGCGACTGCGCCCCGTGCGATTGCACCCCGCGGGCGCGAGCGCTCTGGTCGAGCGGAAACAGGCGAAGCGGGGTGTCGAGATCGACCGTTCCGCTCCAGACCGTCCCGGTCACCACGGTGCCCGTTCCCTTGACCGTGAAGGCGCGGTCGATGGGCATGCGAAAGAGGTCGCGCGCCGAGCGTTGCGGGAGCTCGAGCAGCCGCAGGCGCAGCGTTTCGCGCAGCGCGTCGATCCCCGTCCCGTCCAGCGTCGACGTCTCGATGATCGGGACGTCGCGCCACGGCGTGCCGTCGAGGAGCGCGGCGATATCCTCGCGAACCAGCGCGACCCACTCCTCGTCTGCTGCGTCGCGTTTGGTAATGGCGACGACGACGCTGCGCACGCCGAGGAGGGCGAGAATCGCCAGGTGCTCGCGCGTCTGCGGCATCACCCCCTCGTCAGCCGCAACGACGAGGAGGGCGAGGTCGATCCCCGTCGCACCCGCCAGCATCGTCCGCACGAAGGCGTCGTGCCCGGGGACGTCGACGACGCCCACGGTCCCGATTCCGTCGAGCGTGAGCGGTGCGAAGCCGAGCTCGATCGTGATCCCCCGCCGTTTCTCCTCCGGGAGGCGATCGGTGTCGACGCCGGTCAGGGCGCGGACGAGCGCGGTCTTGCCGTGGTCGATGTGCCCGGCCGTCCCGATGATCATCCGATTCCCGCGGCGGCGCTTCCCACGCCGCGTTCCCATTGCTCGAACGCGCGGAGCGGACGTCCATCGTTGAGATGGTGCTCGAGGAACTCGCGCAGGAGCCGCAGGTGCGCGCGCTGCATGGCGCGATCGTCGATCGCCGGCTCGTCGCCGGCGATCCAGGCGCGAAGCGCGGCGCGTGCGTCGGGGGGGAGCGGGCGTCCGCGCGGGAGATGCGCCGCGCACGACCGGCAGGCGCAGCCGCCGGCGACGTGCGCGAAGGTCGCCACCTCCTCGTCGCCGATCGGTGCCTCGCAGCTGCAACAACGCGTAAGGACGGGGGCGAACCCTAACGAGGCAACGCGTCGCCACGCGCCCGCCAGCCCCGGCTCACGCGCACGGAGGGGCGGTGCCGCCGCGATGGCGTCGAGGGCACCGCTCAGCGTCGCAAAGAGGTCCCCCGGCTCGTCGCCGTCGGCAAAGCGCAGCGCCAGTTCGGCCACCGCCGACGCAGCGGCGAACCGCTCGAGATCGCGGCCGAGGGCGTCGCGCGCGCTGGCGAGGTCGAAGGCGTCGAGCTGCTGCAAGTCACGCCCCGGGCGCAGCTGGATGTGCGCGACGCCGCCGGCGAACAGGTCGAGCCCGAGCCCGAACCGGCGCGACGACGCCCGCGCGCCGCGCGCGACAACCGACTGAATGCCGGCGTCGCGCGTGGCAAGGCGGATGATCCGCGAACTCTCCAGATAGTCGAACGCGTGGAGCACGACCGCGTCGGTCACGATGAGCGGCATACCCCGAAGTATACAGGTCATCGCACACAGCGTCGCCGGTCGCGCCGCGCCCATCGCGGCCCGGAAGGGATCGACTCGCTATTCGATGACTCGTCGTGGATGCTACCGACCGGTGCCGATCCGGGCGCCCACCATGACCACACGCCCGGGTGCGGCGAACTTGGCGATCTCCTCGTACCGCGCGCCGAACGCATTCTCGACGCGCAGCGTGAGCGCGGTCGCGCGCCAGAATCCGTCCCCCGTCCCCAGCGCGAACTCGCCGCCCACGTCCGCGCGCGTGTACGCCGGAAGGGTGAGCGCGACTGCCGGAAATCCCGTGAAGTCGCGATCGTCACGCTCGCTCACGCGCGTCACCGAGAGATCGAGGGCGGTACGCGCGACGCGCCGAATGCTCGTTCCCGCCGACACGGTGAGCGGCGGTCGGCGCAGGAGGCGCTGGCCCTGCACGAAGGTGTCACCCGATCCCGACTGAAAGCCGGCGTCGTCGACGCGGGTGCGGAGCGCCGTCGCGCTCCCCCAGAGCGCGACGCCCGTCACCGCCTGCGCGCGCGCCGTGACTTCGAGGCCGCGCGCCGAGGCGGCAGCGATGTTGAAGTAGTTTGGCGCGGTGGGAGACACGTAGGTGTACTGCACCAGGTCGCGGAATCGCTGGTCGAAGAAGGTCGCCGCGACTTCGACGCGCCCGTCACCCCATCCCTGCGCCACACCCGCTTCCCACGAGCGCGAGCGCTCAGGCGAGAGTGCGGCGTTTCCAACCGAG
>CAZWVG010000447.1:0-3454 GCA_964637355.1 uncultured Gemmatimonadaceae bacterium
CTCGGCCGGCCTCCAAGCTGCCGGCTCTCGTCTCGCTGCCGGTGCTCAAGCGCGGGACGGTGGGGAGCGACGACCCGCAGCGCCACTCGGCCATTCCCATAGCGCCCGTCGCCAACCTCGGCGCGATTCCCGCCAACGACACCGTGCGCGTGGGGAGCCTCGCGCTGCGCGCGATCGCGACGCCCGGTCACACCCCCGGGGGGACGAGCTGGACGTGGGTCTCGTGCGACAGCGGGCGCTGCCTGACGATGGTCTACGGCGACTCCGAGACACCCGTATCGGACGACGATTTCTACTTCTCGCGCACCAGGGAGTATCCGACGGTGCTCGCCGATTTCGACTCGACCTTCGCGCGCATCGAAGGGGCAGCGTGCGACATCCTGCTCACTCCGCACCCGGATGCATCGGGGATGTGGGAGCGCGTGGCGAAGCGGGATGCGGGAAGCGCGGATGCACTGCGCGACCCCAGCGCGTGCAAGCGCTACGTGGCCGCCGCGCGCGATCGGTTGGCGAAGCGCCTCGAGAGCGAGCGCGCCTCGGCGACGCCTCGCTCTCGAGAGTTCCCGCGCTAGTTCGCTCGCGAGGTCACACGAGTGTGACCTCGCCAACGCGAGCGCGGTGGTGCGTTCGCTAGGTCGCCGGCGCGGCTTCGCCTTCGACCGCGGCGGCCGCGGGCGCCGCGCTCGCCGCCCCCTCGTCGTGATTGAGGGGATTGATCGCACTGGCTGTTGCCGCGACCGTGCTGGCGACGCTTGATGCCGTCGACGTCACTGCCTTGACGGCGCGGCGGGCGACCTTCTTCGCCTTCTTCGCGGCGGTGCGCGCGGCCGACTTGAGGGCGCTGATCCCTCCCTTCTTCGTCGTCTTCTTCGCCGCTGCTTTCTTCACCGCCTTCTTCACGCTCTTCTTCGCGACCTTCCGCGCCCCCTTCGCGGCCGCCTTTTTCACGACCTTCTTTGCGACCTTTTTCGCGCGCTTCTTCGCTGCTGGCTTGGTCGACTTCTTCGCCGCTTTCTTCGTCGCCTTCTTCGCGACCTTCGTCGGCGCTTTCCGGGCCGCCCGCTTCGCAGTCTTCGCTGCCTTCTTCGCCGTACGCTTCTTGCCCGTGGCCATGGTCTGCTCCAAAGAAGGAAAGGGGAAATCTCCCCTAGAGATCATCTCACGAAGCGTCGCCGGTCGCACCGGCGCGCAGCGGCGGCCGGATGGCGTTGACCCCTAGTGGGATGACGTATGACAATCGCGCTCGCGCCGCCGATCACGGCGGCGCGCGCACGATAATGCGATCATGCGGGCCAATTGCCAAGACGTGTTGCAGCCGTGCGTGCGCTTGGCGGTGGTACCGGGGGCGCGCCGTATATTGCGCGCTCGCCCGCAGGCGGCGCGGTCGCCGTACGATGTGTCGCCGAGTTCACTCGATCCCGATCGAGCATGAGTGCCACTTCTCGTCCCAACGTCTCGACGCGCCTTCGCCAGCCGGCGCGCCGACCGATCATCGTATGCCTGACGCTCGCCGCGTCGGTCTTGGTCTCCTCTTTCGTCTCCTCTACGGTCGCGGCGCAGGATCGCGGAGCGCCCCCGCTCACCGTGGAGCGCATCTTCGCCTCCGGGGAGTTTCGCGGCGAGCGCCCCCCCGAGGTGCGCTGGCTCGACGACTCGACCTACACGACGATTGAAGGGAGCGCCGGCGGTGCTGGGGGCGACATCGTGCGCTACGACGCCTCATCGGGCAAGCGCAGCGTCCTCGTGCCGAGCGGTGACTTGATCCCACGCGGGAAGAGCGCGCCGCTCGAGATCGAGGACTACGAGTGGTCCGCCGACCACCGCCGCGTCCTTGTGTTCACCAACTCGGCGCGGGTCTGGAGAGCCAATACGAGGGGCGACTTCTGGGTCCTCGACCTCACGACCAAGTCGCTCCGTCAGCTCGGCGGCTCTGCGGCCAAGCCATCGACGCTGATGTTCGCCAAGTTCTCGCCCGACGGGGGGCGGGTGGCGTACGTGCGCGAGCACAACGTCTACGTCGAGAACCTGGCGACCGGTGCGATCATCCCGCTCACGCGCGACGGTTCTACGACGACGATCAACGGGACGTTCGACTGGGTCTACGAGGAAGAGCTGTACATGCGCGACGGCTTTCGGTGGTCTCCGGACGGAAAGCGCATCGCCTACTGGCAGTTGGACGCCAAGGGGGTGCGCGACTTTCTCCTGATCAACAACACCGATTCGCTCTACTCCTTCGTCACCCCGATCCAGTACCCGAAAGCCGGTACTACCAACTCGGCGGCGCGCATTGGCGTGGTGAGTGCGAGCGGCGGCGCGACAACCTGGCTCAGGATCCCGGGCGACCCGCGCAACAACTACCTCGCGCGCATGGACTGGGCGGGGAACAGCGCCGAGCTCTCGGTGCAGCAGCTCAACCGCCGGCAGACGCAGAACACGCTCTGGTTTGCGAACGCCGCGACGGGTGCGGTTCGGCAGGTGCTCGTGGAGCGCGACAGCGCCTGGCTCGACATCTGGGATGACTACGTCGGCTACGGACCCGGCCCCTCGCTGCACTGGTTCGACAACGGTGCATCCTTCCTCTGGCTGAGTGAGCGCGACGGGTGGCGGCACGCCTATCTCGTCGGGCGCGATGGGGGGACGAAGCTCGTGACGCCGGGCGACTACGACGTGATGCGCGTCGTGCATGTCGACGCGAAGAACCGGTGGCTCTACTTCGCCGGCTCGCCGACGAATGCCACGCAGCTCTCGCTCTGGCGTGTGAAGCTCGACGGACAGTCACCTCCCGAGCGCGTGACCCCGGACTCGGCCGGCGGGACGCACACCTACCAGATTGCACCTGGCGGCGGTTGGGCGGTGCACACCGCCAGCAGCTGGGGCGTGCCGCCGACTGTCGATATTGTCCGACTCCCGTCGCACACCGTGGCGCGCACACTGGTGACGAACAGCGCGCTCAGGGAGAAGATCGCGCACCTCGCACAGGGGAAGGCCGAGTTCTTCCGCGTCGATGTGGGGGACGGGGTGAAGCTCGACGCCTGGATGATGAAGCCCCCCAACTTCGACTCGACGCGCACCTATCCCATCCTCTTTCAGGTGTACGGCGAACCGGCCGCGCAGACCGTGCGCGACGCGTGGGGCGGGAGCGGATGGCTCTGGCACCTGATGCTCACCCAGCAGGGGTACATCGTCGCCAGCGTCGACAACCGCGGGACGCCGGCGCCTCGCGGGCGCGCATGGCGCAAGGCGCTCCTCGAACAGTTTGGGTCGCTGCGGGTGCATGACCAGTCGACGGCGGCCAAGGTCATCGCCCGGCGCCCCTACATCGATTCTGCGCGGGTCGGGGTGTGGGGGTGGAGCGGAGGCGGCTCGTCGACGCTCCACCTGATGTTCCGCGCCCCCGACGTCTATCGCATGGGGATGTCGGTCGCGCCGGTCCCCGACGTGCGCAACTACGACA
>CAZWVG010000448.1:0-3438 GCA_964637355.1 uncultured Gemmatimonadaceae bacterium
CGAGGATCAGGCTGGCGTCCGGACGCGCGCGATCGGCTCCCCGACCTCGCCGACTCGATCATCACCAAGTATCCGCAGCTCCTCGGTATTTCGGAGGACGAAGGGACGGCGTGGGTGGTGCGCGGCGACACCGGCACGATCGTGGGGCGCAGCAAGGCGTTTGTCTACAACGGAAAGGACGAACCGGACGAGGGGAAGCCGTTTCTCACGCTGTACCCCGGCGACCGGTATGACCTCGGCGCTCGGCGCGTCCTCTCGCGCGCGGCCGAGGCGTCGCCGGTGACCGCTGCATTCGTCGATGCGCTGTTCGCTCGTTATGCAGCCGGCGGCGCGGGGCAGGCGACCGTGCTGGTGGCAAGGGATGGGAAGGTGCTGGTGGATCGCGCCTACGGCATTTCCGCCCAAGCGCGCTACATGCCCGCGACCACGGTACCGCAATTCTCGATCGGGAAGATGACGGCGGTCTTCGAGGCGATTTGCGCGCAGATCCCCGAGCCGCCGGCTCGCGCGCGTCCCGTCCCGCCGCCAGCGGGCACACCCGCCTCGGCGCGCCCCAGCGAGCCGGCGCAGACGCCGCTCCAACGCTGCGTGAGCCAGCGTGCCGCATCGCCGGTCGGGCTGCACAAGACCAGCGCGACGCGCGAGGGCGACGTGGAGTCGAATGTTGACGAGCTCTATCGCGTCTCGCTCGGCCTGGAGCATCCACCGACCTATAGCCGAAGCCTCCCGGATGCGCCCGGCGCGCGCCAACCGATCGATCGCACAAAGGGATGGGAGTCGGTGCGAGTCGCCGGCAGCAGCGGCTATCAGGTCTTCGCCGAGCCGGGGGGAAAGCGGGCGGCGTGGCTCCGATTCCCCGATTCGCATGCGACGGTGATCGTCCTGACGGACGACCCGAGTGCCGATGCCCGGTCGATGGCGGAGGCCCTCGCCACCAAGCTGTTCGGAGGCGCCTAGGGCGCCTTACGGCCAAGGGCGCATCGCGCGATGCACCCTTCTTGACGGCAGAAACAATCTGACCAAAGTCAGAGAATGCGCGCCGATCAAGTGGTCCACGTACGGCGATTCAACCGGCTCGTCACCCAGCGAGCCGGGGCGCTCAACGATGAGTATCTGGGGCGCGATCGTCCGCTCGGTCATTCGCGTGTGCTCTACGAGATCGGACCGCAGGGCGCCGACCTGCGCGAATTGCGGACGCGGCTCTCGCTCGACTCGGGATACCTCAGTCGCATCGTCCAGTCGCTGGTCGCGGCGGGACTCGTCACCCTTCAGGTGGCTCCAGAGGATGAACGCGTGCGCCGCGCCGTGCTGACTCCGGCCGGAGAGGCGGAGTACGGCGAGATGGATCGCCGCTCGGACGAACTCGCCGAAGCGTATCTCGCGCCGCTCAGCGAGTCGCAGCGTACGCGGCTGGTCACGGCAATGGCCGAGGTGCACCAGCTGCTGCGGGCCGCGGGGACGCGCATCGAGCGGGTCGATCCGTCGAGCGTGTCGGCTCGTTGGTGCCTCGAGCAGTACTTTCGCGAACTCGTCGAGCGATTCGAGGCTGGGTTCGATCCGGCGAACAGCATCCCCGCGGCCGATGATGAGATGCGTCCCCCGTTAGGCGCCTTCCTGGTGGCGACCGTCGATGGGGAGTCGGTGGCCTGCGGCGCCATTCGCACGACGGCCCCGGGGACCGGTTACATCAAGCGGATGTGGGTCTCGTCGAGCGTTCGCGGACTGGGGATCGGCCGACGCATGCTGGCGGCGCTCGAACAGGCCGGGGCCGATCTCGGCCTGACGACGATCCAACTCGAGACCAACCGCGCACTGCCAGAAGCGATCCAGCTCTACCGCTCGGCCGGCTACACCGAGGTTCCCGCGTTCAACGACGAACTGTACGCGCATCATTGGTTCGAGAAGCACCTCGACACGGGGACCGTGTCGTCCCCCTCCGTCACCTAGGAGTTTCATGCATTTCGAGTTGTCGCACGCGATCCAGATGCTCGAGCGTACACCGAGCACGCTGCACGTGATGCTGGATGGACTGTCGGAGGCGTGGACGACGCCGAACGAGGGGGTGGAGACGTTCAGCGCCTACGACAACGTGGGGCATCTGGCGCACGGCGAGCGCACCGACTGGATCCCGCGCGTGCGCATCATCCTGGCGCAGGGCGAGCATCGGAAGTTCGAACCGTTCGATCGCTTCGCGCACGTGCGCGAAGCGGCCGGCAAGTCGCTCGGCGACCTGCTGCAGGAGTTCGCCGAACTGCGCGCCGAGAACCTCGCAGCGCTACGAGAGATGCAGCTGACGGAGCGTGAGCTGGCCCTGGAGGGGGAGCATCCGCAATTCGGTCTCGTGACCTTGCGCCAGCTCCTGTCGACCTGGGTCGTGCACGACCTCGGCCATGTGGCGCAGATCGCTCGCGTGATGGCCAAGCAGTATCACGAAGCTGTCGGCCCGTGGACAGCCTACCTCCCGATCCTCACTCGGCGCTGACACGTACGTCCTGCGCCTGACGGACCTTCTTACGGGCGCTAGGGGCTGGCGGCGTCCTGCCGCTGGAAGGCGAAGTCCAGCTGCAACGTGATCGGGTCGTCGACGCGGGCGACGACGGGGACGCGCGGGACGTCGATGTCGAAGTCGGCGAAAAGGAGCGTGGTGCTGGCGGTTCCGGTGAAACCGGTGGGGGTGGCGTTTGCCTTGACCGACCAGGTGGTCGCGCGTGTGACGCCGTGAAGCGTGAGGTCGCCGAAGAGCGTGAGGGTGAGCACGCCGGCGTTCGGTAGCGACGCGGGAAGTCCCTTGATCTCCTTCACCACGAGTTCGGCGTTGGGATACTGCGCCGTCTCCAGGGTGCGACGCTGGACGTACCCGTCGCGCCGGCTCTTGTCGGTCTTGAGCGTGGTGAGGTCGATCACCACCTTCGACTCGTTAGGGATGACCTTCGAGTGCGGGTCGAGCGTGATGTGCCCACGCACGGCGGTGGTGCGCCCGGTGACGTCGTTCTCGATCGTGTTCGCGGCGAGGAGTTCACGCACGAGGTAGCGCGCCTCGCTGCTCGAGGAGTCGAGGACGAAGCGCACGGGGGTGGCGGCGGGTGCGCTCTTCGACTTGCCTTGGGCTCCGAGTGGGAGACTCGCGCCGACGAGCATGGCGAGCGCGAGGGAGGCGGGACGACGCATCAGCGATTGCTCCTGGATAGGGCGGGGGTTGGGGAGGAGGGGGTGACCTGCAAGGGATACGCACGACCGCGGCGAAGCGATGGGAGCAGGGTGCGCCCAGCGCCACTCCCTCGGCTATGCCATGCGATCGCACTGGCGGATTCCGGGGGACCCAGCGCAGGTTGGCGGTAGCCCGCGCCGAACTCACGTGAGCGCCGCTCGACTTCCCTTTCGCCCCTCCCCGCCTCGTGCACCGTCGTGACTTCCTGGCTGCCGGCGCCCTCGCCGCGG
>CAZWVG010000449.1:0-3401 GCA_964637355.1 uncultured Gemmatimonadaceae bacterium
GAAAGTCCGGTAAACCAGACGGTAACGCCTCTGCTCATGTCGATACCTGTTCAAGGGATGGAATTGCCGTGCATCGAGGGCTCTCGCCCCTGCGTTCCCCCGGGGAGACGCGTCCCGATAACAATAGTCGCGCTGGATGCGGCAGGATTCGCCGACCGGCGCGACCAAGGCTGAGGGGTACCCAGACCCGGGTGAGAAAAACTTGTTCGTGCCCTGATCTTGCAATAGCGTTGCCGAGCAGACTGCCGCTGGGGACCTCCGTGCATGAACGCGGTCCGACAGTCAGTCGTCCTGACGGGAGGAATTCCCCGGCCACCGCTTTCGGAGAGAACTCACGTGTATATCGGTCCTGACGCCCTCATGCCCCTCGCGTCCGCGCTGGCCGCGGTCGGTGGATTCCTGCTCATGTTCTGGCGCCGCGTCGTCGGAGCGTTCAAGTTCATCGCCGAGAAGTTCTCGCCGAAGCGCTAGTGGCGGCGGTCGCGCCCTCGCGACCGCTTGGTGACTGACCCCTCGTGCGACGCACGCGGAAGGTCATCGTCATCGGGCTCGACGGACTCGAGCCCACGATCGTCGAACCGATGCTGCAGGCGGGGGAGCTACCACAGCTCGCCCGCCTGCGCGCGCAAGGAAGCTATGCGCGCCTCGCGACCACGACGCCCGCCCAGACGCCCGTCGCCTGGTCCACCTTCGCGACCGGCGTGAATCCAGGGGGACACGGGATCTTCGACTTCCTGCGTCGCGATCCCGCCACGTACCTCCCCGACCTCTCCCTTTCGCGCTTCGAGCAGAAGAGCGCACTCCTCCCGCCGCAGGTGGTCAACATGCGACGCGGCGAGGCCATCTGGGACGTACTCTCCGCGCGCGGAATTCCGTCGACCGTCATTCGATGCCCGGGGACGTTTCCGCCGGATCGCATCGAGGGACGCGTGCTCGCCGGGATGGGAGTCCCCGACCTGCGCGGCGGCCTGGGGACGTCGACGATCCTCACCACCGATCCCGGTGCCTCCGCGCGCGAGAGCGAGCAGCTCGTCTCCCTCACGCGTGACGGCGATCGCTATCTGGGACATGTCGTGGGACCGCGCACGGGACGCCAGCGCAGCGATCTGACGATTCCGGTCGCGGTGCGCGTCGATGCGACGGGAACGACCGCGACGCTCGCCTGCGACGGCGACCCGCGCCAGCTCCCATTGCAGCTGGGGGTCTGGAGCGACTGGCTCCGCGTGAAATTTCGCGCCGGCATGCTCCAACGCGTCTCCGCCGTCATGCGCGTCCTCCTGCTGCGCACGACGCCGCACCTCGAGCTGTACGTCTCACCGGCCAACTTCGACCCCCGCGCGCCGCTCTACCCCATCGCCGCTCCCGCCGACTATGCGAACGAGTTGGCCAACGAGCTGGGAGGCGCCTTCTACACGACCGGAATGGTCGAGGACCACGCAGGGCTGACCAACGGGCGCTACGACGAGTCGACGTATCTGGCCCAGTGCGAGGATGCGATGCGCGAGCGCGAGGCCATGCTGCGTCACGAACTGCATCGACTCGACCGCGGATTTCTCTTCGCACTCTTCGACACCCCCGATCGACTGCAGCACATGTTCTGGCGATTCCGCGAGCGGGACCACCCCTCGCTCGGGGGCGACACCTCGCGCTGCGCCGAATTTGCGCGCGTGATCGAGGAGCACTATCGGCGATGCGACGTGGTCGTGGGCGAGGCGCTGCGGGCCGCCGACGACGAGACGATGGTGATGGTGCTTTCGGACCACGGCTTCACCTCGTTCCAGCGTGGCGTCAATCTCAACAACTGGTTGCACGCCCATGGCTATCTCACGCTGCGCAGCGGGGAATCTCCCACGGCGCAGCATGGCGACTTCTTCCGCGCCGTCGACTGGGACCGCACGGCCGCCTACGCGCTGGGACTGGGCGGGATCTACCTGAATGTTGCAGGGCGCGAGGCGAACGGCATTGTCTCCCCGAGCGAGAGCGAGGCGCTCGCCGAGCGTCTCTGTGCACAGTTGGCCTCCACGCCAGATGCGGGGCGCGGAACGACCGCGATCCTCGGCGCGCACACGCGTGCTGCGCTCTATCGCGGGGCGTTCGCCGATGAGTCTCCCGATGTTGTCGTCGACTTCAACGCGGGGTATCGTGTGTCGTGGGGCACGGCGCTTGGGGGATTCGGCGACGTACTCATCGAGGACAACGTGCGGCGGTGGGGAGGAGACCACATCGTGTCGTCCGGGCTCGTCCCGGGCGTCCTGTTCTCGAGTCACCCGCTCGCGGGAGCATCCGCGGCGATGGTCGATCTCGCTCCCACCATTCTCGAGGCACTGGGCGCGAGCGCCCCGCCTGCGATGGAAGGGACCAGCCTGTTGAGGTAGTTCGTACATGACTGACGCGCGCACGAACGAGGCGCCGGCCGAAGCGGCTGGCGTCGCTCCGGCGAACGCCCAGCGACTCGAGCCCACCGAGGTACTGCTGATCGCAGCGACGGCGGCGCTCGTCGCCGCCCTGATCTTCGTGGCGCGCTGGGGATACGTCTGGTTCGTGCGAGAGGAAGTCGTCGGGGTGAGCCGTGACGTCGCCTGGTTCGCTCCGCTTGCCACGCTGACCATCTGGTCCGTTGCCGCGATCCCGCTTCTCGTGCTTTCCCCCTTCGCGCCACGCCGCTGGATGCTCTGGCTTTCCGGCTTTGGGTGCTTCGCGATGACGGCGCTCTCCGCCCTCCTCCCGGTGAGCGCGCTCTCGCGCATTTCCGTGGGAATCCTCGCGCTGGGACTCGGTGCCACGGCCGGGCGCCTCATCTCCGAGCGCCGGGGTGCGATTCGCGTTCTGCGGCGTACCACGGTTGCTGCCGCGGGTGTGCTCGCGGTCGTCGCTCTGACGATCGCGATCAGGACGCACCGGGGCGGCACCCCGCTGACGGCGGTTGCGCCCGTCGGCGCCCCGAACGTCCTCCTCATCGTGATGGATGCCGCCCGCGCCGATGCCTTGTCGTTGCACGGCCAGTCGCGACGCACCACGCCCCATCTGGACCAACTCGCCGCAGAAGGGACGTACTTCTCCCACGCCTTCGCCACGGCGTCGTGGACGCGTCCGTCGCACCGCTCGATGTTCACCGGGAGGTATCCGATTCGCCGGAAGGGGGCGCGCTCGACCTTCCTCGCGCGCGCCACGCACGATTCGACGCCGATGCTCGCCGAGTTCTTCCGCGCGCGCGGCTACGAGACCGGTGCCTTTGTGGCGAACTTCTACTACACGGGGTGGGACGCCGGCTTCACCCGCGGCTTTCGCGCGTACCGTGACTTTCCCCGCACGCTCGAGCAGGTGTTGCGCACCTCCACGCTCGGCCAGACCAAGTTCGCCCGCACCCTGTACGAAGCCGACGACGTGGGCGACGTCTGGAG
>CAZWVG010000450.1:0-3399 GCA_964637355.1 uncultured Gemmatimonadaceae bacterium
CGAGTGCTGGCGTCATGGGGACGCCGGCGCGTGCGCGGCCGCGGTGAGGGTCGGGCCCAGCGCACTCCACTCCGTGTCGAGCGCTCGCATCAGTTCATCGAATGCCGCTCCCGCCGGCGCGCGCACGATCATGTCGCCGCTCTGCGGCGCTTCCACTGGATAGCGCATCATGCGCCCGGCGGGATCGCGATACGTCTCGGGGTCGACATACAGAACCGTCATGCCGCGCTCGCGGGCCACCATCTGTGCGAGGCGCCTGTCGGCATGCACCCCAACGACCAACAGCGACTTGGCGCGGGGATCGAACTCGATCGACTTGCCCGGAGCCGAGCGCATCATCTGGAAGTACGGCTCTGTGTCGTAGCGCCGGAGCGAGGTCTCCTCCAACCCCATCTCGGCGCAGAGGCAGTCGAAGTTGTTGGTGATCACCGGGCCCACGAGCAAGCCGCGATCGAAGAGCTTGCGGATGGCGTGGTAGAAGACGGTCGGTTCCGCCACCAGACACTGCCGATAGATCTCCGTCATCTGCGCAAACTTCTCCTCGGGGGTGTCGAGCACGTCGAGGAGGCGATCGTCCTGCGGGTCGAAGATGAAGGAGAAGTCACCCCGGGATACGCCGTAGATGCGATGGAGATTGGAGAGGTGCGGGATCCCTGCCTCGGTGGAGGGGCCGCAACCGAGTTCGAGCTGGGCGGGGAAGAACTCGGCCAGTTCGGCCGGCGCGATCTCACGCGGCGTGCCGGCGCTCAGCATGGGGCGCATCCCCACGTCGTGAAACCACCTGAACGGGCGCTGTTCCAGGTTGGCGGGGGTTTCGTAGCCCTGCGAACGCACGACGAGCGTGAGCGTGCGATAGCCGCGCGGGAGGGCGTAGCCGCGACGCACGTCTTCTTCGTGCTCGCGCACGATCGTTACGCGAGCGGTAAGGTGTCCGCGATCCCACTCGCGCGTGTCACGACGCCCGCTGGCAAGGCTCCAACCGCCAGCTGCAAGTCCGGCGGCGATGCGCGCCTCGTACGCGTCGATCTCCTGGTCGGGGAGGGTCACGCCAACCCAGACGTGCGTCCCCTTGAGGACGAAGTGATTCCCCTGCACCCCGTACTCGTCGTAGAAGTGCACCAGTCGGCGCCGCTTGTCGCCCGGCCCCTGCCATCCAGAGAGCCGCGCATTGCACGCATCCTGATGCCGTCTCCAGATCGACTCGGTCCACCGACGGTGCCACCCCGTGCGATCGGAGTCCATGTGTTCGGCGAAACGGCGCCGATGGCGTGGATCGAGGTCAGCCTGAACGACGTGTGGAATTCGCATGGGAGCCTCTGATGGCGCAAAGCGTGACGTCCGGTCCCTTCCCTGCCGCGTAGGACTCGCGCAGGACGTCACTGGGGAGGATCTCTCGCAACAGGTCAGCGCCACAGCCGGTTTCATAGGCAGTGATGTGCAGCCCAGCGCTGCGCAACATCAACTCCAGCGAACGGCGCGTGAACAGGTGCAGATGATCGCTTCGAAACGATCGGTAATACGAACCGAAGGGGACGATCTCCAACGCATCCATGCCGGGCACGCGCAGCACGATCGCTCCGCCAGGTGCAAGGAGGTCGGCAGCGCGGCGCAGCTCGTCGACGGGATCCTCCAGGTGCTCGAGAACGAAGTCGTACAGCACGACACCGTAGCCTGCGTGCGACAAGGCGCCGGTCTCGATCGCTTCGGCGAGCGTGCCGGTCACCGTCGACATCCCGTACAGGCGCGCGGCCGCCTCGGCGGCCACCGGATTGAGGTCAACGCCGGACGTGCGAAGTCCGAGGCGCTCGGCGGCACGACGAGTGAAACCGAATCCGCTCCCAACCTCTAGCAGCGTATTCGGCGGCGTTTCGGCGCTCTGCACCGCCCATTGAACCAGTCGCTCTCCTTTCCCTTCGCGGTATTCGCGCTCCGACTCGTACGCCGGATATCCCACGCCATCGATCCCTTGCGTGCGATAGTACGCGGGCGAGCGATAGACCTCGGATCCTGCGGCTCCGCCAAGCAGCATCGCGTGACCACAATCGGCGCAGACGGCGTATGTGTATGATGCGCTCGCCGATCCGAGCGTGCGTCGATATCGTGTGCGCGCCGAGCTAACGCCACACGCGCGACAGGGCCGAGCCTCTTCGTCGATGTCCAGTGGCAGTGCATCGGGAAATCGGGCGCCGAAGCACTCCTGCAGCGCGATGAGGCGCATAAGCTCGCCGGCAGTTTCTTCGACGCGATCGAAATACGCCGCGAGTACCTCGTCCCACGCCTCGCGATCGACGCGGAGTACTCGAGCTACCAGGGACCGATGAGCTTCCGTCTCGCTCATGAGGTATACGCCTCGCGACCAGTTCGCCCGTATTGCGTGGCGACCATCCTCACCCGCAACGCTCCCGCCCCTCGTCGGCACGCCATCATGAAGGCCTCGCGCTTCTCCCGCCGTCAGCGGAAGTCCACCGATGTGTAAGAGAGTTTCCTCTAGGCGGGCCTGGACATCCCGGCCAACCGCTCACGCAACAACGCACGCATCCCCTCTGGCGCTATCACTTCGGCATCCGGGCCATACTGCAGCACGTGCCTGAGCCCCCACTCGGCGTCGGCGAGCGGATGGTCGATCGTGAGCGATCCGTCGCTCGCCGTCGCTCGATCTTCACGTTCGGCGATCCAGCGTGCCACGCGCGACGAATAGCGCACGCGCAGGAATTCCGGGGCGTCGTGCTGAAAGACGCGCCCATCCTCAACGATGTCGTCGACGGAAAAGCCCGCTGGGCGCTCGAACGTTTCGCCAGTAGCCTGCGCTCCCTCGATACGATCCATGCGGAACAGGCGAACGCCTGTCTCGCGCTCGCAATGCGCCACGACGTAGAGCATTCCGTTGGCGACGAGAAGCCCATAAGGACACACCGTGCGATCGCCTGCCGTCGTCGCCCCCGACTTCCGGTACGTCAGTTGCAACTTGTGCGCCGCGCGCAGCGCCGAGCGTACCTCGGCAAGGTGCCCGGTGTTTCCTTCGGCACCGAGCGCGACGCCGTGCTCGACGCTTGGCACAGGGTCGCGGGGGAGGCGCGCAATCACGCGCCGCAGCCTTTCGCGCGCGCGCTCGAGGACCGCGTGCTCGTCGGGTGGGCGCGTGGCGCGCAACACGGCGAGTCCCAACTCGAGTGCGCACAGTTCGCTCACCGTCAGGCGCATGGGGCGCAGCAGGTGATTGGAGACGGCCGATACGCGATCGGTTCCGACGAAGAGCTGTACTCCTTCGACGAAGCCGCCCGGTGCGTCGTAGCGGGCCACCAGTGAGAAGAGGTCTCGCTGGAGGACGTCGACCGTGGTCCCCACGCGTTCGGCGATCGTCTCGAGGCTGTGTTCTTCCCCGTCGGCGATGTGCGGAAC
>CAZWVG010000451.1:0-3380 GCA_964637355.1 uncultured Gemmatimonadaceae bacterium
GTGGTCGTTCCGCCCGTTGCCATGACTAGCGATCGGGAGCAGGTCGACGTTGGCGGGCGTGTGGTCGACGTGCTCTTCCTCGGGCGAGCGCACACGGGCGGTGACCTCATGGTGCACCTCCCGCGCGAGCGCATCCTCTTCATGAGCGAGGCCTACCTCAACCGCGTCTTCCCGGCGATGCGCTCCGCCTTCCCCAGCGAGTGGGCGGCAACGATCGATCGCGCGTTGGCGATGAACGTCGATCGCTACGTCCCGGGACATGGCTTCATCGAGTCGCCCGCCGTGTCGCGCGAGGAGCTGGTCAACTTCCGCAACGCGGTGCGCGACGTGAACGCGATCGTCGCCAGGCTGCACGAGCGAGGACTGTCCGTCGACGACGCGGTCGCCGCCGCCGACTGGGAAGAGTACAGGCACTGGTTCCTCGCCGAGCAGCAGGGGGCGATCGCCGTCCGCCGGATCTACCTCGAACTCGACGGACGGCTCGGCGGCGCTCGTTAGGTCTCCGTCACATCACCAGCGGAGCTTCGCCAGCGCGTACTGCACGGCGAGATCGGTCGTGCTCCAGAGCTGCACGTCACCGCCGGACCCGTAGCGCACCGCGGTGGGGACGCCGTTGACGAAGTCGTAGCTCCACAACTCACTGCGAAAGCCGGACTCCTCCACCGCGCGCCGCACTTTCGCCGCGGCGTCGCGCAGTTCGCGGGCGAGCGCGGTGTTCGCGTCGCCACGCAACTCGACCTGTCGCGCCACCCCGAGGAGGAAGAGGTTCACCTCGCGCCCCCACACGACCTTGGGGCCGTGATAGGCATCGCGCGCGAAGGTCGCCCACACGCTGTCGGTCGCGAAGGCGTCGTTCGCGACCACGGGGCCCACGCGGTTCACGAACAGTCCCGCCGGATACGGGCGAACAAACTGCCGAGTGTCGCGCACGACCACCGAGTCGCCGATGATCCCCTGGCGCGGATCGCCGAGGAAGAGGCGCGTCGCCACGTCGCTGTTCACCACCCCGATCGGCGCACCGTTCGCATCGAGCGACAGGGCAAGAAAGGTCAGCGAATCGCGCTCGGCGCCGGTGCGCTCGGCGAGCGCACGCCAGTAGTCGCCTTCGGCCGCCGGGAGTGCCGCGAGGCGCGCCGCGACGTCGCGCTGTACGGCCGGCGGCGACAGGCGCACTACGAAGTGTCGCCCGGCTCCCATCCACGTCTCGAGCGCGGCGTCGAGCGACGCGCGGTCGCGCACCCATCCGCCTAACGGCGTGCCGTCGAGCTCGCGCGGCATGGCGCGACGCAGCGAATCGATCGAAAAGCCGAGCGACGGAAGCGCGTCGAGGATCACCCGCATGGCGGCGAGCGCATGCGGCGCCCAGATCGCGTTCACGTCCATCGCGAAGCGCCCCCCGGCGTATCCGGCGCCGCTGTCACGCCAGCTCGCCGAGGCCCACCCGCCTTCGTTGCGCGGCGGAAACGAGATGAGCGTTGCAGCCGACGGACTGGCGGCGTAGGGCGCAGTCATCCGCGCCACCACGGCGAGCTCGCGCACGACACGGGTGAGGCGCGGCGCCATCCCACCGTCGGTGTCGCGCAGGAAGGCCCGCTTGCGGCTGGCGGGGACGTCGGGATTCCCCAACCACTGCGCCAGAAGGATCGGGAGGTGCAGCTCGTCGTCGATCATGTGGTAGTTCTCGCGCACTCGCCGACGTTCGCGCAGCACCGCCAGCGCGCGCGTGGTGAGCGAATCCGCCGCCCGCACGTCACCTCCTGCGCGCGCGCCACCCGCCGCGCGCACGAGCGCGACGTACTCGTTCGCCGTTTCGCGCACCGCTTGCCCGCCCAGCGCCTCCTCGTGGCTCACCTCGCCGCTCGGCGAGAGCTTGCGGAGCGCGCTCGCCGCGGCAAACGACGCCATGTCGGGGCGCCAGATGGCGCGCATCATCATCGCCGTCACCAGCATGTCGCGCCCGAAGTACGTGGCGTACGTCGGGAGGCCGGCCATCAGCTTCTCGCGCGACGAGAGGAGCTCGACGCCGCGCACCTGTCGCTCCATCCAGCGCGCGCGCGTGCGCGCCGCCGTGTCGGCCGCGCCGGCAGCACGCGCCGAGTCGAGGAATGCGAGAAAGTCGTCGGTGAAAATCTCGCGACGCGCGAGCGGAGTGAGCGTACCGCCGGTCGTGGTGATGCGCACATCGAATCGCACCTCGGTTCCGCCGGTGGCGCTCAGTACCACCGAGTCTCCCGCGAGAAAGCCCTGCACGCGCCGGCGATCCGCGCTGATCACCAGCGTCATCGTGTCGCGCGCGTCGAGCGAAGGCTGGACGACGCGTGCGCTCCACTGCGTCCCGCGGACGACGGTCGAGATGGCCGGGCGCAAGCGTGCGCGCAGCGCCGCAACGCTTGCTGCACCAACGATTGAGAGGTGACGCGAGCGCGTGGCGGCCGGAAGCGACTCGATCGCATCGACCAGCCGGACCACCTCGGGAACGGCGAATTGCACGCGCGCGAACGGTTGCTGGTGTCGCTTCTCGTACTGGAAGTCGCGTTCGACCCGCATGGAGCCGAGGAGAAACCAGCCGAGGGACACCGAGGATGTCGGGGCGGTGAGGGAGTACTCGAGCGTTCGGGTGCGACCGGCGCGGGAGACGCGGGCCCCTCTGTCTCCCCACGCGAGCGGGGCCGGGGAGTGGTCGGAGGCGCGGGCCGAGAAGCCGATGCTGGCGTTTTCCGCGTCGGCCAGGATGTGCACGACCCGCCCTTCGCGGCGGTCGAGGTAGATCTGGAGCGTATTGCCAGCGGCGTCCTTGTAGAGGCGGGTCTGGTACCCCTGATACGCAGCGGGATCGTCGAGTCCCGGCTCGGGGAAGGAAAGGACAGGCTCTACAAATCGTTGCTGAACAACGGCTTGACGCGGCGGGCCGGCCTGGGCGATCTGGGCCGCGAGGAGCATCGACGTCAGGAGCATGGCAGCGATTCCAGGTGGGAGGCGCCGCCACGAATCGGCGACGTTGTGCGGTCGGCTGGTTGAGGCGCCCGATGGCGGGACCGCGGGCCTACGTCTGGCCGCGGCGCGCGCGAAGCGTGGGAGACGAATGAAAGCAAGTGATTTGACGAGTTGTGTCCGGGAGGTGAGGTCCGGTCCGTCCCCGCGCCGGCGGAACTGCAAATCTCGCGATCATGGCGATTTACACGATCTTGACCCATTCCGGCACCACCGTATGTTATGCCGTCAATCCGTTGAGGAAACGTTTTCCGGGAAACGCTTCCACTCAAGTCTGAGTGGGCGCGCGTGTCACCGTCCTAACTGTTCTCAACATGCAGGTTCGCCCGCATCTCACGCCAACGCAGGAGAGTTTTCGAATGGCAGTCACTCGTTGTCTGTTGGCCGCC
>CAZWVG010000452.1:0-3347 GCA_964637355.1 uncultured Gemmatimonadaceae bacterium
AACGCGTTCGCGTCGGGGTACACGGTGTCGCAGACGGGACAGACTTTCGGCATCGAGGAAACCTGGGGAGAGGCGCCGCTTCGCGGGGGAAGCTACCGGCGCCTCAGGACGCGATCAAGAACGGCGCGGCGCGGTTCGCCGCAGCGATGCAGAGGCGTGGCGCGCCCCCTCATGACGCTGCGCGCCGCGCCGCAGTCACGGCGCAGCGCACGATGTAACGGCCGCAGCGTCCACCTGCCTAACGCGTCACCTGCGACGCGCACGACATCGCACCGAGCCATCCGCGCTGCAGCACGGGCGCCCCCGACTCCACCGTGAAGAGCACCCCGACCGGGCGTGCATCCTTCCCCGTCGCGTTCCACTCGGCGCGCAGCGCGCCACCCCCCATCGGCTCGGCCTTGGCCGCGTGCGACACGAGACGGAAGATCGCCCACTCGCCGGTGGCCTTGTCGACCTCGCGCTCCTTGTTCTTGCCGAACACCGCGAGCAGTCGCGCCTCGCGCCCGCTCGGCGCCGGCCAGACGAAGCGATTCTCCGGCGTGGTGGAAGTGAAGGCCGCTACCTGCGAGCCGTGCGTGAGCGTCACGCGCGGAATCGCCGGCGACGTTTCGGCCTTGGCGAGGAAGACGACGCGCGGCGCACTGCCGCCATCGAAGAGCGCCGCCGACACCTGCATCGCCTTGTTGAAGAACGCGACGAACGGCGCGGAGAGCGCCACCGGCTGCCCCGCCTTCGCCACCCACTTGTCCCCCTGCTTCTCGAGGAGGTCGCCGAGGCGCTCCTGCTGGAAGGCGGCGAGCTGTCCGGCGTTAGGCGCCAACAGCCCCGAGACTTCGGCAACGGTGGCCTCGGCGGTGGCGGCTGGATTGAAGGGGAATTTCTGCAGCATCGGCGTCATCGCCTCGCAGATCGCGCGCCCGCGCTCGTTGAGGATCGCCGCGAGCTCTGCTGCCTTCGCCCCCTTGTCTCCGCCTCCGCCTCCGCCTCCGCCTCCGCCTCCACCGCCACCGCCGCCTCCGCCCGATGCCGGTGGCGGCGCAGCTGCAACGGTGGGACGCACGGCGGGGGGACGCGTGCCGGCCACGCCCTTGAGCACGGCCTCCGCACCGTTGATCGGCGCCTCGAGCAACGCGCCCACCGTCCCGGCGATCTTCACCGCCGACGTGTCGACCGCGAACTTCTGCGCGAGTTGGCGC
Source organism: uncultured Gemmatimonadaceae bacterium (assembly GCA_964637355.1). Taxonomy (GTDB): domain Bacteria; phylum Gemmatimonadota; class Gemmatimonadetes; order Gemmatimonadales; family Gemmatimonadaceae; genus SCN-70-22. Next base: position 1,197 of record CAZWVG010000452.1, read on the forward strand.
GCCGCGATCTTCGCCTGCGTCACCGACCCGAGCGCTTCCTGCCCCTTCTGCGACATCGCCATCGCCGACGCGGTGTCGACGACCGGCGGCATGTAGGAGACCTGCTCGAGCGCGCCCTGCAGCCCGACGAGCGCGTTCACGTACTGCTGGTTCCCCTCGGTGACGTTCTTCCCCTTGGCATCGGGCGGTACGACGGTCTGCACCGGCTGGAAGGCCGCCGCCACTGTCGAGTCTACACCGGTGTTGCTGGCGACCATGGCCAGCGCCCCGAGGAGCGGCGACTGCGCACCGCTGATCGCGCCAAGCTTCTTCGCCGCGTCCTTCACCCCTGCATCGCGTGCACCTGACGGGCGCACGACGTTGGTGTTGCGCACGAAGTCGCGCCACTTGTTGATGTAGTCGGCGGTGTAGCGCGCCCGGAGCGCGGCCAGGATCGCGTCGCGATCCTGCGCGAGCGACGCGGTCGCGTCGCCCACCACCCACTGCTCGCCCTCGAAATACCGGTCGGAGTTCTTGAAGGCCCCCTGCATGAACTCCCACCCCGCCGCGGTGAAGGCACCCGATACCTGCGCCGGTGCGGTGATCACCCCGGGGGCGAGGGGGGCGGCATCGGCGAGTTTGGCCGCGGGCGCCGCCTCGTCGGCCTTGGCCAGCATCGACTGGTAGATCTGCTCCCCGCCGGTGAAGCGATTGAGGAACGAGCGCGCGTGCGTCACGATGCGCGCGTCCTCGTTCTCCGGCCACGGATTCTCCTTGGCGAGGAGCGTGGCGTAGAACTCGAACTGCTTGCGGGCAAGCGCCATCTCGTCGGCATCGACCGGTTGCCCGCGCATCCAGCTCGTCATCAGCACCGGAGCGAGGAAGCTCGGCGTGCTCCGCGGCGACTCACCGGTCATGATGAGATACGCCTTGAGCATGCTGTAGTCGACGCCGTAGTCGTCGGTGGGGCGCGGAGCGTCGGGGAGCGCCTTGAGCGAATCGACCAGCGCGCCGTAGGCGGTGGTATGCAGCTGACGGCGATACCCGTCGAGCCAGACGCGACGCCCGCGATCGAGGAGGTCGTCGCCGTGCCACAATCCCCACGTCAACCGTGCCGGAGCACCGGTCGTCGCGTAGCCGTTGAGCGTATCGAGGATCGTGCGCAGCGCCTCGAGGCGCCGGAGCGCATCGGCGGACGGGAAGGCGATGGCGCCCTGCGGCGCCGTCACGACCGGGAGCGCCGTCACATCCCGCGACGCCGCCACCGTGCGCGAGGCCAACTCGCGATTGCCGAGCCACGAGCGCAGGACGCCGAGCGACATCACCAGGCCCGCCGCGATCCCGATGCCAAGGAGCGTGCGACGCACCGCCGACACGCGCACGCCGCCGCGCGCCATCGACGCGGCGCCACGGTCGGCGAGGAGCACCTCCGGAAAGAGGCGCTCGAGGAAGACCCACTGCGGGACGCGGCGTGTCGTTCCGCCAGCCGCAACCGGTGACGCTTCTGCCTGCGGCGGCGCCGAGGGGACGAAGACGTGCGTCGCGCTGGTCGCCGAGCCGCCGCCTTGCGCCCGCGCCTTTGCTGCTGGCGGCGCCGGCTTGTCGGTCACCGTGATCGGGCGCGCCCCCACCAGGTAAAAGCCGCGCAGCTGCGGGCTCACCCCGAGGTGCACCGGGCGACAGATCTCCACCAGGAACTTGGCGGCGTCGGGTGCCAGCTTCCCCACCTCGCGCGGGAGCTCGTAGCCGGTGAGGCGCCGATCCGGCTGGCTTTCGCGATCGAGGAGCGCGGTTCGGTGGCCGGCCAGTGCCGACACTACGCGCGCCAGCCCTTCTTCCACCTGCGGCACCACGCGCTCGGCGTACGTCCCGACCGCCTGTGCCCGGTCCTTCCCCGTGGCGCCGGCTGCCGCATCGAACGGAAAAGTCGCGCCGACCGGGGCGCGCACTTCGTCGTTAGTGAGCGTCGACGCCCAGGTCTCGAAATGCGGGAGCTTGTCGGCCTTGGTGAAGACGACGTACACGGGAACGGCGATCCCCCACTCGCGCGCCGCTTCGGTGAGGCGCTCGCGCGTCATCTTCGCCAGCCCTTCGACCTGCGCCTGCGCGTTCTGCCCGCGAAAGAGATCGCAGCTCACGCAGACGACCGCCGCCCGCGCCGCCGCCTCGCCA
>CAZWVG010000453.1:0-3329 GCA_964637355.1 uncultured Gemmatimonadaceae bacterium
GCTGCTCGGGGATTCGCGCCGAGGTGGTGGAGTTGCTCCTGGCGATGCTCAATGCGGGGATCTGGGCGCCGATCCCGGAGCAGGGGAGCGTTGGGGCGAGCGGCGACCTCGCACCGCTGTCGCACGTGGCGCTGGGGCTCGTTGGCGAGGGGACGCTCCTGATGGGCGACGTCGAGCGCCCGGCTTCGGACGTGCTGCGCGACGCCGGCCTCGCACCGGTGACCTTGCAGCCGAAGGAAGGGCTCGCGCTGGTCAACGGAACGCAGGCGCACACCGCACTCGCCGCGCTCGCGCTGCACGATGCGCGTGTCCTGTGGAACGCCGCGCACGTCACCGGCGCCGCGACGCTCGAGGCCTTGTTAGGCACGCCGGTCGCCTTCGACGCGCGCATCCACGAAGTGCGAGGGCAGCGCGGCCAATTGCGCTCGGCGGCGCTGATGCGCGAGCTCCTGTCGGACAGCGAAATTCGCGAATCGCACCGCCTGGACGACCCGCGCGTGCAGGACGCGTACGCCCTTCGCTGCATGCCGCAGGTGCACGGCCCGGTGCTCGACGCGCTCGAATTCGCCGAAGGGGTGGTGGCGCGCGAGCTGAATGCGGCGACCGACAATCCGCTGGTGTTCGAGGACGGGGAGATGCTGAGCGGTGGCAACTTCCACGGGCTCTCCGTCGGCATGGCGTGCGATTTTGTCGCGATCGCGCTCACCAACCTGAGCACGATCTCCGAGCGGCGCATCGACCGCCTCGTGCACCCGGATCTCAACCAGGGATTGCCGCCGTTCCTCACGACCGACGCCGGCGTCAACTCCGGCTTCATGATGGCGCAGGTGACGGCGGCCGCGGTGACGTCGGAGTGCAAGGTGCTGTCGCACCCGGCGAGCGTCGACTCGATCCCGACCGACGGGAGCAAGGAAGATGTCGTGCCCATGGCGATGGGAGCGGCGGTGAAGCTCAGGCGCATCGTCCAGAACGTGCGGCAGGTGCTCGCGGTGGAATTCCTGTGCGCGATGCAGGGGATCGACTACCGGCGCCCGCTCCGGTCGAGTGCGGCCATCGAGCAGGCGCACGCGCTGCTGCGTGGCGAGGTGGCGACGCTGGGGCGCGACCGCGTCCTCGCGCCCGACATTGCCACCGCCGCACGACTGATCGCCGACGGCGCGCTCGACGCGTGCCTTCCGGCCGGTTTCCGGGCGCGCGTGCTCGCCCAGTCCACGACGTGAGGACGCCATGACCTCCACACTTCCGCAACAGGCCGGCCCGCGCGTGGTGCGCGCGCCGCGCGGCTCGGCGATCAGCTGCAAGGGGTGGCAGCAGGAAGCCGCCCTCCGCATGCTGATGAACAACCTCGACCCCGATGTCGCCGAGCGTCCGGACGACCTTGTCGTGTACGGCGGGACGGGGCGCGCTGCGCGCAGTTGGGACGCGTTCGAGGCGATCGTCGCCGCGCTGCGCGAGCTCGAGGGGGACGAGACGCTGATCGTGCAGAGCGGGAAGCCGGTCGCAGTATTTCGCACGGGAGTGCATGCGCCGCGCGTCCTCATCGCCAACAGCAACCTCGTGGGGCGCTGGGCGACGTGGGACGTCTTCCGCGAGTTGGAGCGCAAGGGGCTCATCATGTACGGGCAGATGACCGCCGGCTCGTGGATCTACATCGGGTCGCAGGGGATCGTGCAGGGGACGTACGAGACTTTCGGCGCGGTGGCGCGCCAGCACTTCGGCGGCACGCTCGCCGGGCGCTTCGTGCTCACGGCGGGGCTCGGAGGGATGGGGGGAGCGCAACCGCTCGCCGCGACCATGTGCGGCGCGGCGATCCTCGGCGTCGAGGTCGACGAGCGCCGCATCGACAAACGGCTGGCAACGGGCTACTGCGATCGCAAGACGTCGTCGCTCGACGAGGCGCTGGCGTGGATCGGCGCAGCGACCGCCAGTCGCACCGCGCTCTCGGTCGGATTGATCGGCAATGCCGCCGACGTCTTCCCAGAACTCGTGCGGCGCAACGTCATCCCCGACGTGGTCACCGACCAGACCTCGGCGCACGACATGCTGCAAGGGTACGTACCGGCCGGGATCACGCTCGCCGAGGCGGAGGCTCTTCGCGTGAGCGATCCCAAGGAGTACGTGAAGCGATCGACCGCGTCCGCGGTGGAGCACGTGCAGGCGATGCTGGAGCTGCAACGGCGCGGCGCGATCACCTTCGACTACGGCAACAACCTGCGCACGGTGGCGCACGACGCGGGCGTCGCCAACGCCTTCGACTTTCCGGGCTTTGTCCCCGCCTACGTGCGCCCGCTCTTCTGCGAAGGGAAGGGGCCGTTCCGATGGGTGGCACTCTCGGGCGACCCGGCCGACATCCATCGCACCGACGAACTCGCCCTCGAACTCTTCCCCGAGGACGAGCACCTGCGCCGCTGGATCACCCTTGCCCGCGAGAAGATCCACTTCCAGGGGCTGCCGGCGCGCATCTGCTGGTTAGGGCAGGGGGCGCGGGCGAAGTTCGGCGTTGCCCTTAACGACCTCGTCGCCTCGGGCGAACTCTCGGCGCCCATTGCGATCGGGCGCGACCACCTCGACACGGGGAGCGTCGCTTCGCCCTTCCGCGAGACCGAGGCGATGAAGGACGGGAGCGACGCGATCGCCGATTGGGCGATCCTGAACGCGATGGTGAACGTGGCCAGCGGGGCATCGTGGGTCTCGTTCCACCATGGCGGCGGCGTGGGGATCGGTAACTCACTGCACGCCGGGCAGGTGATCGTCGCCGACGGGACGCCCGAGATGCGCGAGCGACTGCAGCGCGTCCTCACGAACGATCCGGGAATGGGCGTCGCCCGCCACGCCGACGCCGGCTACGAAACGGCGCTGGAGACGGCCAAACGCGAGGGAATCACCCTCCCAATGCTGACGGACGGTTAGCCTTAGGCGCGTCGGTTGGACGGGGGTGAATCGGAACACCCTCCGTCTCCCGTCCCCCGTCTCCCGTCCCATGCTGTCTTCCAAATACAAGCCGTACCACATCCCGCTCTTCCTCGCCAAGTACGCCTGGCTGGTGGCGAAGCGGAGCCCGGTCCTCGTGCACTTCGAAGTCACGATGCGCTGCAATGCGCGTTGCGGCTTCTGCGACTACTGGAAGACGCCGGCGGAGGCGCGCGCGACGGAGCTCAAGAGCTTCGCCGACGCGGCGCGCTTCTACAATCCGATGTTGGTCACCTTCACCGGGGGCGAGCCGCTCCTGCGCCGCGACCTCGAGGAAATCGTCGCGGCGGTCCGCGACGCGATCCGCCTCAACTACATCATGCTGATCACGCACGGCGGCATGCTGTCGGTGGAGCGCG
>CAZWVG010000454.1:0-3320 GCA_964637355.1 uncultured Gemmatimonadaceae bacterium
ATCAGCGGCAGCTTGTTCTCCTTGCAGAGCGTCACTGCCGTCTGGTCCATGACCCCCAGCTCCTCCAGCATCACGTCGCGGTAGGAGATCTGTTCGTAACGCCGGGCGTTGGGGTCCTTCTTCGGATCCGCCGAATACACGCCATCCACGCTCGTGGCCTTGATGATCACCTCGGCCTTGATCTGGATCGCGCGCAGGGCTGCGGCGGTGTCGGTGCTAAAGTACGGGTTGCCGGTACCCGCGGCAAAGATCACGATGCGCCCCTTCTCGAAGTGACGCAGCGCGCGCCGGCGGATGTACGGCTCCGCCAACTCCTCCATGCGGATCGCCGTCATCACGCGCGTATCGAGCTTCTTCTTCTCGAGGACGTCCTGCAGCGCGATCGCGTTGATCACGGTGCCGAGCATCCCCATGTAGTCGGCCGCGACGCGGTCGAGGCCAAGCGCCGCCAGCTGCGTCCCGCGCACCATGTTGCCACCGCCGATCACCAGCCCGACTTCGACGCCCGTTTCGACGACGCCCTTGATCTCGTCGGCGAACTGGTTGACGCGCTCGAAGTCGAAGCCCGATCCCTTGTCTCCGGCGAGGGCCTCGCCGGAGAGCTTGAGAAGGATCCGCTTGTAGCTGGTGCCGGCGTCGCTCTCGCTCACTTATTCCTCACCCATCTGGAAGCGCACGAAGCGGCGGATGGTGAGCGGCTTCCCGACGGTCTTCGCGACCTCGTCGATGCGCTGCTGGATCGTCTTGGAGTCGTCGCGCACCCACGGCTGCTCGTTGAGCACGATCTCGCCGAAGAACTTGGAGATGCGTCCGTCGACCATCTTCTGCACGATCGCGTCGGGCTTGCCGCTCTCCTTGGCCTGCGCCTCGAAGATCGCCCGCTCGCTGGCGATGAGCGACTCCGGCACTTCGGCGCGCGTCGCGGCGACCGGGACGCGCGGGACACCGGCGGCCACGTGCTCGGCGACTTCCTTCGCCAACGCATCCACCTCATCACCGGCCGACCCGACGATCTCGACGACCGCGGCGACCTTGTGGTTGAAGTGCACGTACGTGCCTAACGCACCGGTGGTCGTGAAGCGCGCGTAGCGGCGCAGGACGACGTTCTCACCGGTCTTGGCCGACGCCGCCTTCACCGCCTCCTCGACCGTCTTGCTGCTGTCGGCGTGGTAGGTCTGCGCGAAGAGCGTCCCCTCACCGGCCACGTGGACGACGTGATCGATCGCGTCGTCCTGGTGCACCTGCGTGGCGAGCTTCTGGGCGAGATCCCCAAACTCGTCGTTGCGGGCGACGAAGTCGGTCTCGGAGTTGACCTCGACGAGCGCGACGCTGCGACCATCAGCACCGGTCACGGCGACGATGCGCCCTTCGGACGCCGCGCGCCCGGCGCGCTTCTCCGCCTTCGCGATCCCCTTGGTGCGAAGGATGGCAACCGCCTTCTCGACGTCGCCCTCCCCCTCCTCCAACGCCTTCTTGCAGTCCATCATGCCCGCGCCCGTGCGGGCGCGGAGGTCGGCGATGTCCTTCGCCGTGATCGGCTTGCTCATTGTCGTGTCCTTCGATTCGTGAAAACGCCGCCGGCTCGGGTGCCGGCGGCGCTGGTCAGTGCTGCTGACGTGAGCGAGTCCACCTCGGACTCACTCGGCGTTGGAGCGGGCGCGCCGGCTCGGGCGCTCGCTCCGTTGGTCGTTCACTCTCCGCTGTCGTCTCCGCCAGCGTCGCCGCCATCGGCGTCGCCACCGTCACCGGCGTCGCCACCCTCAGCACCGGCTTCGCCGGTCTTGAGGCGCGCCGCGATCGCTTCGGGCTTGGCCCGGCGACGGCGCGGACGACGGCGCTTGCGGCGCTCCTCGTCGCTCCCGCCAGCGGCGGCCGGCTCGAGGCCGCGATCGGAGCTGTAGGTGCTCTCCTCGGCGTCCTCTTCCTGCGAACGGACCGGGGCCTCACGACGCGCCTCGACGATCGTGTCGGCAATCATGCGGGTGATCAGCTCGACCGAGCGGATCGCGTCGTCGTTGCCGGCGATCGGGACCGTGATCAGGTCCGGATCGGAGTTCGTATCGCAGATGGCGACGATCGGGAGCCCGAGCTTGTTGGCCTCGGAGACCGCGATGCGCTCCTTCTTGGCGTCGACGATGAACAGGAGCCCGGGGAGGCGCGCCATGTTCTTGATGCCCGACAGGTTCTTCGAGAGCTTGTCGCGCTGACGGGTGAGGAGGAGCTGTTCCTTCTTGGTGTAGTTCTCGAAGTCGCCACCCGCCTCGGAGCCTGCTTCGAGCTCCTTGAGGCGACGCGTCTGCTTCTTCACCGTCTGGAAGTTGGTGAGGAGCCCGCCGAGCCAGCGCTCGGTGACGTGCATCGCGCCGGCGCGCTCCGCCTCGCCCTTCACGATCGCGGCGAGCTGCCGCTTGGTGCAGACGAAGAGGATGTTGTCGCCGCGCAGGATCACCTCACGCACGAGCTTCTGCGCGAGCTCGACCTGCCGCAGGGTCTTCTGCAGGTCGATGATGTGGATGCCGTTGCGCTCGGCGAAGATGAAGCGGCGCATCTTCGGGTTCCACCGGCGTGTCTGGTGGCCGAAGTGCACGCCTGCTTCGAGGAGCTGTTCGAGAGTCGGGGAGGACATGGAGGTGCGGTGTGAATCGTTTGGGTTGGTCGACCCACTCCGTCGACGCTTCCTACGACCAGCTCAGCTGGCACCCGCGGAAGCTCAGGAGAGGTGCGAGGTAGAACGAACGGACGGGAGACGGGGGACGGGGGACGGGAGTGCTCGCCGCTACGCGGCTCGCGGACTCGTCGTGCGCGAGGAGCGAAGGCTGCGGGCATCGGCTTCGGCGGCGCGCAAAGCGCGCCGCACCCCCGTCTCCCGTCCCCCGTCCCCCGTCTTGCTGTTTCTAGCGCTTCGAGAACTGGAACCGCTTGCGAGCGCCCGGGCGACCCGGCTTCTTGCGCTCGACCGCACGCGCGTCGCGGGTGAGGAGCCCCATATCGCGGAGCTTGCGACGGTGCGATTCGTCCATCGACACGAGCGCGCGAGCCACCGCCAGGCGCAACGCGCCCGCCTGACCGGTCTGTCCGCCGCCTTCGACATGGGCCGACACATCAAAGCGGCCGAGCATGTCGGTCGCGGTGAAGGGCTGCTGGATCGAGGAGACGAGCGTCGGGCGCGGGAAGTAGTCGCCGAGCGTCCGACCGTTGACGTCCCACTTGCCCGAGCCGGGCTTCACGTACACGCGGCACACCGCTTCCTTGCGGCGGCCCACGGCGTGAATCTGCGCGTTCTCAGCCATCCCTACTCACTCTTGTCGTTGAAGGTCAGC
>CAZWVG010000455.1:0-3299 GCA_964637355.1 uncultured Gemmatimonadaceae bacterium
CGCGAGCGCCGATCCCACTGCCATCAGCGTCAGGAGCCCGACGAACGTCCCGAGCGCCCACCCACCCATGCGTCCCACCGTTCGCAGGTCCCCCAGCGAATCGATGCCGGTGATGAGGAGCGCGATCACCAGCGGGATCACCGTCATGCGGATCGCGTTCACCCAAAGCGTCCCCACCGGCTGGCTCACCGAGAGGAGCACCGCCCCAAGCGACGGCGCGAACGCCGACGCCAGCGACCCGATGGCGAAGCCACCGATCAGGGAGAGGATGGCCGCGGAACCGCCGCTCAGGCGCATGCGCCCAATCCTACGCTCCCGCACCGCGCTCCTCAACCACCGCGCCGCCGGACGCCGGTGAAGTCCCCCAAACGCAGCGCGGGACCCGCCGTCTTCGTTAGGCAGGTCCCGCGGGCGTCGACTGCAAGCGGCAGCCGGTGACTAGAACAGTCCCCACTTGAAGCCGAGGCGCCACATGAGGAGCGGCGTGTTCCCCTCGTTGATCTGCAGCTGCACGTTCCCGTTGGGCAGGTCGATGATGTCGCCCTTCTTGAGGTAGCGGGTGTTGCCGTTGCCGTGATACCGCACGCCGAAATCGATCGCCCCCTCGCGCGACGTCCCCACCGGGATGAGGATCCCCGCCCCTCCGGTCCAGGCGAAGGTGGCGTCGTCGTAGTTGTTGGTCGACGCGAAGCTCTCGTCGTCGTAGCTCCCCTTCACGCTCGATTCGGTCCAGAAGACCGCGAAGCCAGCCGTGCCATTCACGTACGGCCGCACCGGGCCCGATGGCGCCGTCAACTGCGGCCCAATGCCCATCCAGAAGATGTTGTTCGACGTGGTGAGGTCGACGTTGACCCGACCACCGATCGTCGAGCTCAGCGGAACGCGCTTCGTCTCGCGCCCGTAGCTCAGGAAGCCCAGCTCGGTGCCGAGCCCGAGGATCCCGCGCCGGTCCAGCTTGAAGTGCGCGCCGACATCGCCGCCGAAGCCCTGCTTCACGTTCTGCCGGAATTCCTGCTGCGGCACGGCGTAGGTAAAGGAACCACCGACGAGCACCGGCGAATGCCGCGGACCACGCGGCCCGCGATCATCGTCGCGCCCCACCGAAAAAACCTGCGCCATCACGGTCGACGGAATCAACACGGCCGCCAGCGCCATCACTGCAAGATTCGACGTTCTCATACCACCCTCGCTTGCGCTCCCGAAATTCGTGCGTGCCACGTTGCACGCTGCATCTCCTACGCCGAGTAAAGTTGGAGGTTTCAACGCACACGTAGCGCACGGATTCACCTGACGAGTAGGGCGGATTACCCTTGCGCTCGTCGCCGATTCTCCTCGCGCACGTCGCAGCACCAGCTGTCACGTCGCAACGCGTCGCCGGACGCACGCGCGACCAACACCGGCGTGAGACCGTCGACTCCTGGCGCGATGACCTCTAGCTTGCACACGCATGGAGTACAACGACGCGGATGACTTCGATTTGGGCGACGGTACGGCCGACACCGAGAGCACGGTGTGCTGCCCCTATTGCGGCGAGGAGAACGTCATCTTCGTCGATCCCGGGAGTGGTGAAGACCAGCAGTATGTGGAAGACTGCCAGGTCTGCTGTCAGCCGTGGAGCGTCTTCGTGTCCTTCGACGCAGAAGGGCACGCCACGGTCGATGTGACGCCGCTCGATGAATGAGAAGCGCGCAACGCCCGGCCGATCGAGACTCTCTCGCGTCGCGCGTATGCGGCGACGTTCTTCCTGCGCACCTCTCCCCTTCGCGACCGAATGACGACTGACTGGCCCATCTCCCTCGACGACGTGCGCGCCGCGCGCGCGCGCATCGCGCCGTACATGCAGGCGTCTCCGCTGTACAACTATCCGCTGCTGGACGCCGCCGTCGGCCACGGCGTCCAGGTCCTCGTCAAGCACGAGAACTTCAATCCGACCAACTCGTTCAAGGTGCGGAACGGGCTCTCGTTCATGACCGCGCTCGACGACGCACAGCGTGCGCGCGGCGTCGTCGCGGCCACGCGCGGCAATCACGGGTTGGGGATCGCGTTCGCCAGCCGCGCCTTCGGCGCCCGCGCCACGATCTGTGTTCCCGTCGGGAACAATCCGGACAAGAACGCCGGCATGCGCGCGTTTGGGGCCACCGTGATCGAAGAGGGGAAGGACTACGACGAATCGGTGCACGTCGCCCATGCCATCGTCGAGCGTGACGGCGCGACGCTCGCGCACAGCACCAACGACGCCCGGATCCTCGCCGGGGCCGCCACGCTCTCCCTCGAGATGTTCGAGCAGGCCGGTACGCTCGACGCCGTGGTGGCCGTGGTCGGCGGCGGCTCGCAGGTGGTGGGCGCGATGACCGTCGCCCGCGCGCTCTCCCCCAACACCAAGGTCTACGCGGTGCAGGCCGCCGGCGCCTCGGCAGCGCACGACTCGTGGCACGCCCGCGAACGGCGCACGACCGAACGCGCCGACACCTTTGCCGACGGCCTGGCCACGCGCAGCACGTACGACCTCACCTGGCCCGCACTCCAGGAAGGTCTCGCCGGATTCGTCACCGTGACTGACGCCGAGATCGCCGACGCATTGCGGCTCCTCCTCTCGACCACGCATTCGCTCGTCGAAGGAGCCGGTGCCGGCGGACTCGCCGGACTGCGCAAGCTCGCCCCACAACTCGCCGGCCAGCGCGTCGGGATCATCGTGAGCGGTGGCAACATCGACGCCGAGACGCTGCGTCGCGTCGTGATGCGGGAGTTGTAGCATCGACGCGAGGCGGTGGGAGTGTCGCCCCGCCTCGAGCGCTCACTCGCTGGCGCGCAGGGTACCGGCGAGGAACGGCGCGCTCGTCGGTTGCGGCGAGCCGCCCGCTGGCTCTTCGGTGACGGCCCCTATCGCCAGCTGCAATCCGGCGGGGACCGGGAAGCGCACGATGTCGCGCCCCTCCCCCGCCTGCGAGAACGTCCCGAGGCTCACCGGCGCCTTCCCTTCGGCAATTCCCCACAGCTGATACGTGCGGCCGGGGGCGGCCGGCGGAAGACGATACGCCGCGAGCAGCACCTGGCCGTGATCGCGATTCCAGTACAAGCGCGCCGACGGCGGCTCCCCCGTCGACGAGAGCACCACGGTCGACAGGTCCGACGCGGTGAGCGTGGCCACGAGCGAGTCGAGCATCGCGACCTGCGCCTGCAATCCCTTGTTGTCGCGCTCTGCGAGCTGGCGCGCCTCGCGCTCTCGCGCTCCGCCGCGCCACACCACGGCGACCCCTGCGAGCGACGCAGCCGCGAGGAGCCATGGGACCATCCGCATG
>CAZWVG010000456.1:0-3286 GCA_964637355.1 uncultured Gemmatimonadaceae bacterium
GCCCTGATCGCCGCGACCCCCTTCACCGCCCCCGAGGCGAGCGCCGAGCCGGCCGAGGAGTCGGCGGGCGTCGTCGAGGCGCGCCCCGCCGCCGCTCCGCCAGCTGCACGCGCCGAATCGCGCCCCGACGCGCGCGAGGAGAAGCCGCGCGAACAGCGCAGTGAGCCGCGCGAGCAACGCAGTGAGTCGCGTGGTGAGCAGCGTCAGGAGCGCACCCCGTCTTCGCGCCCGGAACAGCCGCGTGCTGACCAACGCACCGAAGCGCGCGGCGAAGCCCGCGCCGAGACGCGTGATGACATCGGGCTGAGTGGCGAGCGGCTGACGCGGCAGGAAGCGTTCGACCTCGTGAAGAAGGCTACTGTCGCCCTCGTGAGCGGCGACAACGCCGTCGCCGCGCGTGCGGTGCGCGTGAAGGCCTTCGAGACGCTCGGACGCGACAGCGAGAGCCTGAGCGAGCGCAACTTCGAGCGCATTCTCAAGGACGCGCACGACCAGGAAGTCATCGACCTGCGTCGCCGCGGAAATGACTTCGAAGTCTCGCTCCCGGCGGCGGTCGCGCCGGTGTCTGAACAGCTCAACCGCGCAGCTGCCGCACATGCGGCGGCGGCCGCTGCCGCTGCACCTGCGACTCCTCCCGTCCCGCGCGGGATGGGGCCGCGTGGCGCGCCGGCGCGTGGCGGACGTCGCGCTCCGTCGGGCCCGCCCCCGGAGCTTCTCCTCGTTGGCGTAGTGGAGCACGCACCGGAGACCTCGTCTTCCGGCGCGGCGACGCCCGAGGCAACGCCGTCAGCTGCAACCAGCGCCGTCGACTCGGCCGCTCCCGCAGCCGCGAAGGCTGAAGGTGCGACCGATGCCGCCGAGACGCCCAAGTCGAAGGCCAAGCGCGGACGCGGCGGACGCGCCAAGAAGGCGGCAGCGAAGACTGCTGCGTCGTCCGATGGCGAATCGGCACCCGCGGCGAAGTCGACGAGAGGTCGGCGCACCACCGCCAAGAAGACGAAAGCAGCAAGCGATGGAGGCGATGGGGACAACAAGCGCGGGCGAGGCGCCCGGGCCAAGAAGGCCGCCGCCACGTGATCACCGACCCGAACGCCGCGCCTCGTGCGCGGCGTTCGCACTTTCGCGCCAAGGGGGAGGCGCTTCCCGCGTCGTTCTACGACCGGGCAACCGCGCGTGTGGCCCGGGCGTTGCTGGGCTGCGAACTCGTCTCGCGCGCGGGCGGCGAGGTCACCCGGGGGCGCATCGTGGAAGTCGAGGCCTACCTCGGCCCGCACGACGCCTCCTGCCATTCTGCTGTAGGCCTGACCGCGCGCAATCGACACCTGCACGGGGCGCCGGGGACCGCGTATGTCTATCGCATCTACGGGATACACTGGTGCGTGAATGCGGTCACGCGGCACGCGGGGTACGGAAGCGCGGTGCTCATTCGCGCGCTCGCTCCCCTCGAAGGCGTCGATGCGATGCGTGCGAGGCGCGGCCGGGCAGCTGGCGTCGCGCTCACCAATGGTCCCGGCAAGCTGTGTCAGGCGATGGGAATCACCGGGGCACTCGACGGCACGATGCTCGACGGCGCCGAGTTGCAGCTGGTGCGCGGTACGCCGGTACGCGACGCAGACGTCGTTGTCACCCCGCGGATCGGTATCTCGCAATGCGCCGACTGGCCGCTCCGCTTCTTTGTGAACGGCGACCCCCACGTCTCGCGCACGCCGTCCACGTTTTCCCGCGTCTCCCTCGGCGAGAGCGCCCGCTGGCTTCGCGCGCGAGGACTGCGCTGACCCGATCCGTTCGGGCGCGCGGCCGGCAGATGCAAGAAGGGCCGGCTCCCATCGCCAGGGAGCCGGCCCTCGTTGCTGCCAGAGTGATCGCGACTACTTCAGCGACTCGAGAGCGCTCGCCACGTTGAAGCGGAGCCCCGCCTCGAAGACGAACGTGTTGGCGGCGCCGTTGATCAGGAAGTTGTTGCGCGTCGGCATCGTGGCAGCCTGACCGAACACCGAGATACGCGGCTGCAGTTGCAGCTGTGCGCCGAGCGTGAAGACCGCCGCGGCGCGGCTGCTCTGGTCGTCGACAGTGGTGAAGACCGTCGTCTGTGCGTCACTGCTCGTGTAGGTCCCCTGCGGGTCGGCGTTCTGGATCACGTTGATCGCGAGCCCGATGCCGGCGTACGGACGAAGGTTGCCGTACTGCAGCGGGAAGAAGTACATGCTCGCGCTGTACTGGCGCAGGTCGCTGATGTTCACCGCGCGCGCCGACCCCGGCGCCGAGGCATCGAAGACTGCGGCGGTATTGTCGAAGAAGGCCTGCTCGACCGAGAGCGACAGACCGACGTGCGTGCGGGTGATGAGCCACTCGCCACCGACCGTCGGCGCGTTGACCTTCGCGCTCCCGTCGACGCCGGTCGTGAACATGGTCGATCCCCCCTTCACGCCCCAGAACCACGAGTTGTCGAAGCCGCGTGGGGCCTGCGTGGGCGCCTGCGCGCCAACGAGGGCAGGGAGGATGACGCCGGCGCTCAGGGCCAGGCGAAACGTGCGAGCGATGCGCATACGGAGAGCCTCGGGTGTCGCGCGAGTGAGTGTCAGCGCCCTCCCGGGTTCCCTTCCGGCGAGCAGCGCGTGGAACAACAGCGTCAGGGCGCACGCGGGCGCAACTCGCGCCGTGTGCTCCCGCCAACTCAAGAAAGGGACGAGGACGGGAGCGCGGGCGTCACGTTCGGGGCACGCACACCCAAACGCGCCGCCGCCGGTGACGCGGGGCACAATCGCCCGATGACACAAGTCCGTTCGCCGAGGGTCGACGCTCGCCGGAGGGCGTGCCGGAGCAATCGGCGATCACGCGCGACATGCCTTCCGCGGACCACTCCGCAGGTCGCGGGGCGCCGTGGCGCTCCCGCTGCGAACGGCTCAGATCACGCCGAGTCGCGTCCCAACCTTTCGGAACGCGTCGATCGCGAAGTCGAGGTCTTCGCGCGTGTGCGCGGCCGACACCTGGCAACGCACACGCGCCGTCCCCTGCGGAACAACGGGGAAGCCGAAGCCGGTGACGAAGACGCCTTCGCCGAGCATCTGCTCGCTCATCTGAATCGCCGCCGCCGTCTCCCCGATGATGATCGGAACGATCGGCGTTTCGCCCGCCAGGGGCTTGAAGCCGGCCTCGATGAGGCGCCCGCGGAAGTACGTCGCGTTGTCACGCAGGCGTTGCACCCGCTCGGGCTGCGCCTCGATCACCTTGATCGCCTGGAGCGCGCTCGACGCAACGGTCGGCGGCAGCGCGTTGGAGGAGAGCT